>NZ_JBVIHM010000044.1:0-52370 GCF_055570295.1 Streptomyces sp. NPDC031265
CCCCGATACTGGTTGTATCGGGGCGATCCCGACAACGCGGCGAGCGTGCGTGCCAGACGCCGCCGGGCAGACGGGACTTTCGAAACACGCCCTAGGGGGAACGCCCTGACCGCCTTCGGGCCGGAGCCCTGACGTATCCGGGGAGGATGGGGGTAGGGCACGGGAGCGAGGCGGCGTTGGCGCGTCGCCGTGTCCGCGCAGAAGGAGGAGAGCCGATGACGTACCAACAGCCGCTGCCGCACCCCGAGTCGGCGGAGGAGGGGCCCACCGAGGCCGAGCACGCGGGGCGGGCGGCAGTACGTCGCCAGGCCCAGGGAATGACCCATCATGAGGCGGCCAGCGCGTTCCACCGGCTGGCCGCGCGTGCGGACAGCCCGGCGCCGGAGGGCATCGGGGAGCCGTCGGCCGAGCCGGACGGCGGACGCCGGGTCGCCGAGCTCGCTGAGTGGGAACGCATCGTGGAACAGCTGGCCGGCCACGCGGGCACCTACGACGTCGAGTTGGACCCGTACGTACAGGGCGAACGCGCCGCTTCCGGCGAGTCATAGCGGCAGGACCTGGAACGCGGCGCGGGGCGCCGTCGCCATGACGGTGCCCCACGCAGTTGTTCGCACCGGCTCAGCGGCGCCGGCTCGCCCTGCTGTTCGCCGGGGCATCGGTGGGCGGCGCCTCCAGCTCCGGGGTACGGCGCCTGGCGTGATGCGGCACGCCGCCGGTGGCGTGTTGGGCGGGATGGTCCTGGATCGTGTGTGAGTCTTGGCCGGTTGTCCGCAGCCGCGCCGAACGGGTGGGTGCGTGATGGACCGTGCCGCCGCGGGCGAGGACTCCGCGCTTCCTGCCCTGTGCGACCTGTGCCAGACGGCGGTCGCTCCTGGACAGGCTCTCTATGGGCGGGTGCGGGACTCATCGGTTGCTGCCCGCCGGGCGGTCCAGCCGGGGCGCCGACTGGCCGCCGTGGGGTGACGGCGGCCGGTTCGGCGGTGCGGCGGCCCTGGTCGGACCGGACCCCGGCCCCTGGCGCTCAGTGCGAGGAGCGCTGAGCCAGCGGCAGCACGGTGGCGTCGGGGCCCGTACCGTCCGGCGAGCCGGGCGCCGACCGCTCGGCGCGGCGCAGCAGCAACGCCACCGCGACGGCCGCGACGACCGCCACCCGAGCCGCTCAGCAGCGCCAGGGGCATCCCGTCGGTGAACGCGGCCCAACCACGCAGCCATCATCGGCAGCAGTAGTTCCGTTTGCGGCTCGGGCGGATGGGTGTGCGGAGCGCTTCGAATCACAGGTAGGAGACGGGATCCGGACGGCTTCTGGGCGGGCGGCCTCTCACTGGTTGGCGGCATCTCCTTGGCGGCCTTGAAGCCGTTGCCGAGACAGCAAGTCCTCCAGGTCGGTGCTCAGTCTTCGGTGAGACGTCCGACGACCATCTCGCCGATCCCCGCGAATGCGTCGATCTGCTCGGCATCGAGAAGATCGATGAAGTGCCGCCGCACAGAGGCCACATGGAGCGGCGCCGCGGCCTCGATGGTGCGCAGCCCCTCTTCGGTGAGCGCGACGATCGCGCCCCGGCCGTCGGTCGCGCATTCCTCCCGGGTCACCAGGCCGCGCTGCTGCATCCGGGCCAGATGGTGGGAGAGACGGCTGCGGGACCAGAGCATCCGGTCGGCGAGCTCACTGATGCGGCGGCGGTGGTCGGGGCTGCCGCTCAGGTTGGACAGCACGTCGTAGTCCGGCTCGGAGAGTCCGCTGTCCTTTCCGAGATCGCGCGACAGCTGGGCGTTGAGCAGCAGAAACATACGGCGGTACGCCTGCCAGGCGCGCTGTTCCTGCTCCGTCAGCCAGCGTGGGTCTTGGTTCATGGCCACAGCCTAGCCAGATCTGGTTGACGTGTCACCCACCTCCTCGTACCGTCATACATGACACGTCAACCATCTGGGAGTTTCCGTGGCCAGGCCGCTGTACCTGTTCTCAGGGCTGTACTTGTTCGGCGTCAGCATCGCGCTGATGATCGCCGCGGGACTTGGCGTGCCCTCCTGGGATGTGCTGCACCAGGGCATCGCCCACCGCACCGGCCTATCCTTCGGCTGGGTCGTCAACGCGGTGGGCGCCCTGGTGCTGCTTGCCTGGATACCGCTGCGGGTCCGCCCCGGCATCGGCACGCTCTGCAATGTCCTGGTCGTCGGGCCGGCCGCCGACACCACGCTCCGGCTGCTGCCGGAGCCCAGCGCCCTGGCTGCCCGTGTCCCGCTGCTGCTGGTGGGCGTCGCGCTGAACGCGCTGGCCACCGGGCTCTACATCGGCGCCGGCCTCGGGCCCGGCCCGCGGGACGGCCTGATGACCGGCCTGGCCGCACACCGGATCTCGATCCGCGCCGCCCGTACTGTCATCGAGGCGGCCGTCCTGGCCGGCGGCTGGCTCCTCGGCGGCACGGTCGGCGTGGGCACCCTCCTGTTCGCCGTGGCGATCGGTCCGCTCGCCCAGCCGGCCATCCGCCACTTCACGCTCCGCAAGACCGCATCCCCTGTCGTGTAAAGGATGAACTCCATGTCCCGTCTGTATGTCGTCTCGGCCAGCACCCGTCCTGCCTCGGCGGGCCGCCCGCTGGCCCAGTGGGTCGCCGAACTCGCCGGTGAACACCAGGCGTTCGAGACCACGCTCGTCGACCTGGCCGAGGTCCGGCTGCCCTTCCACGAGGAGCCGGAGCACCCGTCCACGGGCAGCTATGTCCACCAGCACACCAAGGACTGGAGTGCGGCGATCGACGCCGCCGACTGCTTTGTGTTCGTGATGCCGATGTACAACGGCGGCTTCAGCGCCGCGCTGAAGAACGCCATCGACTACCTCCACAAGGAGTGGCAGAGCAAGCCGGTGGGTCTGATCAGCTACAGCTCCGGCACCTCGGGCGGGGCTCCCGCTATTGAAATGCTCCGACCGGTGCTGGCACGCGTCGGTCTGCGTCCGGCGGCCACCCTGTCGGTCCCCGGCATTGAGCACCGCAGCGATACGGAAGGCCGCTTCCTCGCCGAACCCCTGCTTGCCCAGGAAGCCCATGGGGTGCTGGACTCCGTCGCCGACGCGATGAAAGGAAGGCGTGCGTTCGAAGGCGCTCACCAGGGATGAGTGACCTTCGGGCGAGTCTGCGCCCCGGACAAGTGGGCTCTGGAGATCGCCGTGTCCACGACCAGCAGCACGCCCGCCTCCACCCCGGGCAGGCCCACGCCGTCTGCTCCGGCCTGGACGCCGTGCGCCACCCCGAAACAGCACCCCACCGGGTGGCCCAGCGCGAGCGAGCCCAGGCCCTGCACCAGCGCTGCCGCGACCTCGCCCCAGGCGAGCCCGTCTTACTGGAGGAGCAGGTGAGCGTGCCTGCTGGCGGCGAGAGTGATCACCTCGGTACGCCAGCGACCTGCCTCCGAGAGCGGACGGCCAGCTCGGTGAGCAGGCACCTGGCGCGCTCGGCACCGTCGCCGGGAGACCAGTGGACCCGGCGTTCCGGCCGAGCGACCGCTCCCGCGAGCAAGGCGGGCCATTTCTCAGGAGCGAGTGAGGGTGTCGGCATCCACATCCGGCCGACACCCCCTGCGTCGCTGGGTCAGCCGGGCCAGGTGCCGGTCAGACGGCGGGTGGCGGTGGCTCCGCCGCGGTCGACGGCGGCCTTGACCACGGCGAAGATCGCGCCCTGCAGCGCAGCGGCCAGCACCACCTCACTCCACGTGCGCTCCTCGTCGGTGGCGTCGGGGGCGTCATCGTCGTGGCGGAGGGTCTTCCACGCCTGCTTGAACAGGGCACTGGCGACCACGCCGCTGACGGCTCCAAGGGCCAGGCCGACCGGCTTGTAGAGGATCTTCGATGTCTTCATTCGGGTCACTCCTTCCGGCGGCAGGCCAGCCACAACAGCACGGCTGTGCCGACGGCCGCCAGCAGCAGGCTCCGGTTGTCACGAGCCATCCGCGCACCCTGGGCGGCCTTGTGCCGTACCGGTTCGGGGGCCGTGTCATGCCAGAGCCGGCCGGCCTCGGCGGCCTTGGAGCGGGCCCGCTCGGCGGCGTGGGAGGCCTTGTCCCTGACCGGCTCAGGCAGCTTGTCCTGCGCTTCATGGGCCATGTCGGCAGCCTTGGCCTTCAGTGCGCCGGCCTTGGCGTGGCTTGTTCCCTGGCCGCGGTGGCCTTTTCCTGGGCACGGGTTTTGACGTCGGCCTTGGCAGCGAGCGCCGCGACCGTCTCGCCGAGCTCGGCGCGGGTCTGCTCGACGTGCTCGCGCAGTTCCTCGGGCCCGGCGTCGGTGGGCTCATCGTGGGGCTGGGTCATCGCTGTGCGCTCTCCTTGATCTCGGTCACGTCGGCCTTCACGCTCTCGATCGTCCGTTCGGGAACGGGCGGCGCGGCCTGGGTGACCTGCCTCTTTCCGACGACGGCCAGCACCGCGGCGATCGCCCCCAGCACAACGGTCACGATCAGCGCCGCAGCCCAGACGGGCAGCGGCACGGCCAGCGCCGCGATGACGGTGGCCACCAGTGCCTGCAGCATCAGGAAGCCGACCACTCCGGCGCCGCCGAAGAGGCCGCCGCCCTTTCCGTAGCGTTTGCCCTTCTCCTTCATTTCCGCCGTCGCCAGGCGCATTTCACCGCGCACCAGCTCCGTCAACTGCTCCGAAGCACGGCGCACCAGCTCGCTCACCGGCTCCTGGCCGGTGCGGTGCGGGCTGTCGTCGACCCCCGCCTCCTTCGGATACGGGCCCGTCATGGCGGTCACCTCCCGTCCCTCTCGTTCCGCGGGCCGGGGAGCCCGACCCTCCCATGGCTCACGAGTACCCCGAACATCGCAGTTCAGTGGACAAGTGGTGCAGTCGGCACAGAAAACGACCGTCCGAACGGCCTCACAAGCCGCCGGGCGCACACACGGCAACCATGATCAGACCAGGGTCTCCTCATTGCGGGAGGCAGCCCACCTGCGGCCACGCACTGAACCCAACGCTTCACAAACCTCGGCGCAGCCGGTTACACCGCGGCATACGGGTTACTCGGCACGGTGACGCCTCTGGGACGCCGCGGCGGCGGCCCCGGATGGCTTGTCCCGGGTGTGCTCGGCGGTGTGGGGCTGCGGGGCACACGGCGCCGGCCCGCCCAGCAGATCCGAGCGGGCCGGCAGGCGCCTGACACGCACGCCCCTGACACGTGCCGCGCCGGCCCACACACAGGCAGACGTTTCTGCGGAGGTTGGATCGGGAGCGGACTTTCCACGTGATCAACCAACCTTCGGCTGGACCCGCCAGCGGCGAATCCACCCCGCGCACCCCACGGGGCCGTGTGGGCTCGGCCCCGGCGACGGCTGCTGCACGTGGCCTCTCCTGCAGACCACGTGCAGCGGCACGTCGGCTTCACCGCACAGCCCTGCTGCGGCGAAGCCGACCTGGCACCACCAGTGACCACCGCACCCGCGGCGAGAGCAGTCCTCCGCCCGCCCCGTCCGCAATCGTGGCCTGGCCCGGGCATCCCGCCCGTGACGGAAGGACCGCCCGGCACCACGCAACAGCACGGCCGTTCCCGACCGCCGGCTGCCTCTCCCGGCGCACGGAGCCCGCGAAGCTGCGGACGGCATAGGGCTGTTGGGCTGACTCCAGCAAGGAGACCTGGCCAGGGGCTGGGAGTCAGCGGGCGCGGGTGACGGTGACCGTGACGTCGGGGCAAGCGTGGAGGGCGCCACGCAGAGCCGCCTGTTCGGGCCGCCCTCGGCTCGGCGCCGTACCGTCTCCTCGGCTCCGGTCACGGCCAGGCCTGTCCAGTGGGCGGCGCGCCTCCCAGTACCAGGAGTGCGGCGTCGAGGCCGGCCATGGTCAGGATGACGACGAAAGGCCCCCGGCCGCGCACCAGAGCGGGCGGCCCGGCCGCCGCCAGAACGCAGAGTGCGACAGTCACCGCGATCACACCCGCGCCGGCCAGGGATACCCGGCCGGTCGGACCGACCGTCAGCACCACACAGGAGACGAGGGCCAGGATCGCGGCCGACGCCACGGATCCGCGTCGGCCCACTCTCTGCGGGAGGCCACGCACCCCGCCCTTGATGTCGTCTTCGAGGTCCGGCAGGACGTTGGCGAAGTGGGCGCTGGTCCCAAGGAGCGCCGCCGCGACGGTCAACCACAGTGGTGGCCACGGGTGGGTCGGGAGAGTCAGCGTCAGGAACGCGGGGAGCAGGCCGAAGGCAAGGGCGTACGGCAGCCAGGAGAGGACGGTACGTTTGAGCCACAGGTTGTAGGTCCATCCGGCGGCAACGCAGCCGAGGTGTACCGCGCCGGCCAGGGCCCCGGAGGCCAGCGACAGCGGGATGCACACGAGTAGGGCCGCACAGGCCGCCGTGCCCACCGTGGCGGGCCTAGCAGCCCCCGTGGCCAGGGGTTTGTCCCGACGTCCGGCAGCCCGGTCGCGCCGCAGGTCCAGCCGGTCGTTGCACCAGCCGATCGACAACTGGCCCGCGATGACCGCGGCCACTGCCGTGGCCGCAGAGGCGAAGTGCAGCCCGAACGCAGCGGACAGCAGCGCTGCGAGGACTGTCACCGCCGCCGCCGGCATCGGGTGGCTCGCCTTCAGAAGGCCCGCGACGGCCGAGTGTTGTGCCGAGCCGGGAACACCCGGGGCGGCGAGGCGGGGGTTTCCTTCATCGGTCGTGGAGGGCATCGCACCACGCTAGGCGACGGCGCGCCCACGAGCGCCCGGTTGAGGGCGCCGAGGTCTCAGTGTCCCTATGTTGGAGCAATGACCCGCGTCCTTGCGGTGAGTACGGTGTTCCCGCCGCACCGCTATATGCAACACGAGATCACCGAAGACCTCGTCGCCGGCCTGCCGCCCGGATCCGACGGGGAACTCGTGCGTCGGCTGCACGCGGCGGCCGGCGTGGAGAGCCGTCATCTCGCTCTGCCCCTCGACCGTTACCGTGATCTCGGCACCTTCGGCGAGACCAACCGCATCTTCGTCGAACTGGCCACCACCCTGGGCGCTGAAGCCGTCGAGCGGGCACTCGACGATGCCGGTGTGCGCCCGCAGGACGTCGACCTGATCGTCTCGACGACCGTGACCGGTATCGCGACCCCCTCCCTGGAGGCGCGGCTGGCCGCACGGACAGGCCTGCGGCCCGACGTCAAGCGCACGCCCCTGTTCGGGCTCGGGTGCTCCGCGGGCGCCGCCGGACTGGCCCGCATCCACGACTTCCTCGACAGCCGGCCGGGCAGCACAGCGCTTCTTCTGTCCACCGAACTATGCTCGCTCACCTTGCAGCGCGCCGACATGTCGATGGCGAACCTGGTGGCGGGCAGTCTGTTCGGGGACGGGGTCGCCGCACTCGTGGCCGTCGGCAGTGACCCTTCCCGTACGCCCTCACGTACGCCATCGCGCCGGTTCGGATCCTCCGTGCCGACGGTCATGGCGGCACGGAGCCGCCTGTATCCGGGGAGCGAGCACCTGTTGGGCTGGGACGTCGGCGACTGGGGCTTCCGCCTGGTGCTCGGTCCGGAACTCCCCGAGCTCGTCAGGCTGCATGTGAGCGAGGAGGTCGAGTCCTTCCTCGCCGGACACGACCTCAAGCCCGCGGACGTCACGGCATGGATCTGCCACCCGGGCGGCCCCAGGATCCTGGACGCGCTCGCCGATGAACTCGGCCTTCCGGACTCGGCCCTCGCGGCAAGCCGCCGCGCGCTCGCCGCCCACGGAAACCTGTCCTCCGCGTCGGTGCTGCACATCCTCAAGGACACGCAGAACGATCAGCCCCCACCCGGAACGACTGGACTGATGATCGCTTTCGGGCCCGGCTTCTCGTCCGAACTCGTACTCCTGGCCTGGTGAGAGTCCCGTGACGCCGTACACCCTCTTGGTCCTGCTGGTCGTCGCCGAGCGGTTCGCGGAACTCGCCGTGGCGCGACGCAACGGCGCCTGGAGCCGAGCCCTGGGCGGCCGTGAGCACGGTGCCGGGCACTATCCGGCAATGGTCGGCCTGCATACCGCGTTCCTCCTAGGCTGCCTCGTCGAGCCCTGGGCGGCCGACCGGCCCTTCCTGCCGCTGCTCGGCTGGCCCGCCCTCGGCCTCACGCTGGCCGCGCAAGCGCTGCGCTGGTGGTGCATCAGCACCCTCGGCCCCCGCTGGCACACCCGCGTGCTGATCGTCCCCGACCTTCCTCTGATCACTTCCGGCCCCTACCGGTACCTGCGGCACCCCAACTACGTGGCCGTCGTCGCCGAGGGCATCGCCCTCCCCCTGGTACACACCGCCTGGCTGACCGCCCTGGCCTTCACGCTGTTGAACGCGACACTGCTGACCGTGCGCATCCGCTGCGAGAACGCCGCGCTGGCGCCGTCACGGGCCCTCTCCTGCCCCGGTGACGCGTCGTGATCGACCTCCTCATCGTCGGCGGCGGCCCGGCGGGCCTGGCCGCCGCGATCCACGCAGTGCAATGCGGCTTCGACGTCATGGTCGCCGAGCCGCGCCCTTCGCCCGTCGACAAGGCATGCGGAGAGGGTTTGATGCCCTCGGCGGTGCGCGCCTTGAAAGCCCTCGACGTGAATGTGCCCGGCCAACACCTCCAAGGCATCCGCTACCTCGACGCCACCGGTGGCCGACGCGCCGAAGCCCGATTCCCCATGGGACCCGGTCTCGGCACCCGCCGGACCGTGCTGCACGAGGCACTCACCGCCCGCGCCGCCCAACTCGGCGTTCCGGTCATCCCGCACCGCGTTCGCCAGGTGGCTCAGTCCGACGCTTACGTGACCGCTGACGGCATCACCGCCCGCTATCTCGTGGCGGCCGACGGACTGCACTCCCCCACCCGACGGTCGCTCGGCCTGACCGAGCGACCGGCCGCCACCCGGCGGCGCACGCTCCGGTACGGTCTGCGGCGCCACTACGGCGTCGAGCCATGGACCGATTTGGTCGAGGTGCACTGGGCCGCCGACTGCGAGGCGTACGTCACTCCGCTCGGACCGCGGCAGGTCGGCGTCGCCATCCTCACCTCACGCCAACTGCCCTACGACGACCAGCTGGCCCGTTTCCCCCTCTTGGCCAGCCGACTTCTCACGGCCGACAGGACACCGGTCAGGGGCGCCGGGCCGCTGCGCCAGCAAGCCCGTTCCCGGGTGGCAGGCCGAGTGCTGTTCGTGGGCGACGCCGCAGGATACGTCGACGCGCTGACAGGCGAGGGCCTGACTCTCGCCCTGACCGCGGCGGACGCCCTCGTACGTTGTCTTCGCGAGGGCCGCCCGCAGGCATATGAACGCGCTTGGTGTCGCTTGTCTCGCAGCTACCGTCTCCTGACCAGCTCCCTCCTCTGGATCCGGAATCAGCCGCAGCTGGCGCCTATGGTCACCCCGGCAGCTGCCCGGTTCCCCGGCCTGTTCCAGAGCGCCGTGAACCTGCTCGCCTGACCGTCGCCGTCAGAAGGCAGGGGGAAGCAGCGGCACGACCCCCAGGCCGCGGACGGACGACATCATGAACGGCGTCAGGCTGACCCAGGCCCGGTCTTCGAACCGATCCACGACCAGTCCCCCGGGCAGCAGGCGCTGGACGGCCTCGGCCTCGTACCTCCAGTGCACCATCGCGAGCTGCTCCCACCGCATGGTCAACAGCGGGAAGGCGACGGCGCCAGGGACACGTCGGGGCGGCGTCCTCATCAACACCTTCTCCAAGCTCACAAACCGGTCCTGCCCACGGACTCAGCCACCAGGAGCACCTCGATCAGCCCTCCGGTCACTGGCCCCATGCTCCGCCGTACCGCCCTTCACAGCCAGCAGCGACACGGCCACCGTCGCCGACTCCGCGGCGCGATAACTGGAGTGCGAGCGGGTTGCTTCGCCCCCAGCGGGGTCACATTGCGCGCTGTGCGAGCCGACCGGATTCTGGACGAGGCACGCGACACGGAGGACCCCGTCCACCTCATCCGTGTCTTCGGGATCTCCACCACCACGGCTATGAAGTACCTCTACGCCGCCCACCCTCACCGAGCCGGCTCGATTCCTCGTTGACCATGGCCTAGGTACGGTGGCGGCATGGCGACGATCCTGCGGCACCCTCGCCCTGGATTCACCTGGGACCGGTGGGCAGTCGACGCCGAGGGCTTCCTGGTGCAGTTCAGCGGCGGGCCTGCCCCCGAGCACCTGCTGGCGCATGTGGACTGCGTCGACGCCGCAGCCGCGTGGGCGGAGGAACACCGCCCTTCCTGGTTCAACCTTGATCCCCTGCCGCTCCACGCTTTCCGCTGCAACGGCGAGTTGCCGACCTACACGCGGAACCGTGTCCCGGACTTCCCGTTGCGGTTGTCCGACGCACCGGCAGCCATCGCGGAGGTTGCGGTTTTGGTCGCACTTGACAAGGCAGTGAGAGAGTCCTGGACGATCTACCTCGACGAGGGTTGGGTCTAGCCAGCTCTTCCGGGTCACCTCACCGACCAGGCCGCGTTCTCGTATAGCTGCCGCCACCCGTCATGTAGCAGAACGTGATGGTCCTGGGTGCGGTTCAGCGCTTCCCTACTCTCCCCCGTCGGCGGAATGGAGCTGGAAGTCGACCACGACGCAACCAACCTGTCCGTCATCGGTGCGGCCGATCCAGACGGGGTAGGCCCCGTCGCCCCGGCCGGCACGGAAGGCGATGAGGTTCGGCTCGGGCTCCGTGCTGGGCAGTTCGACGCTGAATTGGCTGTCGAGGGGTATGAACAGGTCCTCGTCCAGCTGGTCTTCGATCACCGTCCGAGTCGCATCCATGAAAGCCGCTGTGCCGGTATCCACGCCAACCCCGTAGAACTGGCCCTCGCCGAGCAGCCCGAGGTCCTCGTCGGGCCGGAGGACCATTTCCCACTCGCGGGGCGAGATGTCCACGAACGTCACCCTGGCCGCGGCGACGCCGGCCCCGCGTGCCGTGCGCAATAGCGACAGCGTGACCGGGAACTCGCCCGGTGGCACAGCGACGGTCCGCGGGTCTCTGATCCAGCCGGGGTCCGAGACCGCCAGCTGCCCTGACGTGATCCGCAGCACGCCGGCGTCAACGGGCTCGACGACGGCCGGCCCCTCCGGAGTGTCGCACGCACCCGGACTGAACAGTTTCTCAATTCCGGTGGCGCGCAGCGGTCCGGACCCTTCGTCCACCGACACGTCGCTCAGGACTACGGTCGTGGCGGGCTCGTGGCCCTGCTGGGCGAGGAGCGGCGCGAACACCTGCCAGTCGCCGAATTCCGGTACGGGGCAGAGGAAGCTTTCGACGGGCGCCGCGAACCGCCGCACGGGGACGCTCGACGGGCCGGATGTTCGAGCGTGCAGTGGCTCCGTCGACGCCCCCCTCGGCCCGGCGAACTCGGACCTCACCTCGACCTGCCCGTCGGCCGAGACGGTCGTGGTCTCCTGAACATTCCACTTCGAGGACGAGTACTCCTGCTCGTTGGAAAACTGCCATCGGGTGTTCCGCTGAGCCAGCAACATCCCCGTGCTGTGCGGCTTGAGGTCAATCATCTGCATGCACCAGGACCTGTCGTCGAACAGATACACGCGCCACATCCGGCGCGGCCAGTATTCGACCAGTGCCAGCGGTCGCTCCCACGCGGACAGCAGAACCGCGTAATCCATCCCGGCAGCATGCTTGCGTGCCGCGAGCGCGCGCGACATCGGGTCCGGATGGGTCATTCCCCGATAGGAACCCCACATCTCGCCGTACGACACATCAAGACTGTCGAAGATCACAGCCGCGCATCTCCCCCCGTGGCACCAGCCACCCCCGAGCAGCGGCGCTCGACGGGTTACCCTGCCGCAACGCCCTGCCCTTCCGAAGCTTCGTTGTGCCGCCAGTCTGCCACTGAGGTGTGACACACAGGATCGTGGAGGCCAGCAACCTGGGGTCACCGACGTAATGGGCCGCCCCAGGTGACGAAACACAGTCGGTTCGGCGGGCCCCATCGGTGATGCGTGCGTTCGTGTCCTGTCGCACCGAACCTTGAGCGTTCTCACTGAAGGTTGAGTGGCAGGTTCGAGCGCCGTAGTTCGTGTCGGCCGACGTGGTGGTGTCAGTGGTCGGCGACTCGACGGCGGGGATGTCGCGGATCTTGCGGAGGCCGTAGGCCGTCGACTGTAACCCTCGGTGGGTATGAGGAGGCCAGAATCGATGAGGCCCGCGATAGCGGCGGCCCACTCCGGTGGGTCCCGGTCGCGGGGGGAGGCGCTTCCTCGTCGTGCGCGTGGAAGAGCGTCGTGGCGTCGAGGCCGGTGAGGGCGTCGCGTTCCAGGGGAAGGCGGGGCTTGCTCCAGGCCAGGTTGTGGTCGGCGGGGTGGAGCCAGGTCATCTGTGTGTGAGGACGTCGTTGCCTGGGCTGAGGGTGAAGCGGTGGGGCGCCGCACGGCGCAGGGCTTGGGCTGCCGCGCTCGGGGCTGCCCGGGCGTGGGCGACGGTGACGCTTCTTCGCGGACACCGGCTGACCACGAGCTCCACCGAACGAACCGGGCCCGGTCTGTACCCCGGGGCAATCCGGGTGCAGACCGGGCTCGGTCGTTGTCAGTTTCCGAGCTGGGCAACGACCTTGGCGTGGGCGAGGTCATCCCTCTGGGAGGCCCGGACCTCGGCGTCGAAGTGCAGCACGATCAGCTGGAGCTCCATCCTGTCGCGCAGGAGCTTGCTCTTCTCGCGATACTCCGTGTACGCCGGGGACCAGACGAACAAGGCGTACTTGGCGCGCTCAGAGCCGATTTCCTCAGCTTCGAAGCGGCGGTAAGCGAAACGCACATCAGTTTCGTATTGCGGGAGCATGACACCCGCATTGGCGTCGTCGGGCGCCAACCGGCCGCAGAAGGCGTCGTAGTCCGAGTCCACGCCCACGTGATCGACGGTGAGCTGACCGGGGCCGCCGTAGGCGAAGACGGCCCACGTAAGGTCGCCCGCCCTGATCGCTTCGTACGTGGGTTTGATCTCATGGTCAGGCACCGCCATCGGTTTCCTCCTACAGGTTGACTTCAGGGCTCATGTCGGGTCAGACATGCCCAAAGTGTCGTGATCACCGGGCGAGATCTCCCCCCGAGTCACCAAAGAACACTCGATCGGGTAAAGCCGCTCTCCCGCTTTTTCGTGATCGGCTACCTACCGGCTCCGGCATCGGTCGTGGCCGTACGGGCAGTGATCCACTCAACCTTCAGTGAGAACGCTCAAGGTTCCGTGCAACAGAACAGTTCGCGCCAGCGCCGACGCTCAGGAGCGGGAACGTGGGCACTCCTGAGCGGGAATCCAACCGGGCGGAAGCCACGTTACGGCTGGTCAACGAAATTCCGTCGGTTGCCCCAAAGAGGCGGAGCGACTGACCGCCTGGCTCGCAGGCTGGAAGAGGGCGGCGCCTCCATCCGCTGGAGCGCCCGAAGTTCGGCGACCTGCTGACGTGCGCGCGGCCGGGCGACACCGTGCACATCTCCGAGATGTTCCGCCTCGTACGCGGCACCCAGCACATCCTCGACGTGCTCAACGTCCTGCACCAGAGCCGCCTCGCCCTGCGCATCCACGACGGCGCGTTCTCCGCCATGGACCTCATCGCCCGCCACCCGTTGTCACTGACACGTCCAACGGACTACTCGCCCAGCCTGCTCGACCACGAACCCACCACGCTCAGAGCTGCCGATGACGCACTCACGCGCGGGTTCCTACGACCTCTGGTCCAGAAAACGGCGAACCCGCCTGCTTCGGGCGCCGGGCACCTCGCCGCCTGGACGGCGACGTGCGCCGCAGCCACAAGAGATCTTGCCGGTATCGGTGGTATCCCTCGCACAACCGGAGCGAGGCCGCCGGACGGACTGCCGCCCAGCACCGCCTGCGTGTTGAGGCTCCGCCGCGGCAGATCCGGCATGTACTGCGGCGGCCACCCTGGCGGACCGCCAATGCCCGGAAATCCGATACGGCAGCGAGCAGGGCAAGCCCGACAGTGACCGAACATCGATCGGTCCCGTATCGGACCAGCCAGCGGGCTGTCTGGCGAACGCGCTCTGTGTCCGCACGCTCCGCCACGGCCGCGATGTGCTCGTTGGGGCGATGCGGGATGCAGAGTCGTGGAAGGCATCAGCCAATTCATGGGGCAGGGTGAACCTCACCCTTGACCGGCGCGCGCACCAGGCGCCGATCCTGCCGTCTGCCTCCGCCCTACGCGGCGCCGCCGATCCCGTCCCTCAGCTGAGCCGGATGGACTGCAGGGACCGGAGCACCGCGACAACCCGGCCGAGGTCCTGCATCATCATCCCGCTCGCTTGTCGCGCAAGGACGCCATAGAGCTTCTCAGAGCCCCGTGTCGTCAGCTCTGGCTGACAAGCGCCGAGTGGGGTCTGGGTGGATATCCCACCGCCGGTCCGCGACAGCACGGGTCAGCTCCGCGTCGTACTGCTCCGCGTCGAAGTGGAAATCCAGCGGCAACCGATCCCGGTACGGCCCCTCCCAGCCGGACCAGACCACCAGTCCTCCGCAGCGTTGCACCACAGCGGACAGATACCCGCAGCAGCCGCCGGTGCACTCGGGTTCGCCCAGCCTCAGGCGGCGGGCTACGCGGGATGCCACAAGCGGACTGGGCCGATCCGTCCGCAGGACGTCCATCGCGAACGGTCCACGCCCACCCTCGTGGACCGCTGCTTCCACCACATCGCAGCCATCCACCCAGAACCGCACCTGACAAGGCCACCGAGGTCCCGGTGGCGACACGGTTATTGCGAGCCGATTGAACACACGGCCACCCTAAACCGACCAGCCTGACTTTGAATGCCGTCGCCCGTCGGTTTCAACAGCGGTCCAGGGGAGGCTCCCGAACCGGTCGTCCCTCGCGACACGGCGTTCTCCGAGAAGATCAGCACATGTGGGCCGCATAGGTGCGGGCCGCCGTCACCGCTTCCCCGCCACCTCCCGCAGATACGCGCCGAAGCGGGCGATCGCCGACGGGTTGCGGGGGCTCTCCACCAGGTCGGCGTAGCCGAGCGTGAAGATGCGCCGGTTCTTGACCGCGGAGACGTCCCGCAGGGGAGCGTAGGAGAGCAGGAACTCCTTCTTCGCCTCGGCGCTCACATCGCCGTAGTCACAGATGAGGATCACGTCGGGGTTGCGCTGGACGACGCTCTCCCAGCCCACCGTGGTCCAGGAGTCCGCCACGTCGTGCATGACGTTGACGCCGCCGGACTCGGTGATGATCTGCTCCGGAGCGGCGTAGCGGCCGGAGGTGAAGGGCTGGTCGCGGCCGCTGTCGTAGAGGAAGACCGTGGGCCGGCCGGCGCCCCGGGGGGCCTTGGCCCGCACGTCCGCGACGCGCTTGTTGAAGTCGGCGATCAGCCGGGCGGCCCGCTCCTCGACGCCGAAGAGCTTGCCCAGGTTGGTCAGGTCCGTGTAGAGCGCGTCCAGCGGCGGCATGATGCCCCGCGAGGACTTCGTACGGCTGTTGCGGCAGGACTCGGTGAGGACGTATGAGGGGATGCCGAGCTTGCGCAGCGCGTCGGGGGTGAAGCCGCCGTCTTCGCGGAAGCCGTAGCTCCACCCGGCGAAGACGAGGTCGGCCCGGGCGTCCAGGACGTTCTCCTTGGTGAGCTGGTCCTTCGAGAGCCACTTGACCCTGTCGTAGCCGCCCTTCCAGGGCACGCCGCTCAGGTCGCCCTTGTCGTCGGGCATGGCGAAGCCGGCCATCCGATCCTCAAGGCCCAGGGCCAGCATCAGTTCGGTGATGCCGACGTCGTTGGTGACGACCCGTTCCGGGACCTTGTCGTAGGTCACCTCGCGGCCGCAGTTGGTGAGGGTGACCGCCGCGGACTTGGTGTCCTCGGACTCGGACCGCTCGACGGACGCGCCGCAACCGGTGGTCACGAAGAGGCAGAGGGCGGCGGCGAGCAGCTTGCGCATGGGCGTCCTTACGGTGTGGGCCGGGTGGGCCTGGGGGTGGGAAGCAGGTCGAACAGGAGCTGGACGGCGCCCGTGAGGGGATGCCGTACGCGATGGGCGCGGACGCCGAACACCTCGGCGAGCAGCTCGGGTTGGAGGACGTCGTGCGGGGGCCCGGAGACCACGATCCGGCCCCCGTCGATGACGTACAGCAGGTCGCAGTGGGCCGCGGCGAGGTTGAGGTCGTGCAGCGCGGCCAGCACAGTCACCCCGCTCTCGCGGACCAGGGACAGGACGTCCAGCTGGTGGGCGATGTCGAGGTGGTTGGTGGGTTCGTCAAGGACGAGCACCTGCGGCTGCTGGGCGAGCGCGCGGGCGATGAGCACCCGCTGCTTCTCTCCGCCGGACAGACCGAGGATGCCGCGGTCGGCGAGGTGGGCGACGCCGGTGCGCTCCATGGCCCGCTCGCAGATCTCGCGGTCCGAGGCCGCCGTACGGCCCTGGTGCGGCAGCCGTCCCATGGCGACCACCTCGGCCACCGTGAAGTCGAAGTCGGCCGAGGACTCCTGCGGCAGCGCCGCCAGCACGCGGGCGGCGGCCCGGGGATCCATGGCGTGCAGGTCCTCGCCGTCGAGCCGGACCGCTCCCCCGGCGGGCCGCAGCGCCCGGTACACAGTGCGCAGCAGCGTCGACTTCCCGCTGCCGTTGGGGCCGACGAGCCCGACGAACGCCCCGCTGTCCGCGGTGAGCCGGACGTCGTCGACCAGCCGGGTACGAGCGGCCTCGACCGTCACGCCGTCGATGTCGATCCGCACGTCAGCGACCTCCGAACGCATGGCCGCCCCGCCGCATCAGCATGACGAACGCGGGCACACCGACCACCGCGGTGATCACCCCTACGGGCAGTTCGGTAGGGGCGAGCAGCAGTCGGGACAGCACGTCGGCCCAGAGGAGGAGCACCGCACCCGCGAGGGGCGCGATCACCAGGACGCGCCGGTGGTCGGCGCCCACCACCATCCGTACGACATGAGGCACCATCAGCCCGACGAACCCGATGGCCCCGCTGACCGCGACGACGGTCCCGGTGACGGCGGCGGTCACGAGGAACAGCTCCCGGCGCAGCCGCGAGGGCGGCACGCCCAGCGCGGCCGAGGTCTCGTCCCCCATGGCGAGCGCGTTGAGCGCTTCGGCCCGCCACCGCAGCCAGACCCACCCGGCCGCCACGGTCACGGCGGCAATCGGCAACTGCGCCCAGGTCGCCCCGCCCAGACTGCCCAGCAGCCACATCATCGCGGACCGGGCGGCCTCGCCGCGGGCCGCGCCGAACACCATGACGGTGGTGATGGCCTCGAAGCCGTACGCCAGGGCCGTGCCCGTCAGGATCAGCCGCAGCGGCGTCAGTCCATGGGACGAGCGGGCCACGGCGTACACCAGGACCATGGCCGCGAGCGCGGAGAGGAACGCGGAGACGGACAGCGCCCACACCCCGAGCCCGGCGAACGCCCCCAGCAGGATGACGGCGTTGGCGCCCACGGCGGCCCCGGAGGAGATGCCCAGGACGAACGGGTCGGCCAGCGCGTTGCGGACCATCGCCTGCACAGCAACACCGACGCCCGCGAGGCCCGCCCCGACGACCGCGCCGAGCAGCACTCTCGGCAGGCGGATCTCCCAGACGATGGTGTACGAGGCCGCGTCGGCCGCCGCCACAGTTCCGCCGGTCAGTCCGGCCCACAGGAAGCGGAGGGTGTCCGCCCAGTCGACGTCGGCGGCTCCGAGCCCGACGCCGCACACGAGCGACGCCGCGAGTAAGAGCCCAAGGCCGAGGCTGAGCGGCAGCACGGGTATCCGGCTGGGGGCCGTACTTCGGCGCACGGTGGGGACCGTCCTTCACATGGGCCGCCTGCTGGACGGCACACAGGAGACAGCCCGTACGGCCGTGGTCCGACCGCGCGGTCCCCTCTCGCAGTCCACGGCGAGCAGTCAGCGGGTCGCAGGCCCCCCACGGGCGATCGGGCTCGCACGGAGGCCGTCGGGGCAGCCGTGCACACCGTTGCGGGTCAGCGCCGGAATCCCACCGGACTTCCCCCACAGGAGACGAAGGGAGCCTAACAAACGCCGCGCGCGGTGTGTTTGCGGACGGCGTATGCGGCCGATGGGTTATGCGTCGTGCATTCGGCGGCGGTGAAGACGCCCTGGATGAGGGTGGCGAGGATGGCGTCGACCGGTTCGTGGCGCGGTGTGTCGTCCCCCTGGCCGCCCCTCCCAACCCGCCTGGAGCAGGGCCCCAAACGTACGGCGGGCCCACACCAGGGGCAGGGTGGCGCCGGCGGTCTCGCGCACCCGGTCGAGGACCGCGTCAAACGGGGCCCGCGGCGTGCCTCACCGCGGGCCCCGCCCACTGGGCCTTCGGTGCCTGGCGCGCATATCGCGATCGCATACCGGACCAGCGCGGACCCTGAGAGGTCCACTTCACGCAATGGCCCTTGGGAGCCGGCCCCTCGAAGTGGGGTGTTGCCGGGCGGCATGACGCGATCAGTTCGATCAGCCGCCTCCTGGCCGCCGTCAAGGAAAGGGGCGAAGCTGCCGCACCCACCTGACCGCCACGTGCACGGTGCCGCGCGCTCCGGTTCCTCGTTTGACGGGTGTCGAAGACGGCCTCGGCTGCCGTGTCGGAAGCGGGGAACCGAGAGGACTTGAACGGAGCACTATCGTTATGGTCATGTCACGCCGATCAACGGCGGGGGACGTACGGAGGTCGCCGTGAACAGTTCGACTGCCGGTCCGCTGTGCTTCCTCGATGTGGACGGCCCGCTCAACCCGTACGCGGCCAAGCCACACCGACGCCCCGCCGGGTACACCACGCATCGGATGATGCCGCCGAGTTGGGAGGCTCGGCAGGCGCACAAGCCTGTGGCACGCCGTAAGCCCTTGAGGGTTTGGCTCAATCCCGGGCACGGGCCGGCACTTCTGGCGCTCGCCGACCGCTTCACCCTGGTGTGGGCGACAACCTGGATGGGCGAGGCCAACTCCTTCATCGGCCCGGCGCTGGGCCTGCCCGCCCTGTCCTACGTCGATTTCGGCGACGCGGCGGACGCCCAAGCGCGGCACGGCGGGCTGCACTGGAAGACAAAGCCGCTGGTGGCCTACGCGGCAGGGCAGGCCTTCGCATGGGTGGACGACGAGCTCACCGACCAGGACCGGGCATATGTCGCCGCTCACCATCCCGGGTCCGCCTTGGTGCACCCCGTCGATCCCCGGCTCGGGCTGCTCAAGGATGACTTCGCTGCGCTGGCGGCCTTCGCGGGTGCGGCCGACTCCGTATCTGCAGCCTGAACTTGGGGGTGTGGTGATTGCACCGCAACACCCTCCACCCTGCGTGTCAAAGGGCTCGCAGAACCGCAACGACCTTGCCCGGCACTGCAAGCAGCGCCGGGCGTCAAGAAGGCCGGTACGCCTACCGCGTGGCGAGTTCACGTACCGTCGCCATGTCGCTGAACGGCAGCAGTTCCCCGTTGACGATCTGGTAGGGCTCGCTGCCTTTGCCCGCGATCAGGATGACGTCGCCGTGCCCTGCGGCGGAGAGGGCGAAGGAGATGGCGCGGCGGCGGTCGGCGAACCGCTCGAAAGTGGTGCCGCTCGCGAGCAGGCCCGGGACGATCTGATCCATGATCGCCCGGGGGTCTTCGTTCCGGGGATTGTCCGAAGTGAGAACGCACAGATCGGAGTAGGTGCCGGCGATCTCCCCCATCCGGGCGCGCTTGGTGACGTCCCGGTCCCCGCCGCAGCCGAAGACCGTGACGACCCGGCCAGAGGCGAAGCCGCGGATGGTGGTCAGCACCTTCTCCAGTGAGTCCGGAGAGTGCGCATAGTCCACGATGACGGAGGTACCGTCCGGGGTCTCGTAGCGTTCGAACCTTCCCGGGATCGGAGGCATCTGCTCGAGTGCGGCAACCAGTCCGGCCAGATTGTGCCCGAGGAGGTGGCAGGCTGCGACAGTGGCCAGTGCGTTGGAGACGGCGAACCGTCCAGGCAGGGGGATCGCCGCCGGATACTCGTGGCCGGCGTGATGCAGGGTGAAGCGGGTGCCGACGGCGTCCATGACGAGGTCGGTCGCCCGGTACTCCGCCTCCGCGTCGATGCCGTACGCGACGACCGCGCCGGGCATCATCGCCCGGATGCAGGCTCCGACCGGGTCGTCGGCGTTGACCACCGCACGTCGGCAGAGCCCCTGGAACAGACGCAGTTTGGCGTCCCGGTAGTTCTCCATGGTGCCGTGGTCGTCCAGGTGATCCTGCGTCAGGTTGGTGAACACCCCTACGTCGATGAACGAGTGGTCGAGGCGGTGGGTCAGCAGGCCCATCGACGTGGCTTCGAGTGCCACGGTGTCGACACCGCGGTCGCGCATGCACCCGAGCAGATACTGGAAGTCCGGCGACTCCGGTGTGGTCAGTACCGATCTCGGCATCGGGATCAGTTCGTCGCCGATCCGGCTGCCGCCCGTTCCGATGACCCCCACCCTGGCGTGCTCGGCGACCCTCAGCACCGACTCCACCATGGAGGAAACCGACGTCTTCCCGTTGGTGCCCGTGACAGCCACCATCTTCATCTGCCGGCCTGGCTCCCCGTGGTAGCGGGAGGCGACGACCGCGGCCGCCTTGCGCGTGTCCGCGACGGCTACGACGCATACACCAGCTGCCGACGCCCAGGTCCCGACCGGAAGTCGCGCCGTCGCGGAGTCGATGAGTATCGCCACCGCGCCGCGTGCCAGAGCCGGTCCGACGGACTCGGGGCCGCCCTCGCGATGACCGGGTACCGCGATGAACAGGGATCCCGGAGCGACGCGGTGGGCGTCGAAGCAGGTGCCTCCGGTGATCCTCGTCTCCGGATCGCCCTCGATGACTTCATGATCGTGCCCGGCGAGCAGCTCGCTCAACTTCACAAGGGTCCTCTCGAAGATGCACCGGCTGCCGGTCGTCCGGCGGTCGGCGCGCAGGCGGCGCCAGGGCACCAAAGGATGACAAAGCAGGAAATCGTGGCGAGGACCGTCGCCGTGCGGTTACAGAGGCGGGGAGGGGTGGTCGCGCAGAGAATGGTCCGCCTGCAGGGGCGGAATGATCTGGGAAATGCCGAGAATGCCCGGAATCGCTAGCCGTGGCCGTGCAACGCGCGACAGTAGATCGCCGGCGCGTTCACCGGGTCGACGGCCGTCCCGCACGCGGCGGACGGGCCCAGGGCATGAGCGGCCCGGAACAGGCACTCCCTCACTGCGCATGTGCGACCCATGTGTGGAGTGTACGTCCAGCCACGGGGGCGATCGCCCGCCGCTCGTTCGCACATCTGCGTTACTGCTGTCGCGCTGTCTCCGGCACCGACGCCGCGAGGAACGCCGTGCGGTGGCGCAGCCGGTTGCCCGGCGACTCGTACAGCCGGATGGCGTCGGTGTTGCGCGCGGAGGTGTGCAGGAAGGGCCAGCCTCTCGTGGCGGGCACGGACGCCGGGGAACCACCGCCAGGACCAGACGGGCGGCCAAGCCCTGCCCGCGGAAGGCCGGGTCGATGCCGACCGCACTGATCTCCGTCGCCGGAGCGGATCCCGGTTCGCCGCAGCGAACTGGACGCGCTCGCCTAGGAGCTGGCCAAGCAGCTGCAGGAAGTGCGGGCCGAGCGGGAGGAACCGGTGATCGCCGAGCGGGGCCCTGGTCCGGCCGGCCGAGCAGGACCGGGGCCGCCGCGGCCGCCGCCCCGGCTCCAGCCCGGGTGGCGGGGCGGCCGGTGCTGTTGGTCCCGCACCGCAGCGAGACCCCCGACGAGGCCGCCCTGCCCGGCGACTACCGCGTCCTCGCACTCGCGGTCCACGGACTCGCCAAGGCTGTGGGCGGCGGCGATGACGGGGTGGTGCATGCGCCCTCGGCGGGGGTGGGCGCGGACGGCGACGGATCGGGCCTCCCGGCCGCCGGGAACGGATCCGGGGCAGGGGCCGGCGAGGGGAAGCGGAAGGGCGGGAAGGTGGCACCGATCAAAGACCTCGGGCTCGTCAAGGCTTCGGGGTTGCCTGCACCCGGCAGGTCAGGCTGGCAAGGCGTCCGGGTTTCGACTGAATCCCGCGGCCGAGCGGTCACTCGTCACGTGTCAGCCCGTGGCAGCGAGTACGCGCCCGGTGAGCTTCCCGTCGGGGGTGAGAGTGAAGGCGGTGGGGTCCATGCTCGTGGTGCCGTGGGCGTCCTCGCCGTACGCCTTGAGCGTGATCGACTCGGCCTTGCCCATGTGGATCTCCGCCTCGGCAGCGTGCGCCCACGTGTTGACGCGGATATACGCCGACCAGTGCAGCACATCCTCGGACCGCCAGCCGCTCCACGACGCCTCGGGAAGGAGGCCCGCCGCCGGGCCCTGCCGGACCGCAAAGGCGCCGCTGGCCAGCAAGACGGCGGCCAGGACGAGGTAGATCGCCGTCACGCGGGACGGGTGGCGCAGCACGGGCACGGAGGGCTCCTGTCGGTCGGTCCACGGTGGCCGGCTCTCGTCGCACCATCCGGGGGGAGAGACGGCAGTGCGAGGGCGAGCGTTCCCGATTGACGGCGTGGCCTGGTCGCGGACGGAGTCAGCCGGCCCGAGCCAAGGCTTCGAACCGGTGCCGACGTCCCTCCGTGCTACCGCTTCCGCAGTGACATCCCTGATGTCCAGCCCACTGACAGCCGGTGCCCAACCTGCCCCGCCCGGGCAGGGCGAGGCCATCGAGCCGACCCACGCGGTGGACCTGGCAGAGGGGTGGGCGGCAGGGAGGTCAGCGGGCGCGGGAGATGCTGATCGGCTCGTCGGGACAGCGCGTCAGCGTCTCACTCAGAGCGGCTTGTTCGGCCGGGTCGATACTCAGTCCCCAGCGGATCGAGTCGACCGCCCAGTCCACGACGTACCGGCACCGGCAATCCACGGCCGACGGCAGCCCCGTCGACGGGTCCTGGTCAGCCTTGGACCGGTTCGGCTTGGCCGACACCGCGATCAGAGCGCGGTCGCCGCGGAGTCACTCCGGGGCCGGCGGATGAACACCAACCGCTAGGTCATCATGAACGGCCCCAGCTACGGCCCGAATCAAGCGCCTCAAAACCCCACCGACAAGCCCCCTGGCAAATGCCCGGTCTCAGTCCCACCAGTTGAACATCAGCTCGCCGACCGTGCTCGGGCGCCAGTAGCCCACCTGTTCCAGCTCTTCTCCGGCGAGCTCACTGGTGTCAGCCGAGGCCAGCGGCATGCTCAGTTCATCGACGTCCAGCAGCCGGAAGCCGCCCATCTCAAACGCGGCCGCCCACGCCGGCGGGGGTGTGAAGTCCGGCAAGGGCGCACCAGCCTGCGGCGGGCTCGCCACAAAGGCGACAACCGGGAGCACCTCGTGGCACAGGACTGTGAACGACCAGATCCTCGGCTTCACGGGCTGTCTCAGCCTCCTGCGCAAATACATCAACCAAGGCCGCGCGGACGCCGACCGCAGCCACATCTCCCCGCGCCGGCCCGCCCGGATACTTCTCACCCGGCCCGACAACCTCAAAGCCGGGCAATCACGACCTCCTGGCCAAGCTCACCGCCGCCCGCACCGAGATGCCCCAACTTGCCGCCCACATCCGGGCCTTCGCCCAGCTCCTGAAAACTCACCAGGAAAACACCGAAGCGCGTCGAGCAGTGGATCACCCAGGTCCGCACAGCCGATCTGCCGCATCTGCACGCCTTCACCCGGGGACTGGAACGCGATCGCAACGCTGTGATCGCCACGGTGTCAGTTCGCGCCCGGGTCCCGTCACGGTCGCCGCTCCCCCGGCTCTGTTGTGGACGCGACCGGAGAGCGTCACCCCCGGGGAAATCAGGAGTACCGGATTCCCCAGTTCTGGGTGGCGGGCACAGGAGAGGCGCAGTTCCACAGTGTGATCACGGTGCCGTTGGACGTACCGTTGCCATGGCCGGTGAAGCACTTGCCGGAGTTGGCCGCCGGGCTGACGGTGCTTTCCGAGTACGCGTGGGCGGGAGGCCGGCGAGCGGTTCGCGCGGGGTGAGAAGACCTCGGTGATCGCGAAGGAATTACGGGTGAGCGAGCGGTCGGTGGAACCGTCGGCGAAAGCGACTTCCGACATGAGCGCGGCGGCGATCTGGTGCCGTGAACGCAGCCGCCCGCGCAGCGCGACGGCGGTCTCCAGCAGCGCGTTGCGGACCACGGCTGGTCCTTGCCAGTGGCGTCTGTGGGGCCTCCCGCACCCCTTTCGGCGGCGGTTGAACCGGGCTCAGGCACGTATCTCCTGAGGACGATCAACAGGCCTGTCGCTGGTTACTGGGAGTGACTCCGTGCGCCAGACCTTCGGTTCGCGCCGGGACGCGGTCCATCGTGCGGCTCATTCGATGGCGTAGGTGATGAGGACCGCGCTCAGCGGACGGCCTGGGCCTGGACCGTCCACGTGGTGTGAAACGTCATCCCTTGGCAGCGGATGTCGGAGTCTTCCTTCAACTTCACAGCGGCAGGCAGCACGAATGGCAGGTTGGCCTGGCTGAGGTCAAGCGTGGGCAGGGGGCCCACGCCGACTGCGGACAGTTCGATCTGATCGTGGCAGTACGTCATGTCGTCGGCGTTCGCAACGGTGTCGATAACGACATCGCCGGCGGCAATGGAGGTCAGTTGGGCCCTTACGTTGCTGTTCGGGTTGGTGAAGGTGAGGGTGACGTCTGCGGTTTCACCGGGCAGCAGCGTGGCGGTTTGCGAGCCGGTGACCGTGATGGGGATGAAGTGCTCGGTGGAGCCTGTCACTGGGCCCGATGTGCTCTGCTGGATGAAAGGCATGATGTGCCTCCTGCTCAGACGGACTGGATGTGCGTGGGAACGGTCTGTCCTCGGCGGCCCGTGCTTCACCGACGCTCGTCAGCGATCAGTGGGCGCTGCTGTGGATTTCCTTGCCGGGGCCTGGAGTCGGCGGCTCACAGCCGCCCGGGAGCCCGATCAGCCGACGTGGCCACATCGGCCTATGGGCCTGGGAAGGGGCCAGCGCTCTGTCGCCGAGAACGCGGACGGCCCTCCCGCTCAGGCCGATCGAAACAGGGGTGAGGGAACACGCCGACCCGAAACCGCTGCCTCTGCGGGCATTCAGGAAAACGGTCAGGACGGCAGCCGAATCCCGGCCTGGAACGCTGTCCCTGGGCCGACAGTGGGCCAGCTGCCACTCTCCCGTGGAGGGACGGGCGGCCCACCTGTTCGGATGCGTACAGTAACCCATTTGCACCACATCGTTGACAAGCATATTGACGTCACGTCACCCGAACGGTGGAGCGCTCGGAGTCGGCAGCCCGCGGGAAGTGCGCCCTTCGGGTCGTCCCGCATGCGATGGCCTGACAGGGCCTGGCCGGGGCGCGCCCGCGACATGGGTGAGGGCCGGCCGACGGCCGTCGCTCCCTGAGCCGGCCCCTGTGTCTTGTATGCGGCCGTCATGCCCTCACGGGCGGCCGGTTCACGGGTATTGAAGCTTTTCGTTTTAGCGTCAGATTTGGGGTGATGGTCAGTCCGGTCTCTGCCAGGCAGCCGTCGATGAGGTCGGGGCGGTGCTGGATCTGGCTCAGTGCCCGGCGCAGGGTGCGGGTGAGGTGGTCGGGGTCGGTGAAGGCGACGTTGGCCAGGGCTCCGCGCCGTCACGAAAATCGCAGGCCGACGAGGCAACTCTGCGTATGCATCCCTGATGCGTCCGAGCGCGTGGAGGACCTGCCACCAAGAGTGATGGTCCTTCGATGGGACCACTGTCCACCGAGTAGCCCAGCGACCGCCGACACCTCGCCCGGAATCCCCCAGCCAGGCCTGAGGATCTACCGTGCCGACCGCCTGTCCTGCGGTGGTGGGCCCGGCGTGCCGTCGCTGACGCCTCAGCCAGCCCCGGCCGCCGGGAGGCTCGCGCCTGATGAAACAGACTCCGGCGCGCCTCCTGCGCCTCCGTGCGCCTCGCGCCATGGCTGGATCCACGACCGCGGCCCCACACTCGTACCCACCTCGCTGTTCGCACGGAACCCGACGCTCTCCGCCGTCCGCACGATCCGCTGCCGGTGCGCCCTGTGCTCGTCCGCCAGCACCGCCTGGTGCCGCGCCTCGTCCTCGGACCGCTCGTGCACAGCCTCCCGACGGCCATTTCGCTCCCGCAGGTACATCCACGCTGATCTGGTCAGCGGTCAGGCCCTCGAAGGCGTCCTTGGGCTTGGACGGGCTCGCGCTGGGAGACCTCTGCCCGCCGAAATCCGCCGGACAGCGCCCCGAGCAACCCCGGATGAGACACGCCCCGTACGACCACGCCGGAAATCCCGGACACCCGCCCCGGCCGCGACCCGCAACTCACCCTCTGGTGAATCGCGGATCGGTCTTAGCAGCGGGCGAGTGTCCCGCTCTCCAGGGTGGATTTGTCGCTGAACAGCCAGCCCTCGGTGTTCGTGCCCTGGATGCGGGCGTAGATCCACTTGTTGCCCTGGGCATTGGCGGCGTAGCAGTGGTAGTAGACCTTCACTCCGGACTTGACCGCCGTCACATAGGAGCACGCCGCGTACGGCCCGGTGTAGAGGTGGGTGTTCTGGGCCACGTAACCGTAGCCGTCGCTGCGGTTCGAGTGGGCCCAGCCGGTGCATGCCGTCGACACCGGGACGGGCTCCTTCACCTTGGAACTGGGCGTTGCCTTCCGCGATTCGGACGGGTCGGCGGCCGACTCGCCTCCGTCCTTGCCGGGCTTCGGTGTGGGACCTGCCTCTCGGTCCCCGTCCTTCTTCGCGGGGGTGCTGGACGGCGTCTCGCTGGGGTTGATGCGCGTCAGGTCTCCCGGGGAGGTCGGGCCGTCGGTCGTGCCACCCGTGTCGGACATGTCACCGTCGGCGGGGGTACTCGCCGTGGAAAGCGCCGGGTTCGACCCGCCGCCCGCGTCGCCCTGCATGTCCACTAGAGCGCAGGCGACTCCGCCGCAGGTGACGACGGTGGCGGCCGCCACCGCGACGACGGTACGGGTGCGGCGGCGGCGCGTGCGGACGGTCGTGGCACGGGTCTCGGAACGGCTGTCGTGACCGGCGGGCGTGCCAGGCGCCATGCCCGACTGCGGAGGGGCGCCGTAGGCGCCGGTCGGTGTGTAGGAGGCGACGGTCTGAGGGGTGGGCTGGGAGAACGGCGCGGCGGCGGGACCGAAGGCCGACGGAGTGACGGGCTGGAGGGCCGGTGCCGGCGCGAGGTCCACCGTCCTACCCCCGGCGACCGCCTCCAGCATCTCGCGCGCCTGCCCGGCGTCGGGCCGCTGCATCGGGTCCTTGGCCATCAGCGCCTGCAGCACCGTGGTGAGCGGTCCGGCTCGCCGGGGCTCCGGCAGTGGTTCACCGACGATCGCCGCCAGCGTGGACCACACCGACGTACGGCGGAAGGGCGAAGAGCCCTCCACCGCCGCGTACAGCGTCATGCCGAGCGCCCAGATGTCCGACGCGGCACCCGGTTCCCGGCCCTGTGCGCGCTCCGGCGGCAGATAGTCGAGGGAGCCGACGATCTGACCGCTCTGGGTCAGCTTGGCCAGGGCCTCATCGCCGGAGGTCTCCATGGTGGCGATGCCGAAGTCGGTGAGCACGACCCGGCCGCTGCGCTCAAGCAGTACGTTGCCGGGCTTGACATCCCGGTGGAGGACCCCGGCCCGGTGTGCCGCGTCGAGCGCGTCCATCAGCTTGGCGCCGATCGCGGCCGCTTCGCGCGGGTCCAGCGGGCCGCGCTCCGCCAGCACGTCGTCGAGGGAGGGCCCGTCGACCAGCTCCATGACGATGACCGGCAGCCCCTGCTCCTCGACCACGTCGTGCACCGTGACCACACCGCTGTGCCGGATACGGGCGGCGGCCTGCGCCTCCCGCTGCATCCGGACCCGCAGATCGGCCAGTTCGACCGGGGAAGCGTCGGTGTAGGCCCGCAGGACCTTGACGGCGACCTCGCGGTTCAGCAGCTGGTCCACCGCCCGGGCGACCACACCCATGCCACCGCGCCCGATTGTCGCGGTCACGCGGTATCGCCCGCCCAGAACCTCTCCGACCAGCTCCGCGCCGTTCGCCCCCGTCACCTGTCACGCTCCGTTCGTCGCACTGTTCCAAGATCCGCCACGTGTCGGGCACCAGCGTAGGGGTCCACGTGCGGGCGGGTTCACACGGCCCGCCCCTCGGCGCGCAGGTGCACCTTCCAACAGTCATGATCATCCAGTTGTCTGACGCAAGATCATGAGACTCATGCCGTTCCCCCCGCGAGCCCGCCCGTTCGACCAGGAGCCAGCCCGCCGGAGCCATTGCGACTGCGGCCCCCTGCTGCCCGCAATGCGGGAGGCGGTTCGGCAGGGCATGGCCCGAAGCGGTGCGACCCAAGGGTTCCTGGAGGTACTGGAGCTAGGGCGTGTTTCGAAAGTCCCGTCTGCCCGGCGGCGTCTGGCACGCACGCTCGCCGCGTTGTCGGGATCACCCCGATACAACCAGTATCGGGGCGACCCTCCGCCTTGCGATCGCACGCACCAGACGCCGCCGGGCCCGCCCTTCGGGCGGACGACGCTACTTTCGAAACACGCCCTGGTGTCCTGCACGGAGTGGGGTCCACCTCATGGCGGACGGTCGCCGGGAGCGTTCACACACCTCAGGGGCTGGTCCCGGCGAGTGGACTGTCACCGTGGCCTCACGCAATGGCGACTGGTGGCACTACACCGGGGGCGCGTTTCAATTCCTCGCGGACCTGATCAGCGGATCTTTGGAACTGTGGGAGCTACCTTCAGTACGGCCTCACGTCGAGGCCTTCTGAGCGAACAACGCCTCTACGACTCGCTCGTGTTCAGCGTGTCGTCGCCCACGAAGCGACAGCAGCGACAGCCCGGCCCCAGATACCACCTCGTCCCGTGTACAACGGGAGTGTTGCCGTCACCCCGCTTCATCGCCACGCTGAGAGGCGTCCGACGATCGCGAAATCCGAGCCGGGCTTGCCCCGTCGGATCGCCACGGTGCGCGTCCCAGCTCCTGGGGGACGGCGCCGGGCCGACAGCCTCTGTCGGGAGGGTGCCCGCTGACAGCGGGGCGGGGCCCTGACACGGGAGTACCCAGGGGCGGCGGGTGTCGACGCCTTCTACCGGTGGGCGGGAGTGCCTGGCACGTCAGGGCCCGGGCAGGGTCGTGGCCGTTACGCCTGCTCTGCCTCGCGATGGTCTACCGCCGCCCTCGACTGATGGTCCGGTGTGAGGCGGTTGATGCGGTATACGTCCGGAACGCAGAGGTTGAGGATGACCGCAGCAGCGATCAGCGCGGCGCATGCCAGGAGCACTGCCTGGCTGTTCCACGAGTGCGCCGCAAGGGCGGTGATGAGGTAGCCGAGAGGGATGGCGAGGCGCTCCCCGACACCGTTGAACGCGCTCATACGGCCCTGTTCCGACTGGGGCACATGCTGTTGAAAGGCGGTAGTCCAGGCAACGATCGCGACATCGAGCCCTACCCCTGCCAGCAAAGCAGTCACCAGGACGAGCGTCAGCGGCGCGCTGCAGGCCATGGCGGCCAAGGGGAGCGCGAGGGGCCCGCTTGTGGCGACCGCGACGGTGAGCAGTCGGTAGGGTTTCCAGCGCAGGCATATGAGGGTTCCCGCCAGCAGGCCGAAGGCGAAGGCCGCCTGGATGAGGCCCCAGTCGCGTGCCCCGGCGTACTGCCGTGCGGCGACGAGGGGGCCGAGGAGCTGGAAGCCCGCCAGCCACGCCGCGACGAGGACCGTGCCGGCGGCCGTATAGGTCCACAACCAGGTACGCGACCAAAAGCTCGTCCAGCCCGCCCGCAGGTCGGCCAGGGCGCTGTCGGTTGTGGTGAGCGGGGCATCCAGGCGCAGACCGAGAAGCAGGACGGCCGCAGCGGCGAACGTGAACGCGTCCCAAGCCAGGGCCCACGCCGCACCACTGGCAGCGACGACGAACCCGCCGATGACCGGACCCAGCACCTTGACCGCATTGGTCGGCAGCCTGAGCAACGCGTTGGCCTGCTGCAGGTGTTCCGCTGGAACGATCTGCGCAACGGCACCCTGCGTGGCCGGCACGATGAACGACGCCGCGGTTCCCGAGACGAAGCCGCATGCTGCGATCGACACCGTCGTCGCATGCCCGGCTGCCACAATGACGGCCAGCACACCCTGCGCGCCCGCCGCCAGCAGATTGCCGAGGCCCAGCAGCCGGCTTCGGGACAGGCGGTCCGCGAAGAGCCCTCCCACCAGGAGGAACACGATCGTGGGGACCATGGTCGTGGCAAGCACGAGGCCGAGAGACCCAGCCCCTCCGCCCTGCCCGATGACGGAGTATGCCAGTGCGACGGGGGCCATCGCAGATCCCGTAGCCGAAATCAGATTGGCTGACACGAACCGTCGGAAAGCCGCGACCTTCAACGGCGTGCTGATGACCATCGGTGACTCCGGGGCAGCCTTCATGATCTCCCTGGTGCTCCGCGCAGCGAGCACCCTAGTGGAGCCGGACACCGTGTGGAGCGCGATTGAACACAGTTGGCCGACAGCCCCCCTGGGCCCGAGGCGCAGACTGCCGCCAGCACCGCCACCACTGCGGCACCCGTCCGCCACCACCCCCGCATCACCATGCGAGGCGATGCTAGCGGGCGGCGGGTGCGGTCGGCCGCGCCCCCGCTATTCAGTCGGCGGCGCGCCGGGCGAAGGACCGGTGCTACAGCCGGTCCTGGAGACCGCGGCGCGCGGGCCTGTCCCTCCCTGGGTGCCCTGTCGGGGCCCCGCGCCGTCCGGGCAATTCGGAACCTGGGGCGCCGCGGAGAGGAATGACGCTCTGTGGCTCGGAGAATGACTTGATGCCTCCAGGGTCCCGGGCCCGATTGTCAGAACCGGCCTTTAGAGTCCCGACGGATGGGGCCGGTACCGGGGCCACCAGCACCGCAGACACGGCGCCTCCCTGGTCTGCTCGGGGGTGGCCACAGACGAACCAGCGTCCAGGCTTCGCAGAGGGCCACGCGTGCGGCCCGCCGGCCCCGGCCCCATCCCCACTCGCGCGCCGGGCCAGCGTGACATCTCCAACGCGGAGCTCGTCCAACTCGGTACGTCCCGCACTCCGCTGAGCCGCTGGTGCGCCGCCCCCGCATCAGGCCGCGGCACAGGACGCATCGCGCACGGCCGCGACAACGGCCCAAAGGGTATCCGAGCCTGGCTGCACCTGCGCCACCGCGCCCTCGGCTCGGAGCTGGCGCTGGGGTTTTCCTCCGCCTCCTCCGAGTGCGCCACGGTTCGGTGTCCGCCCTCGACATCGTGTGCACCAAGCTGGAGCAGCTCGGCCTGGACGTGGGCCATCGCCGACGGGACGGTGCGGACCGCGGCGCTGCACCGCGGGCCGGCCCTTCCGACGGCCGAGGAGCTGATGGTCACCGCCCCGTTCCACATCCGGAACAAACAGGTGGACCACTTCGGGAAGGAGTGGACCGCGTACCAGCCTGCTTCCGAACAGGCGCTGCGCGAACGGCTCGTGAACCACCACGAGACCGTCGGCCTCACCCCCTCCCAGAGCCCTGCTTCCCGTAGGGATGGTGGCCCCTCACCGCGCTCGCTTTCCTGTCCCACGGCTGGCAGCTGGAGACGCGGCCCGCCTGTCTGCCCGAATCACTGCTGGGCAGCCCGCCGCAGCAACCGCCCCCTCCCCCGCGCCCCACGGGCCGGATCCCGCCCAGCAGACAGGGCAATGAAAAGGTCAAGCGTTACCCATCCAGGTCAAGATTCGTGCTCCTACGGAATTCACCGGTGCCCATCGGAATAGTCGCCTGGGGAAACAGGTTTGAGTCACACGTACCCAGCCCAGGTGCAGCCGTCGACCTCTTCCCGCCTCCGGAGGCCCCGTAATGTCCCAGCCGACGACCGACCAGGAGGCCGCACCGCGCGGCATACGCGGTGTCGTCCCCGTACTCGCCTTCGCCGGCATCACGGTCGCGGTGATGCAGACGCTGCTCGTGCCGGTCATCAAGGACCTGCCCGAGCTGCTCAGCACCTCACCCTCCAACGCCACCTGGGTCATGACCTCGACGCTGCTCGCCGGCGCCGTGGCCACCCCGATCATGGGCCGACTCGGCGACCTGTACGGCAAGCGCCGCATGCTCCTGTCCAGCCTCGCCATCATGGTGGTCGGCTCGCTGATCGCCGGCTTCACCAGCGAACTCCTCGTGATGATCGTCGGCCGGGCCCTTCAGGGCTTCGCCATGGGCGCCATCCCGCTCGGCATCGGCTTGATGCGCGATGAGCTGCCCCGCGAGAAGCTCGGCTCGGCGATGGCCCTGATGAGCTCCTCCATAGGCGTCGGCGGTGGACTCGCACTGCCGGTCGCGGCCCTGGTCGCCCAGCACATGAACTGGCACACCCTGTTCTTCGGCTCCGCGGGCCTCGGCGTAGTGGCCATCCTGCTCACCCTCCTGTTCGTACCGGAGAGCAAGGTCAAAGCGGAGGGCACCTTCGACGTGCTCGGCGCGCTCGGCCTCTCCCTGGGTCTGATCCTGCTGCTGCTCCCGATCACCAAGGGCAGCGACTGGGGCTGGGGATCGACCACCACGCTCGGCCTGCTCGGCTCGGCGGTCCTCGTCCTCGTCCTGTGGGGCGTGATGGAGCTGCGCGTCAAGGCGCCGCTGGTGAACCTGCGCACCACCGCCCGGCGCGAGGTGCTGCTCACCAACCTCGCCTCCATGATGGTCGGCGTCGCCTTCTACGCCATCTCACTCGTGCTCCCGCAACTGCTCCAGCTGCCCTCCGCCACCGGGTACGGCCTCGGCCAGTCGATGGTCGTAGCCGGTCTGTGCGTGGCCCCGCTCGGCCTGACGATGATGCTGACCGCCCCGGTCTACGCCCGCCTCTCGGCCAAGTACGGCCCCAAGACCACCCTCATCCTCGGCATGCTGATCATCGCGATCGGATACGGGGCGGGTCTCGGCCTGATGAGCGCGGCCTGGCAGACCATCGTCATCTCGGTCGTCGTCGGCGCGGGCATCGGGCTCGCCTACTCCTCGCTCCCCGCGCTCATCATCGGCGCGGTCGACCCGTCCGAGACGGGCGCGGCCAACGGCCTCAACACCCTGATGCGCTCGATCGGTACATCGGTGTCGAGCGCCGTCATCGGCATGGTCCTCGCCAACACGTCGCAGAACTTCGGTTCCGTCGCGCTCCCGACCATGCACGGCTTCCGCGTCTCCTTCCTGATCGCGACGGCCGCGGTGGCCGGTGGGCTGGCGTTCGCCGTCTTCCTGCCCAAGGGCCGTCCCGCCGCCCAGCCGCAGCTCCGGGCCAGCAGCGAAGAGGACGCGGCACTCGAACGGGCCGCCGAGGTACTGGCACCTTCCACGGCCGCGTCGCCGGCGCGGCCGGCGCGGCCGTAGCCCACCCCAAGGCCACTCTCGGCGCGACCTGCTCATCCTCGAATTAAGGAGGCCGTGCCTCGGGTTGGAGTATCGAACCACTTCGATTGGGCTCGCCTCGACGACTCCTGGGGGTGAGATGTGCGGCCGGCACGCGAGAGGCACCCGCTGGGTCCGGCTCTGCAGGGGCGCTTCCGGGCGTGGAGCGGGGGACCTCGCGTCGGGGTGTCGGACTCAGGCCGGGTAGGGAACGTCGGCCTCACCGGTGCCGGCGGGGTTGACGTGCAGGGCGCCGTCCGGGCCGCCGATCCGCAGCTGCCAGGGATGCGGGCAGTCGGTGGTCACCCGGAGGCGGTCGCCCGTGCGGCGCAGCTGGAAGCGGGCAGCCTCACCAGGGCCCTCGGTGCGCGGGATCACGACGGTGCGCTCGGCGCCGTCGGCGAAGGCGTGGACGCGCAGCTCGACTCCGTCGGCCCAGGCGGAGACCGGGTGCTGGTCGTCCGCCCCGAGCGGGATGACGGAGTCGGGGCGGGCGAGGAGCGGCAGGGTGTGGAAGCCGTGCCGTTCACGGACCCAGCGCGGGCCGGTGACCTGGTCGCCGGTCAGGATGTTGGTCCATGTCCCCTCGGGCACGTAGTACTCGACCGTGCCGTCCTCGGTGAAGACCGGGGCGACGAGCAGGTCGTCGCCGAGCAGGTACTGCCGGTCGAGCGTGGCGGCGGCCGGGTCGTCCGGGAACTCCAGCACCATCGCGCGCATCACCGGGAGGCCGGTGGCGTGCGCCTGCTGGGCCGCGTGCTGGAGGTAGGGGGCCAGGCGGTGCTTGAGCAGCGTGAACTCGCGGGTGACCTCGACGGCCTCCTCGCCGTAGTCCCACGGGACTCGGTAGGACTTGCTGCCGTGCAGTCGGCTGTGCGAGGAGAGCAGGCCGAACTGCGTCCAGCGCTTGAAGACGGCGGGGTCCGGAGTGCCCTCGAAGCCGCCGATGTCGTGGCTCCAGAAGCCGAAGCCGGACAGGCCGAGAGAAAGTCCGCCGCGCAGCGACTCCGCCATGGCGTTGAAGTGTGACTCGCAGTCGCCGCCCCAGTGCACCGGGTACTGCTGGCCACCCGCGGTGGCGGAACGGGCGAACAGCAGCGCCTCCCCTTCCCCGCGCTCTTCGCGGAGCAGCTCGAACACCGCCTGGTTGTACAGGTGGGTGTAGTAGTTGTGCATCCGCTCCGGGTCAGAGCCGTCGTGCCAGACCACGTCGGTGGGGATGCGCTCGCCGAAGTCGGTCTTGAAGCAGTCCACGCCGATGGCCAGCAGGGTGCGCAGCTTGCCGGTGTACCAGTCGCGGGCGGCGGGGTTGGTGAAGTCCACCAGGGCCATGCCCGGCTGCCACAGGTCCCACTGCCAGACGCTGCCGTCCGGGCGACGCACCAGGTGGCCCTCGCGCATGCCCTCGGCGAACAGCTCCGACTTCTGCGCGATGTAGGGGTTGATCCAGGCGGAGATGCGCAGGCCCTGCTGCTTGAGCCGGGCCAGCATGCCGGCTGGGTCCGGGAAGGCCGCCGGATCCCACACGAAGTCGCACCACTGGTACTCGCGCATCCAGAAGCAGTCGAAGTGGAAGACGCTCAGCGGGATGCCGCGCTCGGCCATGCCGCCGACGAAACGGGTGACGGTGGCCTCGTCGTACTCGGTGGTGAATGAGGTGGTCAGCCACAGGCCCAGCGCCCACGCCGGCGGCAGCGCGGGGCGGCCGGTGAGCGCGGTGTAGCGCTCCAGGATCCGCTTGGGGGTCGGTCCGTGGACGACGAAGTACTCCAGCGACTGGTCCTCGACGCTGAACTGCACTTGGCCGACGGACTCCGAGCCGATCTCGTAACTGACCCTGCCGGGGTGGTTGACGAAGACACCGTAGCCCCGGTTGGTCAGGTGGAACGGGACGTTCTTGTAGGCCTGTTCGCTGCTGGTGCCGCCGTCCGCCTGCCAGATGTCCACCACCTGCCCGTTCCGGATGAACGGGGTGAAACGCTCTCCCAGACCGTAGACCAGCTCGCCGACGCCCAGGGAGAGTTGTCCGAGCATGTGGTGGCGGCCGTCGCCGTCGGTGGCGAAGCCGGTGCCGCGCTCGCCCACGGAGGTCAGCACCCGCCCGTCGGCGCTGAACTCCAGCTGCCACGGCTTGGCGGTGTTCACTCGCAGCCTCAGTTCGCCGGCGCAGAGCTCCACCACGTCGCCGTCCCGGCGCACCTTCCCGGTGCCCTGTTCGGAACCGGGCAGCGCGAACTCCGGCCCGCGCCGCAGCGAGCCGGCGTGGTGGGTGGTGCGCACCCCGATCACGCCCTCGGCCGGGGACCAGCACTCGATGGTCAGCAGGGGGCTGTTGAGCGTGTCACCGCGGCCACGCACGTGCTTCACGGGCGCGTAGAGGGTCATCCGGTCCTCGTCGGTCCGGACGTCAGCGACCTCGGTGGCGTAGCGCGCGGTGACACCCGGGCGCATCAGCCAGTAGCCGTCGGTGAACTTCATCGGGCAGGTTCCTCCGTCCGCGCGCGGTGCGCGGTGATCAGGCCCCGGTACCAGCGGTAGCTGTCCTTGGGGGTTCGGGTCAGGGTGTCGTAGTCGACGTGGACCAGGCCGAAGCGCTGCTCGTAGCCGCGGGCCCATTCGAAGTTGTCCAGCAGGGACCACACGTAGTAGCCGCGTACGTCGACCCCGGCCGCGACGGCGTCGGCGACGGCGGCGAGGTGGCCGGCCAGGTAGTCGATCCGTTCCGCGTCGTGGACGCGGCCGTCGGGGGCGACGCTGTCGGCCTCGGCGGAGCCGTTCTCGGTGATCCAGAGCGGCGGGAGCCGGGGGTAGCGGGAGTGGAGGTCGCAGAGCAGTTCGGTGAACGCGGACGGGACGACGGGCCAGCCCATGGTGGTGAGCCGGGTACCGTACGGGTTCGGCTCGGCGACGCCGATGTCCATGGCGGTGCGCAGGCCGGGGTCGTCCTCGCGGTGCGGGGCAGCCGCGATGGTGATCGGCCGGTAGAAGTTGATTCCGACGAAGTCCAGCGACCCGCCGATCAGTTCCAGGTCCCCCGGCCGCCGCCAGGGGCCGTCGGCCAGCCCCTCCCAGGTCTCGGCCTCGTGCTCGGGGTAGCGCCCGGCGAACAGGGGCCCGGTCCAGACCTCGTTGTGCAGAACCTCGGCCCGGCGCAGGGCTGCCAGGTCCTCGGGGCGGTCGGAGACGGCGTGCAGGCGGTCGAGGTTGAGGGTGATGCCGACCTCGCGGGCGCCGGCCGCGCGCAGCTCCCGGACCGCGAGGCCGTGGCCGACCAGCAGGTGGTGGGCGGCCGCCAGCGCCCCGCGGCCCTCCTGGGCACCGGGGGCGTGCCGGCCCTCGGCGTAGCCCACGAAGGCAGAGCAGAACGGCTCGTTGAGGGTGATCCAGCGCTCGACCCTGTCCCCATAGCGCTCGGCGGCGACTGCCGCGTACTCGGCGAACGCCTCGGCGCTCCCCCGCACGCGCCAGCCGCCCCGGTCCTCCAGGGCCTGCGGCAGGTCCCAGTGGTACAGGGTGACGGCGGGGGCGATCCCGGCGGCGAGCAGTTCGTCGATCAGCCGGTCGTAGAAGTCCAGGCCCTTCGGGTTGACCGGGCCGGTTCCCTGCGGCAGGAGGCGCGGCCAGGCGATGGAGAAGCGGTAGCCGTCGACGCCGAGGTCCCGGAGCAGGGCGACGTCCTCGGGGTAGCGGTGATAGTGGTCGCAGGCGGTGTCACCGGTGGCGCGGCCGAGGGTACGGCCCGGGGTGTGGCTGTAGGTGTCCCAGATGGACGGGCCGCGGCCGTCCGCGTCGTGGCCGCCCTCGATCTGGTACGCGGCGGTGGCGGCGCCGAAACGGAAGTCGCGGGGCAGGTCCGGGAAGGCTGGGATGCTCATTCGGCGGTACCTCACGGGTCTTTCGGGGATCGTCGCGGGGCCGGCCGGCGGGAGGCCGGATTCCGCGCACGGCGGTCACAGCTGCGGCGCCAGCCCGAGGTCGAGCAGCCAGGAGAGCTGGGCGGGCGGGTTGGAGCCACAGCCGCCGCCGTGGTCGGCGAAGGGCCACACCGTCATGGTCCGGTCGTCGCCCGCGTAGTGGTTGAAGGCGGCGTAGACCGTGGAGGGCGGGGAGACCGGGTCCATCAGGCCGACGCTGAACAGGGCCGGTGCGGTGGCTCGTTGGGCGAAGTGGACGGCGTCGAAGTAGTCGAGCGTGGCGAAGGTCGGCTCCACTCGGTGCCGGCTGTGCCAGCGCAGGTACTTGGCGATCTCCGGGTACGGCCCCTCGCCGGCGATCTGCGCGGCATGGCGGAAGTGGCACAGGAACGGAACGTCCGGCATCACGGCCGCCACGCGGTCCCCGCTGAGGCCGGCGACTGCGAGGGCCAGGCCGCCGCCCTGGCTGCCGCCGCTCACCACGACCCGGTCGCTGTCGAGGCCCGGAAGCTGCGCGACTGCGTCCACGGCGCGCACGCAGTCGGTGATCAGCCGCCGGTAGTAGTAGTTCTCGGGGGAGTCGATACCCCGGGTCATGAAGCCCTCGACCCACTGGGTGCCGTCGCCCATGTCCCGGTCCGGGGTGTCATGGCCCTGACCGCGACTGTCGACCACGAGTTGGGCGTATCCCGCAGCGGACCAGAACAGGTGCTCGGTGGGCAGCCCGCGGCCACCGCAGTAGCCCATATAGGTGATGACGACGGGCAGCGGCCCGTCCACGCCGCGTGGGCGCAGCAGCCAGGCGGCCACCCGCTCGCCGCTCCAGCCGGGGAACCGTATGTCGTCGACCTCGACGGTGCGCAGCGCGTACTGCGAGGTGACGCGTTCGGCCTTGACCGCCGCGCCGTGCGAGCGGGCGTCGGCGAGGGTTCGCCGCCAGAACTCGTCGAAGTCCTGCGGGACGGTCAACTCGGGCCGGTAGCTGACGAGTTCGTCAAGCCCGAAGTCAGTGAGCGGCATGGGCGATTCCTCCGGGTGGAGCGATGACGAGCTGATGTGGTGGGACGTGAGCAGCGACTGGGGGCCACCTCCGGGCGGCCGGGCGACGGGAGTGGAACGGACTCGGTATGAGGGCGCCTCGTGGCGTCGGGCCTCCCTGCGTCGGGCACCGGGCGAGGGAGGTGGCGGCCCGCCCCCCTCGGCGGGCCGCCGGTCTGGGGGCGACGGGCCTCAGTCGGCCGTGCCGAAGCGGACGGCGCAGAGCCGGAAGTCGCCGTGCAGGGTCAGGCTCAGGTCGTGCACGCCGTCGAGCGGGGCGGCGAGCTCGGCGGTGGTGCCCGTCCCCGCGTAGCGGTCGCCGGTCACGGGCACGTCGATCTCGGCCAGGACCCGGGCGCCCAGCCGGACTTCGAGCCGCGCCCTGCCCGTACCGACACCCTCGCGGGTGGTCTCGACCTCGACCCTGGCGGCCCCGGAGAGGTCGATGTCGCGGAAGAGGAGCGTCGCGGGCCGCGCGGGATCGGTGGGCGTGACGGCGTCACCGTCGGAGCGGGTGGCGTCGACGATGGTGACGTCCTCGTAGTCGTCGAAGTCGACCGCCGGGATTCGGCGTCCGACGCCCACCCGGGGCGCGGCGCCGGCCCCGGTCACGGTGAGCGGCGCGGACAGGGCCGGGTGGTCGGCGCAGCGGGCGACGATCACCTCGTAGCCACCGGGATCGACGGCGAAGGCGCCGGTGGTGACGGACCAGTGGGCAAGCTGCTCGGCCGAGAGCCGGAACGTCAGCCCGCGGCTCTCCCCCGGCTCCAACCGCACCTTGCGGAAGTCGGCCAGTCGCAGCCGGGGTGCCTCGTAGCGGGCGTCCAGGGCCCGGACGTAGAGCTGGACGACCTCGCTGCCGGCCCGTGGGCCGGTGTTGGCCAGGTTCACCGTTACGTCGAGTGAGCCGTCCTGGGCGATCGACGGCTGCGACAGGCGCAGGTCCCGGTGGGCGAAGTCGGTGTAGGACAGCCCGTGGCCGAAGGGATAGAGGGGGGCCGTCCGGTGGTACTGGTAGGTCCAGCCCGCCTTGATGATGTCGTAGTCGAGCGGGGCCGGAAGCGGGTCGTCGCCCCGGTACCAGGTCTGCGGCAGGCGGCCCGCGGGCTCGGCCTCGCCGAGCAGGACGGCGGCCAGCGCATGTCCTGTCTCCTGCCCGCCGTGGGACGTCCACACCACGGCGGGCAGGTGCTTGTCGGCCCAGTCGAGGGCGAACGGGTAGCTGCTCATCACGACCAGCGCCGTTTCCGGGCGGACGGCCGCGACGGCGCGCAGCAGCTCCTCCTGCCCCTCGGGCAGGTCGATGTCCGCGCGATCCTCCGTCTCGCGGCCGTTGACCATCGGGTGGTTGCCGAGGACCACGACCGCGACGTCGGCCGCCACGGCGGCCTCCCGCGCCTCGGCCAGGCCGTCGCGCAGCAGTTCCCGCTGCCAGCGCTCGGCGTCGTCCGCGGTCTCCGCGGTGACCGTCACCCGGCCATCGGTCGGGTCCACGGCGGCGTAGCGCCCGGTGAACAGGGAGCGGAGCAGCACGGTGTCCGCACCGGCCGGTTCGAGCCGGAAGGTCTCCTTGACGAACCAGCTCTTGATCACTACCTGGTCGTCGGCCAGGGCGTCGTCGTCCTGGAGGCTCAGGTAGCGTCCGGTGTCGGCGGCGCGCAGCGTGAAGGCGCCGCCGCCCCAGTCGGTCACGTCGAAGGCGCACTTGCCGAGCAGGTCACCCGTGGTGCGCGAACGCAAGGTGATCCGGTCGGAGCCTTCGACGCGGACCACCTCGCCGCCGTGGGCGCCGACGGCCGTGGCCAGTCCGGCGGCGATGCTCACCTGGTACGGCATGGTGCCGCTGTACCAGTCCTCGTACAGCGTGTCGGCGAGCGGGCCGATGACGGCGACCCTGGGCGTGCGGTCCGGGTCGAGCGGCAGCAGGCCGTCGTTCTTGAGCAGCACCGTCGACTCGATCGCGGCGTACCGGGCCAGGGCGCGGTGCTCCGGGCTGTCGATCACCTCGGGGCCGGTGCCGGCGTAGGGGTCGAGGTCGGGGTCGAACTCACCGACGCGGAAGCGCACTTCCAGCTGCCGCCGGACCGCGCGGTTCACGTCGGCCTCGTCGATCAGACCGCGCTCCAGCGCCTCGCGCAGTCGGCCGATCGGCGTCCCGCTGTCCTCGCCATGGTCGGTGAAGCTGTCGATGCCGGCCTTGAGCGCCGCCGCGTGGGACTCGACGTGGTCGTCGAAGTAATGCTCCGGGTCGACCAGGTTGGACGGAGCCTCGGCGTCGCTGACCACGAACAGCTCGTGACCGGTCGGCTCGGCCCAGCGGCGCAGCTCCGCCTCGATCAGCGGACTGACGTGGCAGGGGCGGCCGTTGACGAGGTTGTAGGCGGCCATCGTGCCGGTCGCGGCGCCGGAGGCGACGACGGGGCGGAAGGCGGCCAGGTCGTACTCGTGCAGCACGCGCGGACGCAGTCCGGAGGAGGTGGTGCAGCGGTCGTCCTCGTTGTTGTAGGCGAGGAAGTGCTTGAGCACCGGGGCGGCCCGCAGGTAGGTCGGGTGGTCGCCGGCGAGGCCCCGGCAGAACGCCTCACCGATCCGGGCGGTGTGCACCGGGTCCTCGGAGTAGGCCTCCTCGTTGCGGCCCCAGCGCGGGTCGCGCAGCAGGTTGAGCACGGGGGCCCAGGCCTGCAGTGAGTTGGCTCCGCGCTCGGCCGTGCTGATCGTCGGGGGACGGTGGTAGTGGAAGGCCCGCAGCTCGGTCGAGACCGCGTCGGCGACCCGGCGCACCAGGTCCTCGTCCCAGCTGGCGCCGAGGCCGACGGCCTGGGGAAAGACCGTCGCCACCCCGAGCCAGGAGACGCCGTGCAGGGCCTCGCTGCCGGTGCGGAAGGGAGCGAGGCCCAGACGCGGCACGGCCGGCGCGTACTGGTGCAGCATCGCGAGCCGTTCGTCGAGCGTGAGCCGTTCGACCAGGTCGTCGACACGCTTTCGCACCGGCAGCGCGGGATCACGGAAAGCAGGCAGGTCGGCTGCGGACACGGGAACGGAACTCACGTGGAAAACCCCTCGGCGGGCCGGTTGCAGGAGATGTTCATCGAAGCGATTCGACGCTGACATGATCCGATATTGCTGTCAACTACCCAGCACACAAAGGATTTTGGATTTGTTCAGTCTCTTGCTCAATCGGTAACGGCGTCATTACTCTCGCCGAAAATCCAAGCGCTTCGACGCATCGACGGAGAGGGGCCATGCCACCATGAGATCCGGGTTGAACCGCAGGAGCTTTCTCAGCACCACCGCCACGATCGCGGGAGCCGCCGCGATGACGCCCCTGCTGACCGCCTGCGGCGGATCGACCGGGAAGTCCGGTGCGAACAGCAAGGAGGGCCTCAAGGCGGCTCTGCCGACCTATGTGCCGAACAGCAGCGCGGTCAAGCCGGACATACCCCCGGTGCGCGGTGGAACCGACGCCGCGACCGACCCGGCCTACCTCACCTACCCCGCGTCCCCGCCCACGAGTGTCTCCGGCGTTCCGGGCAAGGGCGGCCGCTACACGGCGGTCACGCCGCTGTGGGGCACCAACCCGCCGGTCGGCAACTCCTTCTACCAGGCCATGAACAAGGCCCTCGGGGTCGAGCTCACCATCAAGCCGGCGGACGGGAACAACTTCAACACCATCGTCCCGACGATGACCGCCGCCAAGAAACTGCCGGACTGGATCAACCTGCCGTCCTGGTGGAACCCCAACTTCAACACCGGCAGACTGACCGGCACACAGCTGGCGGACCTGACCCCGTACCTGTCCGGCGACAACATCAAGAAGTACCCCCACCTGGCCGCCCTCCCCACCGGCGCCTGGCAGGTCGGTGTCTGGGGCGACAAGCTCTACGGAATCCCCTGCCTGTCCACCGGCTTCGCCATCGCGGGAACCGTCTACTACCGCCGGGACATCCTCGAGTCCCGGGGCATCACCGCCGACCAGGTGAAGTCCGCCGACGACCTGATGAACCTCGGCAAGGAGTTGACCGACGCCAAGCGGGGCGTGTGGGCCTTCGACGACGTGTGGACCTACCTGTACACGGCCTGGGGTGCCCCCCAGAAGTGGAAGGTCGACAACGGCAAGCTGGTCCACGCCTTCGAGACCCAGGAGTACCTGGAGGCCCTCGACTGGCACCACCGCCTGGCCACCTCCGGGTACATACACCCGGACGCGCTCGCGGGTGACAACGCCAACGCCACCACCCGCTTCTACAGCGGAAAGACCCTCATCCAGGGCGGCGGAACCGGCGCCTGGAACCTGACCGACTACCAGTCCGGTGTCGCCGCGGACCCGCACTACCGGCGCGGCGCCTTCAACGCCCTGGCCGCCGACGGCAAGAGCACACCCGTGATCTACATGGCTCCCTCCACCAGCATGATCAGCTACCTCAACGCGAACCTGAAGCCCGCTCAGATCGAGGAACTGCTCGCCGTCGCGAACTACCTCGCAGCTCCCTACGGCACCGCCGAGTACACCCTGATCAACTTCGGCGTCGACGGCGTCCACCACAACCGGGTGAACGGCGTGCCGACCTTCACGAGCGAGGGCAAGAAGGACGTCCAGCCACAGACCTTCCCGTTCCTGGCCGCTCCCTCGGCCGTAATCAGCAACCCGGACGGCGACATCGTCACCAAGGACTACGCGGCCTGGCAGGGCGCCAACGTCAAGACGCTCACCAAGCCGCTCTTCTGGGGCGTGAACTACGGCATGCCGCAGGCGATCGCCGCGGCCGAAGCCGCGCAGAGCGTCAACGACACCGTGAAGGACTGTTACCACGGCAAGAAGAAGGTCTCCGACGTGCAGGCCGCCATCGCGAACTGGAGGTCCGGCCCCGGAGAGCGGCTCAAGCAGTGGCTGACCGACAACGTCCTCAACAAGTACGGCACCGGCCAGTGAGTACCACGCGGTCGGAGCGCCCGGCAGGGCCGGCGCGGCTCAACTGGCGGATCAAGCTGCGACGCGACAAGTCGCTCCTGCTGATGACCGTGCCCGCGGCCGTCCTGCTCCTGGTGTTCAACTACGTACCGCTGTTCGGCGTGGTCACCGCCTTCCAGGAGTACGACCCGCTGGTCGGGGTCTGGCACAGCCAGTGGGTCGGGTTCGACCAGTTCCAGCAGCTCTTCCACGACCCGGCGTTCTGGGACGCGCTGAAGAACACGCTGTACCTCAGCTTCGTGCAGCTTGTCCTCTTCTTCCCGATCCCGATCGTTCTGGCCCTGCTGCTCAACTCGGTGGTCAGCGAGCGGCTGCGCAACTTCTTCCAGTCCGTGGTCTACCTGCCGCACTTCTTCTCGTGGGTACTGGCGATCACGATCTTCCAGCAGATGCTGGGCGGCGCCGGCGTGCTCAACCAGTTCCTGCGCCAGCACGGCCTCGGCGCCTGGGACATCATGACCAACCCGGACACCTTCGCGCTGCTCATCAGCTCCCAGGCGATCTGGAAGGAGGCGGGCTGGGGGATCATCGTCTTCCTCGCCGCCCTCAGCGCGATCAACAGCGAGTTGTACGAGGCCGCGGCGGCGGACGGCGCGGGGCGGTTCCGGCGGATGTGGCACATCACGCTGCCGGGCCTGCGCGGGGTGATCGTGCTGATGCTGGTGCTGCGGCTCGGCAACGCGCTGTCGGTCGGCTTCGAGCAGTTCCTGATCCAGCGGGAAGCGGTCGGCCACGAGGCCGCGGACGTACTGGACACCTTCTCCTTCTACTACGGCATCGCCAGCGGCGGCTACAGCTTCGGTGCGGCGGCCGGGCTCTTCAAGAGCGTGGTCTCGCTGCTGCTCATCTGGGGTGCCAACCGGCTGGCGCACGCTTTCGGCGAGGACGGGTTGTACCGAAAATGACCAACGTACTCACCATCGGTTCCCGGCGCGAAAAGCGGGATGCGCGAAGGGGAACCGCGCGGCGCGGGGCCCGGTCCGTCCGCCCGTCCTGGGAGGAACCGCCGACCGCCGTCGGCCAGGCGGCCAAGGGACTCACGCTCGGCGGCATGCTCGCCGTCGTCCTGGTCCCGCTGTGGATCATCCTGGTGACCAGCTTCTCCACCCCCGGGGCCGTCAACCGGGCCGGCGGCCTGGTGGTCTGGCCGGACGGCCTGACCACCGAGACGTACCGCCAGATGCTCAGCGACTCGACCGTCCGCACCTCGTTGCTGGTGAGTCTCGGCATCACCGTGGTCGGCACCGCGATCTCCATGGCCGTGTCGATCCTGTGCGCCTACGGCCTCTCCCGGCCCAGGTCCCTCGGGCACCGTTTCGTCCTGATGCTGTTGATCGTCACGATGTTCGTCAGCGGCGGCCTGATCCCGAGCTTCCTGGTCGTCACCGAGCTCGGCGGCTACGGCCAGTGGTGGGCACTGATCCTGCCGAGCGCCGTCTCCGTCTTCAACATCCTGGTACTGCGTGCCTTCTACCAGGAGACCTCCTCCGAACTCATCGACGCCGCCCGGATGGACGGCGCCGGGGACTGGCGCATCCTGTGGTCCGTCGTCCTGCCCACCTCACGCGCCGTCACGTCCGTGACCGCGCTCTTCTACGCCGTGGGCTACTGGAACTCCTTCTTCAACGTCATGCTCTACATGCCGACGGACAGCCAGAAGTGGCCCCTCCAGTACGTGTTGCTCACCTACGTCAACCGGGGCAACGGCCTGCCCGGTTCCGTCAACTCCGGCTTCGGCAGCACCCATGCGCAGACCGCGCCGCTGTCGCTGCAGATGGCGGTAGTGGTCCTCACCCTGGTACCACTGGTGATCGTGTACCCGTTCGTACAGAAGCACCTGCGCGCCGGTGTGCTCACCGGCGCGATCAAGGGCTGATCCGCGCGGGAACCGAGGCCCCCACGGGCCGGGAACGGTCCCCCGCGGACCGCCCGCCGCACGACCGGGGACCGCTCCCCACCGGCACCGAAACGAAGGAAGCAGAGCGATGGTGACACTCGCCGATGTGGCCAGGCACGCCGGCGTCTCGTCGAGCACGGTCAGCTACGCCCTCAGCGGCAAGCGCCCGATCTCCGACGAGACCAGAGTCCGCATCGAACGGGCCATCACGGTCCTCGGTTACCACCCCAACGCGGGCGCCCGGGCTCTGGCCGGCAAGCGCTCGCACATCATCGCCCTGGTGGTGCCGCTCCACCCCGAGGTGCACGTGCCCACGATGATGGAGATCGCCATCGCGGCCACCGTGGCCGCCCGCGAACACGGTTACGACGTCCTGCTGCTCACCAACGACGAAGGTCCCGAAGGGGTCCGCCGGGTCGCCGCCACGGGCCTCGCCGACGGGGTCATCCTGATGGACGTCCGGCTGGACGACGACCGCATCCCGGTCCTGCGGGCCAAGGACATCCCGGCCTCACTCATCGGCCTGCCCGACGACCCCGCCGGACTCTCCTGCGTCGACCACGACTTCGCCACCGCGGGCGCCCTGTGCGCCGACCACCTGGCCGACCTCGGCCACCGCGACGTCGCCTTCATCGGCTACAGCAGCGGCGTCTACCGGCGGCACGCCGGCTACGCCGAGCGCACCCTGAACGGCTTCCGCGCCCGTGCCGAGCGGCGGGACCTGCGCTTCCTCCACCGGCCGTGCGAGGGCACGTACGAGAGCACGGCCGGCACCCTGGCCCGAATCCTCGCGGACCGACCGGACACCACCGGGTTCGTCGTGCAGAACGAGACCGCGATCGGCCCGCTGCTCAGCCTGCTGCGCGCCAGCGGACGGACCGTGCCGGAGGACGCCTCCGTCATCGCCATCTGCCCCGATCCGCTCGCGGAGCAGCACTCGCCCCAGCTCACCTCCGTGACCGGTCCGAAGAAGGACCTCGGGCAGGTCGCCGTCGACCAGGTCATGGCCAGGATCACCGCAGCTGCCGCGGGCGAGGAACCGCAGGACCAACTCGTGCTGACGCCACCGGAACTGGTGGTCCGCGAAAGCACCGCACCAGCCCCGCACCGCAGTTGACACCACGACCTGAGGACGGTTCCCAGATGGACATACGCCGACTCACGGACCGCCTCGGCGGCCTCGCCTTCGGCGGGGACTACAACCCCGAGCAGTGGGACGCGGAAGTGTGGAAGCAGGACGACGAGCTGATGCGCCGGGCGCGGGTCAACCTCGCCACCGTCGGCGTCTTCTCCTGGGCCCTGCTGGAGCCCGAGGAGGGCCGCTACGACTTCGGCCCGCTCGACGCCCACCTCGACCGCCTGCACACGAACGGCGTCGCCGTCGACCTGGCCACCCCGACTGCCTCCCCACCTCCCTGGTTCACCCTCGCCCACCCGGACGCCCTGCCGGTCGGCCCCGACGGCACCCGCCTGACCCACGGCAGCCGGGACACCTACTGCCTCGCCGCCCCCGCCTACCGCCGGGCCGCCCTCCGTATCGCCGACGCCCTCGCCGAACGCTACGGCGACCACCCGGCGCTCGCCCTGTGGCACGTACACAACGAGTACGCGACCCTGTGCTGGTGCGACCACACCGCGGCCGCCTTCCGGGTCTGGCTGCGCGCCCGCCACGGCTCCCTCGACACCCTCAACGAGGCCTGGGGAACGGCCTTCTGGAGCCAGCGCTACACCTCCTGGGATCAGATCCTGCCGCCCCGCGCCAGCCAGTGGCACCACAACCCCGGCCAGACCCTGGACTTCAGCCGCTTCTGGTCCGACGAGACGCTCGCCGCCTACCGCGAGCAGCGCGACGCGATCCGCGCCCACAGCGACCGCCCGGTGACGACCAACCTCATGCTGCCCTCCTACCAGAACCTGGACCTGTGGGCCTTCGGCCGCGAGGTCGACCTGGTCGCCGTCGACCACTACCCCACCGCACCCGGCATCGACGCCGCCGCCGACACCGCCTTCTGCGCCGACCGGGCCCGCTCCTTCGGCGGCGGCGCCCCCTGGCTGCTGATGGAACAGGGAACCAACACCGTCTACGCGACCGGCCGCGTCCTCGCCAAGGAGCCGGGCGAGATCCTGCGCCACTCGCTCGGCCACATCGCCCGCGGCTCGGAGGGCGCGCTCTTCTTCCAGTGGCGCCAGTCCCGGGCCGGCGCCGAGCAGTGGCACTCGGCGATGGTCCCGCACGCCGGGCCGGACAGCCGTACCTTCCGCGAGGTCACGGCGGCCGGAGAGGCCATCACCCGGCTCGGCGAACTCGCCGGCTCCACCGCCCGGGCCCAGGTCGCCGTCCTGCACGACTCCGACGCCTGGTGGGCGATGCGGGTCGACGGGCTGCCGTCGTCCGAGCTCGACTACCACGCCGCGCTGTGCCGCGCCCACCGGGCGCTGTGGGACGCCGGCCCGACGGTCGACTTCGCCCATCCCGAACACGACCTGAGCCGCTACCGGCTGGTCCTCGCACCGGCCCTGTTCCTGCTCACCGACGCGGGCGCCGAGAACCTGCGCCGCTACGTCGAGGGCGGCGGCACCCTGCTCGTCCAGCACTTCAGCGGCGTGGCCGACGAGCGCCTCCACGCCCGGCTCGGCGGCTACCCGGCCGCACCGCTGCGGGAGGCGCTGGGCATCCGGGTCGAGGAGTACCGCCCGCTGCGGCGGGACGAGGAGGTCGTCCTCTCCGACGGCTCGACGGCCACTTCCTGGAGCGAGTCCCTGCGCACCGAGGGCGCCGAGGCACTCGCCGCGTACACCCACGGCATGCTCGCCGGCAGCCCGGCGCTCACCCGCCACGACTTCGGCTCCGGCCACGGCTGGTACCTCTCCACCCGCCTCGACGACGCCGGCTACGCCGCCCTGGTCGGCCGGCTGCTCATGGAGGCCGGTACCGGCCCCGAGCTGCCCGGCCTGTCGCCCGGCGTCGAAGCCGTCACCCGGCACGCCCCCGACGGCCGCGCCTGGCAGGTGCTGATCAACCACCGCTCCGAGGCCGTACCGCTGCCGCAGCCAGGCCACGACCTGCTCACGGGCGGGCCCCTGCACCAACTGCCGCCCGGCGGCTGCGCGGTCCTGCGCGCGCACTGAACGCCCCCGTCTCCCCCACCGAGGAAGGCCGCCATGACCGACCCGCACTCGACGATCCGCTGGGGCCACCAGATTCTGGAGCTGGAGATCGGTCCGGGCGAGCACGGCACCCCCCGCCTGGTCCGCATCGGCACGCCCGGCGACCTCACCGGGGACGCCCCGGCGGCCCTGGACAGCGCCGACCTGCTGTGGGCGGAGAACGACTCGTGCCGGAGGACCGCGGCTTGGTCCACGAGGCGGTGGCCGTGTACAAGCCATCCGCCGACCTCCACTCGATCAGCACGGCCCAGACCGGCAGCCCGAGCACCCAGACCGTGCCCGCCTACGGCGTCACCGTCGTCCAGACGCACCCGACCAGCGCGAACTGCCGGGTCGTCCACAACAAGAACGAGTGGCCGGGCGGCCTGATCGGCACCGTCACCGTCGTCAACAACAACCTCGGCCAGGTCAACGGCTGGGACCTCGGCTTCGACTTCCCCGGCGACATCCACATCAGCAACAGCTGGAGCGCCTCGGTGTCGCAGAGCGGCCCGAGCGTCGACGCCGGGAACGCGTCCTTCAACGCCGCCGTGCCGCCCGGCGGAAGCGTCCAGTGGGGCTTCAAGGCCACGTGGTCCAAGAGCGACGCCAACCCATCCGCCTTCTGGTTCAACGGCGCGTCCTGCGCGATCGGCTCAACCCCGACGAAGCGGTGCCCCGAACCCTCCGACGGTCCGGGGTACCGCCTCCGAACGTGCACCGAAAGGAACCGACCACGTGTCAGACCAGCCTCAGCAGGGCGACACCGTCCCCAACCCGGTGATACCCGGCTTCCATCCCGACCCCAGCGTCTGCCGGGTGGGCGACGACTACTACCTCGTCTGCTCCAGCTTCGAGTACTTCCCCGGCATCCCCGTCTTCCACAGCCGCGACCTGGTGAACTGGACGCAGATCGGCAACGCCCTGGACCGGCCGAGTCAGCTGCGTCTGCCGCGCGACATGCCCTCCTCCGGCGGAATCTACGCTCCCACGCTGCGCCACCACGACGACCGCTTCTGGCTGATCGTCACCAACGTCGGCGACGGCGGCAACATGCTCTTCACCGCCACCGACCCGGCCGGCCCCTGGTCCGACCCGGTCCGGCTGCCCGGAGTCCCCGGCATCGACCCGGACCTCGCCTGGGACGAGGACGGCACCTGCTACTGCACCGTCGCCGGGGTCTCCCAGGTCCGCATCGACCCGCACACCGGCGAGACCCTCGGCGAGCCCCACCGGCTGTGGTCCGGCACCCCCGGCGCCCTCGCACCCGAGGCGCCACACCTGTACCGGATCGGCCCGTACTGGTACCTGCTCATCGCCGAGGGTGGTACCGAACGCGGCCACGGCGTGTCCATCGCCCGCGGCCGCACGCCCTCCGGCCCGTTCGAGCCGTGCCCGGCCAACCCGATCCTGACCCATCGCGGCACCAACCACCCGATCCAGAACACCGGCCACGCCGACCTCGTCCAGGCTCCCGACGGCTCCTGGTGGATGGTCCTGCTCGGCGTACGGCCGCGCGGCGGCACCCCCGGCTGGCACGTACTCGGCCGGGAGACCTTCCTCGCCCCGGTCGAGTGGGTGGACGGCTGGCCGCTCGTCGGCGAGCTGTCCCCCGAACTGCCCACCCCCGCCTGGCCGCTCCATCCCGCCCCCGCCGCACCGGTCCGGGACGACTTCGACCACCCCGAGCTGCAGCCCCGCTGGATCTCCCTGCGCGAGCGCCCGGAGCGGCTCTGCACCACGAAGGAACGATCCGGCTGGCTGACCCTCCGCGCCGCCGGGGCCTCGCTCGACGAGAACGACGCGGTGTTCGTCGGCCGGCGCCAGCAGCACCTCACCTGCCGCGCCCGCACGCTGATCGACCCCGCAGACGGCCGCGGCGGCCTGGCCGTCCGACTGGACGAGGAGCACCACTACGAGATCGAGGCGGCCGCCGGCGAGGTGACGGTGTTCGCCCGCATCGGCTCGCTGCGCGCCGAGGTCGCCTCCCGGCCGTTGCCCGCCGCAGCGGTGGTGCTCGGCGTCGAGATCACCCCGGCACCCCCACGGGACGCGCGGACCGGGCCGGACACCCTCTCCTTCGGCATCGAGGAGCCGGACGGCACGTTCACCGTGCTCTCCGCGCTCGATGGCCGGCACCTGTCCACCGAGGTGGCCGGCGGCTTCACCGGCCGGGTCATCGGCATGTACGCCACGACCGGAACCGTCCACTTCGACTGGTTCGACTACGGGCCCCTTCCGCTTCCCTGACCATCCATCAGCCCCTCAGCTGTTCACACGAAAGGGACGACACGTGAACGAAGCACAGCAGCCCGCGCGCCCGCGCAGCCGCCGGCCCGGCCGGACGGCCGGCATCGTGGTGGCACTGGCCACCACGGGCAGCCTCGCCTGCGGCACCGCCATGGCCGCACCGGCTCCGGCTCGGCCGGCAGCGGACAAGGTCCCGCACAGGGCGATGGACGCCATGGCCCAGATGCAGCCCAGCTGGAACCTCGGCAACACCCTGGACGCGATCCCCGACGAGACCTCCTGGGGCAACCCGCTGACCACCAAGGCCCTGATCGACCACATCCGGGACGAGGGCTTCCGCAGCGTCCGCATCCCTGTCAGCTGGTACCCCCACCAGTCCGAGACCGCTCCCTACACCATCGACGCGGCGTACATGAAGCGGGTCAAGCAGGTGGTCGACTGGGCCCTGGAGGACGGCCTCTACGTCGACCTCAACGTGCACCACGACTCGTGGAGGTGGATCGCCGACATCTCCACGAACCACGACGCCGTAGTCGCGCGGTTCAACTCGACCTGGCAGCAGATTGCCACCACCTTCAAGGACGAGCCGGGCAAGCTGCTCCTGGAGAGCGTCAACGAGCCGGTCTTCAACAACGCGACCGACGTCCAGAAGACCCAGTACCTGAACGAGCTCAACACCTCGTTCCACTCCGTCGTCCGCAAGTCCGGCGGCAAGAACAAGGACCGCCTGCTCATGCTGCCGACCCAGGCCGGCTCGGGGACCCAGCCCCTCATGGACGACCTGTCCAAGACGATCAACTCACTGCACGACCGCAACCTGGTCGCCACCGTGCACTACTACAGCTTCTGGCCGTTCAGCGTGAACGTCGCGGGCTACACCACGTACACCGCCGACACCCGCAAGGACATGCTCGACTCCTTCGCCCGGATGCGCGACACCTTCATCTCCAAGGGCGTCCCCGTCTACCTGGGCGAGTACGGCCTGCTCACCCGGCCCACCGAGGGCTACGTCGAGCACGGCGAGATGCTGAAGTACTACGAGGAGCTGGGCTACCAGGCCCGTATCAGCGGTGTCACCACCGCGCTGTGGGACGACTTCGCCTTCCTCAACCGCGCCGACCTGAAGTGGCGGAACCCGGAGCTGATGGACCTCATCAAGCGGTCCTGGCAGACCCGCTCCGGCACCGCCTCCACCGACAACCTCTTCCTGCCGAAGTCCGGCGCGATAAAGGCCCAGACGGTCACCCTCAACCCGAACGACACCAAGCCCCTGGCGGTCTGGCACGGCAACACCCCGCTGCGCGAGGGCCCCGACTACACGATCAAGGGCAACGAGCTCACGCTGACGGCGGACGCGCTCACCCGGCTGGCCGGCGACCGTCATCTCGGCGTCAACTCGACCGTGGAGGTCTGGTTCTCCCAGGGCGTGCCGTGGCAGCTCAACGTGAACACCTCCGACAAGCCGCAGCTGTCGACCGCCACCGGCACCGCCGCCTCGCTCGACATCCCCACCCGGTTCAACGGTGACCTGCTGGCCACCATGGAGGCCAAGTACGCGGACGGCACCAACGCCGGCCCGGCCAGCTGGACCCCGTACCAGCAGTTCGGCTACTCCTTCGCCCCCAAGTACGACGCCGACGCCACCGCCCTCACCACCGACTTCCTCAAGTCCCTCAAGGACGGCGCACCGGCGACGCTCACCTTCCACTACTGGAGCGGCGCCACGGTGACCTACCGGGTGACCAAGTCCGGCGACTCGGTGACCGGCACCGCCTCCTGACCGAAGCCTCCTCGCCCCGGCCGCCGAACCCGGCGGCCTGGGGCCTCCCCTATCTAGGGTTCCCCATGTTCCCTCTCCCCCCCCCCTTCCCTTTTTGTTTCGCCTCCCCCCCCAAGCGCAAACCATACGAGCGGATCCAAAAA
>NZ_JBVIHM010000045.1:0-33137 GCF_055570295.1 Streptomyces sp. NPDC031265
CCTCGGGTAATGGCAAGGGTCAGATCTTCGTCAAGGGTGAGGTGATCAAGACGGTTCCCGAGTCGAAGATCGTCGAGACGCTGATCGAAGAGGCGTTGAAGATCGCGGACCAGATGGAGCGGGCTGGGGTGACGTCGGGAGAGCCGCAGGTGTCTGTGGCGGGTTGAGCCCCCACCCCGCCCCTTCCCTAAACCCTCCGGGGGTGGGTGGGGGGCGAGGGCGGTTTCCCGGGGGCTGCGCCCCCGGACCCCGGGCGGGGGCTGCGCCCCCTGCGCCCCCAGCGGGGCTGCGCCCCCAGCGGGGCTGTGCCCCTGCACCCGCCTTGCGGGGTGCAGGGGGTGCAACCCTCTGCGGGGCCTGCACCCCCTGCACCCTGCCCACGGGGCTGCGCCCCCGGTATCCCCCGCTGGGGCTGCGCCCCCACCCCCGCTTCGGGGCTCCGCCCCGGACCCCGCTCCTCAAACGCCGGAGGGGCTGGAGGTGCCCTTAGGGGCGCGGGGAACTGGGCGACGAGCCCCCACCGGCCCGCAGACGACCGACGCACCACCAGTCCCTCAGGGGCGCGAGGAACTGCGCGACCAGCCCCCACCGGCCCGCAGACGACCGACGCACCGCCAGTCCCTTAGGGGCTCGGGGAACTGCGAGACCAGCTCCCCGCGGCCCTCGGACGAACCCCGGGCCAAGAAGCGGCGCGGGGAACTGCGCGACCAGCCCCCACCGGCCCGCAGACGAAGCGCACCCCCCTAGCCCGCGGCCCGCACACCAAGCACCCCCCCGGCAGGGAAGGGCAGGGCGGCGCCCGGGCCCTCCCGGCGGGTACAGTGCGGAGATCAGCAGACCGTATGGTGAGGCCCCACGTGTTGACGCAGACCTCCACCCGGGTCCTCGAACCCGGTGACCTCGGCGCGGCGCTCGCCGTCCTGGAGAGCGATCCGGTCGCCAACGCCTTCGTGGCCTCGCGAGTGCAGGTCGCGGGCCTCGACCCGTGGCGGCTCGGCGGCGAGATGTGGGGCTGGTACGCCGGCGGCAAGCTGCGCTCGCTCTGCTACTCCGGTGCCAACCTCGTCCCCATCTGCGCCACCCCCGAAGCCGTCCGCGCCTTCGCGGACCGGGCCCGTCGCACCGGCCGCCGCTGCTCCTCCATCGTCGGCCCGGCCGACCCGACCGCCCTGCTCTGGAAGCTCCTGGAGCCGCAGTGGGGGCCGGCCCGGGACGTCCGCCCGAACCAGCCGCTGATGGTCACCGACCGGATGCCCGACGACATGGTCCCCGACCCGTACGTCCGCCGGATCCGCAAGGACGAGATGGACGTGATCATGCCCGCGTGCGTGGCCATGTTCACCGAGGAGGTCGGCGTCTCCCCGATGGCGGGCGACGGCGGGCTGCTCTACCAGGCGCGCGTCGCCGAACTCGTCGGCTCCGGGCGCTCGTTCGCCCGCGTCGAGGACGGCAAGGTCGTCTTCAAGGCCGAGATCGGCGCGGCCACCTCGCGCGCGTGCCAGATCCAGGGCGTCTGGGTCGCCCCCGAGTGCCGGGGCCGGGGCCTGTCCGTCACCGGCATGGCCGCCGTCCTGCGCTACGCCCTCGCCGACGTGGCCCCCGTCGTCAGCCTCTACGTGAACGACTTCAACACGGCGGCACGCGCCTGCTACCGCCGGGTCGGCTTCCGTGAGACGGGGGCTTTCATGAGCGTGCTCTTCTGACAGTAGGGTGCGGCCATGGCACCTTCCTTTGGGGCCGGTCCCCAGACCCCCGAGGTGACGGTCGGACCGCTCGACCTCGCCGCCCGCGTGGACGAGGCCCTCGCCGTGCAGGCGGCCGCCTTCGGGCTCAGCCCGGAAGAGGTGGGCGTGCGCCGCCACATCGTGCTGCGCCACCTCGCCTCCCCCGGCGCGCGCGCCCTGGGCGCCACCACCCCCGGCGGACGGCTCGTCGGCTTCGTGTACGGGATGCCCAACGACCGGGTGCACTGGTGGTCCACGGTCGTCGAACCGTATCTGCGCCACAACGGCACCGACGCCTGGCTCGACGACTCCTTCGTGATCACCGAGCTCCATGTCCACCCGTCCCACCAGGGCCGGGGCGTGGGCCGCGAGCTCATCACCCGGATCACCGACAGCGCGGCCGAGCCGAGGTCGATCCTCTCCGCGATCGACACGGAGAGCCCGGCGCGGGCGCTCTACCGGGCGCTGGGGTATCTGGACCTCGCGGGACAGGTCCACTTCCCGAGCGCGCCGAGGCCGTACGCGGTCATGGGAGCGCATTTGCCTTTGCGGCGGGCCTGAGTGGCTCCCGGCCGGGGGTCCGGGGGTTGTCCCCCGGGAAGACACAGCCCGAGCGCGCCGAGGCCGTACGCGGTGATGGGCGCGCACCTGCCGCTGCGGCGACCGTAAACCGATTTCCACGCGCGCGTGGCGCGCGGATAACCTCCTGACACCACCCGTGTACGTACAGGAGAGAACCCCATGGCAGCCGCCCAGGTCCAGCGCATGTCCCGTCTGATGGTCAAGACATTGCGCGACGACCCGGCGGACGCGGAGACGCTCAGCCACAAGCTGCTGGTCCGCGCCGGATACGTACGGCGCAACGCGGCCGGAATCTGGACCTGGCTGCCGCTCGGCAAGAAGGTCCTCGACAACATCTCCCACATCGTCCGTGAGGAGATGGACGCCATCGGCGCCCAGGAGGTGCTGCTCCCGGCCCTGCTGCCCAAGGAGGCGTACGAGGCGAGCGGGCGCTGGGAGGAGTACGGCGACCTGCTGTTCCGGCTCAAGGACCGCAAGGGCGCGGACTATCTGCTCGGGCCCACCCACGAGGAGATCTTCACCCAGACCGTCAAGGACCAGTGCACGTCCTACAAGGACCTGCCGGTGATGCTCTACCAGATCCAGACCAAGTACCGGGACGAGGCGCGGCCCCGGTCGGGCGTGCTGCGCGGGCGCGAGTTCCAGATGAAGGACTCGTACTCGTTCGACACGACGGACGAGGGCCTGGCCGAGTCGTACGCGCTGCACCGCGAGGCGTACCGGAAGATCTTCGCCCGGCTCGGGCTCGACTACCGGATCGTCTCGGCGGTGTCGGGGGCGATGGGCGGCTCGGCGTCGGAGGAGTTCCTGGCTCCGGCCGCCGCCGGTGAGGACACCTTCGTGGACTGCCCGGCGTGCGAGTACGCGGCGAACACGGAAGCGGTGACCTTCGTGGCCGCGCCCGTGGATGCCTCCGGCGTCGGACCGGTGGAGGAGCTGGACACACCGGACACCCCCACGATCGAGTCCCTGGCGGCCCACCTGGGCGTCCCGGCCTCCGCCACCCTCAAGAACCTCCTGGTCAAGGTGGACGGCGAGATCGTGGCGGTCGGGGTCCCCGGCGACCGCGAGGTGGACCTGGGCAAGCTGGGCGAGCACCTGGCTCCGGCGGTCGTCGAGCTGGTCACCGCCGAGGACTTCGCGGACCGGCCCGATCTCGTGCGCGGATACGTCGGCCCGCAGGGCCTGGACAAGGTCCGCTACATCGCCGACCCCCGGGTGGCGCCGGGCACGGCGTGGGTGACGGGCGCGAACCGGCCGGACACGCATGCGCGCAACGTGGTGTGCGGGCGGGACTTCGACGTCGACGACTACCTCGACGTGGTCGTCGTCGAGGAGGGCGACCCGTGCCCCGCGTGCGGCGCGGGCCTCCGTCTCGACCGGGCGATCGAGATCGGGCACATCTTCCAGTTGGGGCGGAAGTACGCGGACACGTTCCAGCTCGATGTCCTTGGGCAGCAGGGCAAGCCGGTGCGGGTGACCATGGGCTCGTACGGGATCGGCGTCTCGCGGGCCGTGGCCGCGCTGGCCGAGCAGACGGCCGACTCGCAGGGGCTGTGCTGGCCGGCGGAGGTCGCGCCGGCGGACGTCCACGTCGTCGCGGCGGGCAAGGCGCTCCAGACGGAGGTGGCGCTCGACGCGGCCTCGCAGCTGGCCGCGGCGGGGCTGCGGGTGCTGGTGGACGACCGGGCGGGGGTGTCGCCCGGGGTCAAGTTCACGGACGCGGAGCTGTTGGGCGTGCCGAAGATTCTGGTGGCGGGGCGGCGGGCCGGGGAGGGTGTCCTGGAGCTGAAGGACCGGCGTACGGGGGAGCGGGAGGAGCTTCCGCTGGCGGAGGCGGTCGCGCGCCTGCGCAAGTAGCCGGGTTTGAGCCCCTCCCCGCCCCTTCCCTAAACCCTCCGGGGGTGGGGGAGGGGTTGAGGTGGTCTCCCGGGGGCTACGCCCCCGGACCCCGTTTGCGGGGCCTGCGGCCCCTGCACCCCGCTCGGGGCTCCGCCCCGGACCCGGGCATGGGGGTGGGTGGGGTACCTGGGATCGCAGCCCCTGGACCCTGTGCAGGGGGCGGGTGGGGTACCTGGGATCGCAGCCCCCGGTCCCCGCTTACGGGGCTCCGCCCCGGACCCCGCTCCTCAAACTCCCCCAAGGACTTCGTCCAGGGGGGACCCCCAGGGGCTGAATTTCCCGCCGCCGCCCTCGCATCGTGGCTGCACCCCATCCCCCTGAGGGGCGCGGGGAACTGCGCGCCCAGCCGGCGACGGCCCGCAGATAAACACCGGGCCGAGAAGGGGCGCGGGGAATTGCGCGACCAGCCCCCATCGGCCCGCAGAAAGAACACGCGCCCCCGGACGGGCAGCCCCCTACAACCAGCCCGCGAACTCCAGCAGCAACTCCGACTCCTGCGTGCGGCCCGCCGCTCGGGCACGGAGCCCCGACTCCACCGCTCGGAACAGCGTCCAGCCATGCAGACGGGCCGGGTCGACATCCAGCGCGTCGGCCAGTTTGTTCACCCGGCGCCGCGCCACCGACGCGCCGCTCGGGGCCGCGATCAAGTCCTCGACGCGGTCGCGGACCAGGCGGGCCAGGTCGTAGGCCCGTTCGCCCACCAGCGGCTCCGGGCCCACCGTCAGCCACGGCGAACGCTCGCCCGAAAGCACCTTGCTCTGGCGGAAGTTGCCATGGAGGAGGAACTCCTCCGAAGAGGAGGAGGTCGTGAGAGCGTCCCGGGCCGTCAGGGCCGCCTCGGCCAGCGCGGCCACGTCGTCCGGCAACACACCCCGCATCGCGGTCGCCTGACGTTCCGTCCGTTCGGCGACGGACTCGAACGGGTGGGCGGCAGGCGGCTCCACCCACAGGCGGCGCAGCGTTCCCGCCGCCTCCAGGAGCGCCTTCGCCTCCGGGAGCGAGCGCAACGACACCTCGGGGTGCAGGCGTTCCAGGAGGAGGGAGTCGGCGGCGTCGGTGTCCAGGAGTTGCGCCGTGCCCCAGCCGTTCCAGTGCCGCAGCGCCGTCCGCTCCAGCTCCGGCCGGGCCTCGGCGGGGGCCAGCTTCAGGGCCGCCGGGGTGCCGTCCTGCTGCCGTACGAGCAGGACGAGGCTGCTGCGGCCCCCGGGCGCCTGCACCCGGTCCACCGTGAGCCCGCGCCCCGCGACCGCCGCTTCGGCGAGTTCGGGCAGTTGCCCGAGCCAGCGCGCGGCGACGTCGTCCCCGTACGTCTCGCCGAGCGCGCGTACCAGCCGCTCAGGCGGTTCAAAAGCCATGCGTGCGTCGTCCCTTGGTCAGCTACCGGTCGGGCCCGGACGTTCGGCGAGCCCCGGAAAGGCTACGCTGCCGCCCCGCCACCTCCCCGCCCGCACCGCCGCCTCCCGCAGCGCGGCCGCGGCCTCCCGGCGCAGCGGGCCCTCGGCCGCCCGGACCAGGTCGGAGTAGACGCCGGCCACCCGGTCCTCCAGCTCCGCCGCCAGCCGCACCGCGGCCGCCGCGTCCGGCACCGGGAACGGCAGCTTGTACGCGGGCGCCGACGCGACCGGCGCGGCGCCCAGGTCGCGCACGGTCCGGGTGAGCGCGTCGCGGCGGGCGCGGTGGGCCGTGTACGCCTCCCGGGCCTCGGCGCCGCGCGGCTCGGTGACCCGGCCGCCCAGCACCCCGTACCCGTACACCGCCGCGTGTTCCGCCGCGAGCGCGGCCTGTGCCGCTTCCAGAGCCGACATCAGCTGCCGCCCTCCCGCCGGGTCAGGAGGTACGCGTGGACCGCGCCCGCCGCCGCGACCGAGGCCAGTAGCCGGGCGAGTTCCGGGGGCGCCCCGGTGAGCGCCGCCGTTTGGGCGTCGGAGACCTGGCGCGCCGTCGCCGCCAGCTCCCGCAACGCCTCGGAGGCGTCGTCGGGGACGGTGGCGGGGGGCGCGGAGGATGGTGTGGAGGATGGCTGCTGTGCGTGGCCGGCCGCGAGCGCCGTCGCGTGCTGGGCCGCCTCCTCGCGCAAGGGGGCGAGCCGGTCCCGTACCAACGGATGGCGTACCGCCACCGCCTCGTACCGGTCGCGCAGCGCGGCGCTCGCCGCCGAGGTGCGCAGGCGCAGGGCGGCCTCGGTCCGTGCGGCGCGGGCCCGCTCCGCCGCGCTCCGGGCGGCGTCCGGCGCCGTACCGTCCGAGCATGCGGCCAGGAGCCCGGCCGCGGCGGCCGCGCCGGTCGCCGCGAGGGCGGCTCTGCGAGAGGTCAGCGTCCTGGTCGCCGGCACGGCTGTCTCCCCTGTGGGCTCCGGGCCCGGGGGCCGCCAAGTGATCACCGCAGGCGAGCGTACCCGCGCCCCGCTCCGGGTGGACGGCAACACCCCCCGGGACCGGATACCCTTTGACCTGACGGCGCAGACGCATGTATGCCGTACGCGACGATCCCACAACAGCACACGCGGCCGAGGAGTCACCCGGATGAGCACGACCCAGAGCGAGAGGCTGCGCGGACTGCTGGAACCGCTCGTCAGCGCGAAGGATCTCGATCTTGAGGAGATCGAGGTGTCCCGGGCCGGCCGCCGCCGCATGCTGCGGATCGTCGTCGACTCCGACGAGGGCGTGGAGCTGGACACCTGTGCCGAGCTGAGCCGGGCCGTCTCCGACGCGCTCGACGAGAGCGACATCATGGGTGACGAGGAGTACGTCCTCGAAGTCACCTCCCCCGGCGCCGAGCGCCCGCTCTCCGAGCCGCGCCACTATGTGCGCGCCACCGGGAGGCTCGCCCGGTTCACCCTCGCCGAGGGCGAGGAGCTGGTCGCGCGCATCCTGAACACCGACGAGGACGGGCTCGACCTTGAGGTTCCCGGGGTGAAGGGCCGCAAGGCCACCGCCCGCCGGGTCGCCTTCACCGACATCGTCAAGGCGCGCGTCGAAATCGAGTTCAACCGCAAGGACAAGAAGGAAGAGGAGGCGTAGCCATGGACATCGACATGAGTGCCCTGCGGGGTTTGGTACGGGAGAAGGAGATCTCCTTCGACCTGCTGGTCGAGGCCATCGAGTCGGCCCTCCTCATCGCCTACCACCGCACCGAGGGAAGCTTCCGCCGCGCGCGCGTCAAGCTCGACCGCGAGAACGGTCATGTGACCGTGTGGGCGAAGGAAGATCCGGCCGACCTGGAAGAGGGCCAGGAGGCCAAGGAGTTCGACGACACCCCGACCGGTTTCGGCCGGATCGCCGCCACCACCGCCAAGCAGGTCATCCTGCAGCGGCTGCGCGACGCCGAGGACGACATCACCTTCGGTGAGTTCGCCGGGCGCGAGGGCGATGTGATCACGGGTGTGGTCCAGCAGGGCAAGGACCCCAAGAACGTCCTGGTCGACATCGGCAAGATGGAGGCCATGCTCCCGGTGCAGGAGCAGGTCCCGGGCGAGGACTACACGCACGGACTGCGCCTTCGTACGTACGTCGTACGGGTGGCGAAGGGCGTGCGCGGTCCGTCCGTGACGCTGTCGCGGACGCACCCGAACCTGGTGAAGAAGCTCTTCGCGCTGGAGGTCCCGGAGATCGCGGACGGCTCGGTGGAGATCACCGCCATCGCCCGTGAGGCCGGCCATCGCACGAAGATCGCCGTCCGTTCGACGCGCTCGGGGATCAACCCGAAGGGCGCCTGCATCGGCCCGATGGGCAGCCGTGTGCGCAATGTCATGGCCGAGCTGCACGGCGAGAAGATCGACATCGTCGACTGGTCGGAGGACCCGGCCGAGATGGTGGCGAACGCGCTCTCCCCGGCCCGGGTCTCCCGGGTCGAGGTCGTGGACTTCGCGGCCCGCTCCGCACGGGTGACCGTGCCCGACTACCAGCTCTCCCTCGCCATCGGCAAGGAGGGCCAGAACGCCCGGCTCGCCGCGCGGCTCACCGGCTGGCGCATCGACATCCGGCCGGACACGGAGCAGCCCGCCGAGCAGGACTGAACAGACGGCCACGGGGTCCGGGAATAGGCCGGGCCCCGCTGCCGTTGCCGTCATGGCGATCTTTTAGGACAACGACCGTTCGATTTTTGCCCCAAAGGGGTGAGGTCGGTACGGGGAGGTAGACTTGAACGTGTCTGGCCGGACGCATGCCCGCGTATGCCCTGAGCGCACCTGCGTGGGGTGCCGGGAGCGAGCGGCCAAGACCGATTTGCTGCGCATCGTGGAGGTCGAGGGCGCTTGCGTCCCCGATCCTCGCGGTACGCTGCCCGGCCGGGGTGCGTACGTTCACCCCGCCTCGGTCTGTCTCGACCTGGCGGTCCGTCGCCGGGCGCTCTCCCGGGCCTTCAAGGTCAAGGAGCAGCTGGACAGCGAGGCCGTGCGTCAGCACGTCGAGCAAGCAGCACCGTAAGAAGTACGGCACGGAACACCGTGCGGTCAGGTACCTCGCGAGTTGGAAGTAGGTCGAGATTGCGATGAGCACTCGATGAGTACGCGATGAGTACGCCCATGAAGTAGCGACGGTCCGGCGGTAACCCGGACCTAAAAGGAGCGAAGTGGCTAAGGTCCGGGTATACGAACTCGCCAAGGAGTTCGGGGTTGAGAGCAAGGTCGTCATGGCCAAGCTCCAAGAACTCGGTGAATTCGTCCGTTCGGCGTCCTCGACGATCGAGGCGCCGGTTGTACGTAAGCTGACCGACGCTTTGCAGGGGCCCGGTGGCAACGCCGGCAAGTCCGCTGCCAAGCCGAGCGCGCCCCGCAAGGCGACGCCTGCCAAGCCCGCCGCGCCCTCCCCGGCGCAGGCGGCACGTCCCGCTGCCCCCAAGCCCGGCGCCCCGGCCCCCAAGCCGGCCGCCGCCGAGGCCCCCAAGAGCAGCAGCACCCCGACCGCGGCGCCGGCTGCCGGCCCGCGTCCGGGTCCCAAGCCCGCGGCGGCCAAGCCCGCCCCGGCGGCTCCGGTCCCCGCGGCCGAGTTCTCGGCTCCGGCGGCTCAGGCCCCCGCGCCGCAGCAGCAGCAGGCCCCGCGTCCCGCGGGTGCCACCCCCGGCCCGCGTCCGGCCGCCCGTCCCGCCGCCTCCGGCGGTCAGGGCGAGCGTCAGGGCGGCGAGCGTCAGGGTGCCCGTCCGGGTGCCCCGCGTCCGCAGGGTCAGGGCGCCCCGCGTCCGGGCGGTGCCCGTCCGGCCGGTCCGCGTCCCGGCAACAACCCCTTCACCTCCGGCGGCTCCACCGGCATGGCGCGCCCGCAGGCGCCCCGTCCCGGTGGCGGCGCTCCCCGACCGGCCGGCGGCGCCGGTGGCCCCGGTGGTGCCCCGCGTCCGCAGGGTGGCCCCGGTGGCGCTCCGCGTCCGCAGGGCCAGGGTGCTCCCCGGCCGACCCCGGGCGGTATGCCCCGGCCGCAGGGCGGCGCCCCGCGTCCGGGCGGTGCCCCGGGCGGTAACCGTCCGAACCCCGGCATGATGCCGCAGCGTCCCGCTGCGGGCCCGCGTCCCGGTGGCGGTCCCGGCGGTGGCCGTGGTCCCGGTGGTCCCGGTGGCCGTCCGGGCGGCGGCGCTGCCGGCCGACCTGCGGGCGGCGGCTTCGCCGGCCGTCCGGCCGGTCCCGGCGGCGGCGGTCGTCCCGGTGGCGGCGGTGGCTTCGGCGGCCGTCCCGGCGGTGGCGGTGGCGCTCCCGGTGGTGGCGGCGGCTTCGGCGGCGGTCGTCCCGGCTTCGCCGGTCGTCCCGGCGGCCCCGGTGGCCGTGGCGGCACGCAGGGTGCCTTCGGCCGTCCCGGCGGGCCCGCCCGTCGCGGTCGCAAGTCGAAGCGTCAGAGGCGCCAGGAGTACGAGGCCATGCAGGCCCCGTCGGTAGGCGGCGTGATGCTGCCCCGCGGCAACGGCGAGGCTGTTCGCCTGTCGCGCGGTGCGTCCCTCACCGACTTCGCGGAGAAGATCAACGCCAACCCGGCGTCGCTCGTCGCCGTGATGATGAACCTCGGCGAGATGGTCACGGCCACGCAGTCCGTCTCCGACGAGACGCTGCACCTGCTGGCCGGCGAGATGAACTACACGGTTCAGATCGTCAGCCCGGAGGAGGAGGACCGCGAACTGCTCGAGTCCTTCGACATCGAGTTCGGCGAGGACGAGGGCGGCGAGGAGTACCTCGTGGCGCGTCCGCCGGTCGTCACCGTCATGGGTCACGTCGACCACGGAAAGACCCGACTGCTCGACGCGATCCGCAAGACGAACGTCGTGGCGGGCGAGGCCGGTGGCATCACCCAGCACATCGGTGCGTACCAGGTCGGTACCGAGGTCAACGGTGAAGAGCGCAAGATCACCTTCATCGACACCCCGGGTCACGAGGCGTTCACCGCCATGCGTGCCCGTGGTGCCAAGTCGACCGACATCGCGATCCTCGTGGTCGCGGCCAACGACGGCGTCATGCCGCAGACGATCGAGGCGCTCAACCACGCCAAGGCCGCCGGCGTCCCGATCGTCGTCGCGGTCAACAAGATCGACGTCGAGGGTGCGGACCCGGTCAAGGTCCGTGGTCAGCTGACCGAGTTCGGTCTGGTGGCCGAGGAGTACGGCGGCGACACCATGTTCGTCGACATCTCCGCCAAGCAGGGTCTGCACATCGACTCCCTGCTGGAGGCCGTCGTCCTCACCGCCGACGCCTCGCTCGACCTGCGGGCCAACCCGGAGCAGGACGCGCAGGGTATTGCGATCGAGGCCCACCTCGACCGCGGCCGCGGCGCCGTCGCCACCGTCCTCGTCCAGCGCGGTACCCTCCGCGTCGGCGACACGATGGTCGCCGGTGACGCCTACGGCCGAGTGCGCGCCATGCTCGACGACAAGGGCGAGAACGTGGAAGAGGCGGGTCCGTCGACTCCGGTCCTCGTCCTCGGTCTCACCAACGTCCCGGGCGCGGGCGACAACTTCCTGGTGGTCGACGAGGACCGTACGGCCCGTCAGATCGCCGAGAAGCGCGCCGCCCGCGAGCGCAACGCCGCGTTCGCCAAGCGCACCCGCCGGGTGTCCCTGGAGGACCTCGACCAGGTGCTCAAGGCCGGTCTGGTCCAGGACCTCAACATCATCATCAAGGGCGACGCGTCCGGTGCGGTCGAGGCTCTCGAGTCCTCGCTGCTCCAGCTCGACGTCGGTGAAGAGGTCGACATCCGCATCCTGCACCGCGGTGTGGGTGCGGTCACCGAGTCCGACATCGACCTGGCGATGGGCTCCGACGCCATCGTCATCGGCTACAACGTCCGTGCGGCCGGCCGTGCCGCGCAGATGGCGGAGCGCGAGGGCGTCGACGTCCGCTACTACTCGGTGATCTACCAGGCCATCGAGGAGATCGAGGCGGCCCTCAAGGGTCTGCTCAAGCCGGAGTACGAGGAGGTCGAGCTCGGCACCGCGGAGATCCGCGAGGTCTTCCGCTCGTCCAAGCTCGGCAACATCGCGGGTGTGCTCATCCGCTCCGGCGAGGTCAAGCGGAACACGAAGGCCCGCCTCCTCCGGGACGGCAAGGTCATCGCGGAGAGCCTCAACATCGAGGGTCTGCGCCGCTTCAAGGACGACGTCACCGAGATCCGCGAAGGCTTCGAGGGCGGTATCAACCTCGGAAACTTCAACGACATCAAGATCGACGACGTCATCGCGACGTACGAGATGCGCGAGAAGCCGCGCGGCTGATCGTCGTATCGAGTCGGGGCCGGTCGGCGGAGCTTATTTCCGTCGATCGGCCCCGGCCGTTGCGTGTACGGTTCTGGTGTCCCCGCCAAGTCGTTGGCGGGGTCATCTACCCCGGACCGGCGGGATATCCGGACACATATGTATGTGGGGACGCTGTCCTTCGATCTGCTCCTCGGCGACGTACGGTCGTTGAAGGAAAAACGCTCCGTCGTCCGGCCGATCGTCGCCGAACTCCAGCGCAAGTACGCGGTGAGCGCGGCGGAAGTCGGCGGCCAGGACCTCCATCGCAGGGCCGAGATCGGCCTGGCGGTGGTCTCCGGCGACACGGGGCACCTCACAGACGTACTCGACCGGTGCGAGCGCATGGTCGCCGCCCGGCCGGAGGTGGAGCTGCTGTCGGTGCGACGCAGGCTCCACAGTGACGAAGACTGAAACCTGAGCTTGAGCAAGGCAAAGAAGGAGAAGGACCAGTGGCCGACAACGCGCGGGCGAAGAAGCTGGCGGACCTCATCCGGGAGGTGGTCGCCCAGAAGATGCAGCGCGGCATCAAGGACCCGCGCCTCGGTACGCACGTGACCATCACGGACACCAGGGTCACCGGCGACCTGCGGGAGGCCACGGTCTTCTACACGGTCTACGGCGACGACGAGGACCGGGCCAGCGCGGCCGCCGGCCTGGAGAGCGCCAAGGGCATCCTGCGCTCCGCGGTCGGGGCCGCCGCCGGCACCAAGTTCACGCCGACCCTGACGTTCGTGGCGGACGCCCTCCCGGAGAACGCCAAGACGATCGAGGACCTCCTCAACAAGGCGCGGGCCTCGGACGCCGCGGTGCGCGAGGTCTCCTCGGGCGCCAAGTACGCCGGCGACGCCGACCCGTACAAGAAGCCCGGTGACGAGGACGAGGACGACGAGGGTACCGCCGCCGAATGAGCCAGAACCGGACGCCGGACGGACTTGTCATCGTGGACAAGCCGTCCGGCTTCACTTCGCACGACGTCGTGGCCAAGATGCGCGGGATCGCCAGGACCCGCCGGGTCGGCCACGCGGGCACGCTCGACCCGATGGCGACGGGCGTGCTCGTCCTGGGCGTCGAGCGCGCCACCAAACTGCTCGGACACCTCGCCCTGACCGAGAAGGAGTACCTCGGTACGATCCGCCTCGGCCAGGACACGGTCACCGATGACGCCGAGGGCGAGATCACCTCGTCCACCGACGCCTCGAAGGTGACCCGCGAGGGCATCGACGCCGGTGTCGCGGCGCTGAGCGGCGACATCATGCAGGTCCCGTCGAAGGTCTCGGCCATCAAGATCGACGGTAAGCGCTCCTACGCGCGCGTGCGCGGCGGCGAGGAGTTCGAGATCCCGGCCCGACCGGTGACGGTCTCCTCGTTCCGGGTGTACGACGTGCGCGAGGCCGTGGCCGAGGACGGCACCCCCGTCGTCGACCTGGTCGTCTCCGTGGTCTGCTCCTCCGGTACGTACATCCGCGCCCTCGCCCGTGACCTCGGCGCCGGGCTCGGCGTCGGCGGGCATCTGACGGCGCTGCGGCGCACCCGGGTCGGCCCTTACGGCCTGGACGCGGCGCGCACGCTCGACCAGCTCCAGGAGGAGCTGACGGTGATGCCGGTCGCCGAGGCGGCGGCCGCCGCGTTCGCCCGCTGGGACGTCGACGAGCGGCGCGGGGGACTGCTCCTGAACGGCGTGCGCCTGGACATGCCCGAGGTGTACGACAACGGCAAGCCGGTCGCCGTCTACGGGCCGGGCGAGCGCCTCCTCGCGCTGGTCGAGAGCCAGCGCGGCAAGGCGAAGAGCCTGGCGGTGTTCGGCTAGCCGCCTGACGGGTGCGGCCGGGACCCGTCCCGGGTTTTCAAACGTGTGGCGGGCTCCTTGCGAGCCCGCCGCAGGTGTTTTCACCCTCGCGTGCAGGCGCTCGTAGTGAAAGAGGGGAGCACTGGGGGGCGCTTTCGCCTCGCGTTCTTCTCGGGCGGATCATCCCAGAACTACCGTTCCGGGCATGGGACGCGGGGACGGTGACGGGGGGCGGGAGACGCTGGTACGGATCTGCGATCTGGCGGGACGCACCCGGGGCGCCGGCTTCGTCGCCGACGACCGCGGCACCGTGGTCACCAGCCACGAGGTGGTGGACGGGCTCACCCGGGTGGTGCTGCACACGCCCGGCGAGCGCACCTGCCTCGCCGAGGCCGACGCGGTCACCTCGCTGCCGGAGGCCGGTCTCGCCCTGGTGCGCACCGAGGGGCTGGGGGTACGGCCGCTGCCCGTCGCCGCCCGGGAGTCGGTCGCCGCGGGCACGTATGTACGGATCGCCGCGCACGGCTGGCGTGAGGCGCGGGTACTCGGCGAGCCCCCCGTCACCTACACCGCCACCGACCGCTTCCACCTCCTCGGCTCCGCCCTGGAGCTGGCCATCGGCACCGAGGGGGCCGACGCGCTGCGGCTCGGCGGCGAGGCGGCGGGCGGGCCGGTCCTGGACGCGGCGACCGGTGCGGTGCTCGGGGTGCTCGCCACCGCGCTGCACGCGGCGCACCGGGCGGCCGGGTTCGCGGTGCCGCTGCGGCCCGACGGGGGCCCGCTCGAAGAGCTGCTGCGGCGCAACGCGGCGACCGTGCCGGGGTACGGCGAGGACCTGAACCTGGCGGGCGCGCTCCAGCTCACCGCGACCTCGGTCGGCTCGGTCGGCGGGTCCGGTGTCCAGCAGGACCCGGTCGAACGGCGGCTCACCGTACGGCACTTCACGGACTTCGCGGCCGGGAACGCCTCTGTGCTCGGCCTGGTCGGGGACCCCGGCACCGGCCGCACCACCGAGCTCGCCGCCCTCGCCGCCCGCCGCGCCCGGGGCGCGGAGCCCGCCCCCACGGTGTGGCTGCGCGGCGCGGATCTGCGCGCGGGCGACGGCTCGGTGGCGGACGCGGTGGCGCGGGCGCTGCGGCAGGCGGGCCGGATCGTGGCGGCCGCGGGCGCCCCCGGCGACATGGAGTGCGCCACCCCGGACCGGGTGGCACGGCTGGCCTCGGACGCCGGGCGCCCCCTGCTCGTCCTGCTCGACGGGCCCGAGGAGATGCCGCCCGTCCTCGCGCACCGGCTGCCCGAGTGGACGGCCGGTACGGCGGCGTGGCTGCGCGAGGCCGGGGCGCGCCTCGTGGTCGCCTGCCGCCCCGAGCACTGGGAGCAGGCCGGGGCGCTCTTCCCTTTGGACGCGCTGCACCCGGCCGAGGCGCCCCGGCTGCCGCACGCCGTACGGATCGGCGACCTCTCCCGCAAGGAGGCCGCCCGGGCCCGCGAGCGGTACGGCCTCCCGGACGGCGCCCTGGCGGACCGGGCCGGGCGCCATCCGCTGACGCTGCGGCTGATCGCCGAGGTGCGCGACGCGCTGCCGGGCGAGGTGCCGGGCAGGCCCGGCCGCGAGGACGTCTTCGCCGCCCATCTCGACCTGATGTGCCTGCGCATCGCGGTACGGCTGGCGGCCGCCCGGCGCCCCGCGCTGCGCGGCACGGCCGTACGACGGCTCGCCGCGCGGGTCGCGGGCCGGGTCCACGAGGCGGCCCGGCGCTGTCTGGGCCCCGGCCAGGGCGAGCTGGACCGCGAGAACTTCGAGGAGATCTTCCCCTGGCGCACCGGCTGGGCGTCGGCGGTCCTCACCGAGGGCCTGCTGGTCCCGGCGGGCTCCGGCTACCGCTTCGCGCACGAGGAGCTGGCCGACTGGCTCCAGGCCGCCCACCTCGACCTGGACGGGGCCCTGCACGCCCTGGTGCACCGCCGGTGCGAGGAAGCGCCCGGCACCGCCGACCGGGCCCCGGCCCGGCTGCCGTCCAGCCCGGGCACGAGCGGGACGGGCGGGGAGAGCGGCGAGGGGGCGGCGTACGTGCCGCCACCGCCGGGTTCGCGCGCCGCCGCGAACATGGGCGAGGGTGAGGAACCCGCCGGTCCGCCGTCCCCCGCCGTCCCCGACCAGCGTCGCTCCCCGCGCCGCGAGGACGGCAGGCGGGGGCGGCGGTTCCGGCCGGGGCCGCCGCCGCCCGCACCCGGGACGGAACCCGCGGCCCACGAGGACGAGCCCCGTACCCTCCCCGTCCCCCGGCACCGCATCGGCCCCGTCCTGCAGGCCCTGCTGCTCCTCGACCGCGAACACGGGGCCGACCGGCTCGCCCCGCACCTGGAGGAGCTCGTCGACGCGCTCGACCGACTGGCGGCGGGGCCCGGCGCGGCCGAGCCGGACCGGACGGAGGACGCCTGCTGGTGGGCCGTCCATCTGCTCGGGCAGACGCTGCTGCGGGTGCCCGAGCCCCGGGCGTACCTCTGTGTGCTGCGGCTGCTCGCGGACCGGATCAGCGAGCGGTCGGTGCGCGCGGGCGGGCCGGGGCGGCTCGGCGGGCTCGGGGAGTTCGGGCCGTGGTTCTGGCAGCGGCTGCGGATCGGCGACGACCGCCGGATGGAGCTGATGCGGCGGCTGGTTCCCGCCGACGGCGCGCCGGGCGGGGCGCCGGAGTGGGAGCGGTATCTGGACGCCGTGGACCGGCGGCTCGCGGCCGAGCCCCGGAGCGTACAGCCGCTGCTGTGCCGGTGGTTCACCGACGAGCGGCCGCTGCCCGCGCCGACGGGCAGCGAGATGCGCCCGACCGTCGCCGGGGCCGCGCAGGCTCTGCTCTACGCCCGCCGCTCGCTGGCCATCGACGACCTCACCGAGGCGCTGGTCGCCACCGCGCACGCCCGCGCCGACGAACTCCTGGACGCGCTCGCCGAGGACGAGCCGTCCGCGCTCTGCCGGGCCGTGGACCGCTGGGCCCACGACGACCGGCCCGAACGCCGGGTGGCGGCCGCCGCGTACGGGCCGCGCGTCGCGCCGTACGTCACCACCGGCGCCGACCGCGACCTGCTGCGCTACGCCGCGCTCGCCCTGCTCGCCAGGTCCGCCGACACCCCCCTGCACGGCGCCGCGCTCGGCCTGCTCATCCGGGACCCGCGCACCCGCAGCCGCTACCTCGAGAAGACGCTCGCGCGGTACGCGGGCGGCGATCCCCGGCTGCCCGCCTCCGCGCTCGTCGCCGCCCTCACCACCCACCCCGAGCCGGTGCTCGCCGCCTTCCGGACGCGGCTCGACCAGCCCGGGGACGCCGGGGCCGAGGTGCTGGAGGCGCTCGCCGAGATCAACACGCCCGCGCTCGCCCGCCGCGCGGCCGCCCTGGTCCGCGGCTATCTGGACCGCCACCCCGAGGGCGCGGCCCACGCCGCCGCGTTCGTGGAGCGGCGCCTGGAGTGCGGACCGGCCGCGAGGGCCGTGCTCTTCCCGCTGGTCACGTCCGTACTGCGGGGCTGCTCGCCGAAGGTGCGGCAGGCGCTGGCGCCGGTGCTCGCCGCGCCCGGCAGCCGCACCTCGCGCCCCCTGCGGGCCGAGCTCCTGGACGTACTCCTCGAATACGAGCGGTACGAGTCGCGGGACCCGGCGGTCCTGCACGCCCTGCTGAGGGCCGCGGCGCTGGGGGCCGAGGCGCGCCCCGAGGCGCGCACCCGCGACCTGGTCCACCGCACCGGGCTGCTCCTGGGGCGCACCCCCGAAGGCGCCTCCTGCTTCGACCGCCGGGTCGTCGAGCTGGCCAGGGAAGTACCGGAATTCGCCGTTCAGGTTGCGGGCTGGCTGGTCCAGGCACCGCACGAGTGGTCGGCGGTGATCGGGCCGAGCGCCCGCCGCACGGTCGAGACGCTTGCCGTGCCCATGCCGATGCGGGCCGAGCACGCCGGGCATGGCAGTCTTAGACCTGTGTGAGAGGCCTACTCTCACGTACACGGGTTCGGTTTTCGGGCGAGTTTCGGGCGAGGAGCGGTCACAGTGCAGCGCTGGCGTGGCTTGGAGGACATTCCCCAGGACTGGGGACGCAGCGTCGTCACCATCGGCTCCTACGACGGGGTGCACCGCGGTCATCAGGTGATCATCGGGCGGGCCGTGGAGCGCGCCCGCGAACTGGGCATCCCGTCCGTCGTGGTGACCTTCGACCCGCACCCCAGCGAGGTCGTGCGCCCCGGCAGCCACCCGCCGCTGCTCGCCCCGCACCACCGGCGCGCCGAGCTGATGGCGGGCCTCGGTGTGGACGCGCTGCTCATCCTCCCCTTCACCAGCGAGTTCTCGAAGCTGTCGCCGGCCGAGTTCGTGGTCAAGGCGCTCGTCGACAAGCTGCACGCGCGCGTGGTCGTCGAGGGCCCCAACTTCCGCTTCGGCCACAAGGCGGCCGGCAACGTGGCGTTCCTGGCCGAGCTGGGCGAGACGTACGACTACGAGGTGGACGTCATCGACCTCTTCGTCAGCGGCGAGGCGGGCGGCGGGCAGCCGTTCTCCTCGACCCTGACCCGGCGTCTGGTCGTCGAGGGCGACGTGGAGGGCGCGGCCGAGATCCTGGGCCGCCCGCACCGGGTCGAGGGCGTCGTGGTGCGCGGCGCGCAGCGCGGCCGCGAGCTGGGCTACCCGACGGCGAACGTGGAGACCCTGCCGCACACCGCGATCCCCGCGGACGGCGTGTACGCGGGCTGGCTCACGGCCGACGGCGAGCGGATGCCCGCCGCGATCTCGGTGGGCACCAACCCGCAGTTCGACGGCACCGAGCGCACGGTCGAGGCGTACGCGATCGACCGCGTCGGGCTCGATCTGTACGGGCTGCACGTCGCCGTCGACTTCCTCGCGTACGTGCGCGGGCAGGAGAAGTTCGAGTCGATCGAGGCGCTGCTCGAAGAGATCGCGCGCGATGTGAAGCGCTCGACCGAGCTGATCGAGGCGGACGAGGCGCGCGCCTGAGCAGCGGTGCCGAGTCCGGTGCGGCACAGCGCCCCTCAAGGGGCGCGGGGAACTGCGCGACCAGCCACGGACGGCCCGCAGCCGAATCGCCGAACGCCGGCGCAGCGCCTGGCGCCAGTCAAACAATGGTCAACCAGTGACCAGAAACCGCCCAAGACCTGGCATCCATTGACTATGGGTGAAGGCTTTGGGCGGTTTTCGTCGTATTGACGGACTGGAGCGGCGCATAGGTTGAGACACGTGGCTGAACCGAACGCGTCCCGGATCCTCGGCATCGTCGGCGTCGACGCGGCCAGGACCGCGCAACCCGGCGTCCCCCCGTACCGCACACCGGTGTTCGTCCCGGCCCACCCGCGCTATCCGGCCGGGGGCGCCCCGCGCGTCGACTTCGAGCTGCTGAGACCGCCCTCGGGACCGCCGGTCCCGGTGGCCTTCAGCACCCTCCCGAAGCTGGTCGACGCGCTCGGCCCGACGCAGCCCTGGATCGCCGTCTCCATCGGCCCGTTCGCGGAGGCGATGCGCGAGGCCCGGCTGCCCAAGGTGCGCCTGGACCCGGAGGTGGCGCCGGGCGGCCGCAGATGGCAGCCGGAGGACCTGGAGCGTACCTACGGAGATAACGGGGCAGGGGCATGAGCGCCGATGTGAAGATCATCCTGGCCGACCTCAACTCGATGGCGTCGACCTTCCACGACGAAGCCGGCATCTACCGCGGCATGCACGCCAATGTGAAGCCCGCGGTGGCCGGTTCCGGCGACGCCGGGTGCGACGCGGCGATCAAGTCGATGGCCGACCTGATAGCGGGCCTGCACGACAAGCTGTCGGACCGGCTGGAGGACAACAGCGACAAGGTGAAGTACGCGCACGACTCGATGCAGCGCAACGACATCGATGTGCACGGCCTCTTCGAAGACCTGATGTGAAGGACACGCGGTGAGCGACAGCTGGGTGGGCGGGGACATAGGCGGCATCCGCACGATGGGCGACGCCTACAAGAACGCCAAGCACGACCTCGAATCGATCGTGAAGCCGCTGGGCACGGTCGTCGAGCAGCTGGCCAAGGACGCGGCCTGGGAGGGCGAGGCCGCCGAGTCGTTCCGCGCCAAGTGGAGCGAGGACGCGCTGACGGCGGGCGGATTCGCGGAGCTGGTCCACGCGACCGGCGAGATCCTCTGCACGCTGGCCGACCATCTCTCGGCCGCCGAGAGCGCGTTGCAGAACGCCGAGGACATCGCCGTGAAGGCGGGCGTCCCGATGGGCCCCAAGGGCGTCCCCGGTCAGCTGGTGACCAACAACCCGCCCCATCCCGACGAGCAGAAGGCGATCGACGGGCTCACCAATTACGGGGCCGTGCGTACGGACATCCTGCACGCGGCCCAGCAGGCCCGCCTCGACGCGGCCGAGGCGCTCAACAAGCTGTACGAGGAGGACACTTCGGAGGTGTCCAAGGGCGACAAGGTCACCATCGCCGACTATCTGCGCGGCCTGTACGCGTACGACTCCGAGCGCACCCGGGTCAAGGGCCATGACGCCGCCACCAAGCTGGACGACGCCAAGAAAGAGGCGGCCGAGGCGAAGAAGGACCTGCGCACCGAGCGCAGCGCGTGGCAGAAGCAGGGGAAGACGCTCCCCAAGGACTCCCCGGCCCGGCTCGCCTACAAGGACGCGCTGACCAAGCTCGACGGCCTGGAGACCGACATCGCCCGCGCCGAGCACGGCAGTTCGGCGCTGCCGTACGACCACGCGCTCAATGTGAAGGTCGCGGACGCGGCGGACGCGCTGAAGCTGGGCAAGGGCCTGGAGAAGCTGCCGGACTTCCTGAAGGAGATCCCGGTCGTCGACATCGCCGCGGCGAGCGTCTGCGGCCTCCTGGAGGCGAAGGACGACCACGACAAGGGGTGGTCGTGGACGCACTCCGTGGTGGTGGACGGGGGCGCGGCGCTGGGCGGGCTGGCGGCGGGCGCGGCGGCCACGGCGGCGGGTGTGGCCCTGGTGGCGAGTTCGGAGATCACCGTGCCGGTGGCCGTGGTCGCGGGCGTCGGGGGCGCGGTCGTCATCGGAGCGACGGACCTGCTCGACGAGGCGTTCCACGAGCACTGGAGCGAGGACATCCACGACCACGGGGTCATCGGCGGACTCTGGCACGGCAGCGGCAACGTTCTGTCGGACACCGGCGAGGACATGAAGCGGCTCGCGGACGACGCGGGGGACCTGGGGAAGAAGGCGTGGAATGGGTTCAAGGGTCTCTTCTGAGCCGGCTCCGGCCAGACTGCCGATCGTGGGCACCACGTGGTACCGGCGGGGCTTCGGCTACTGGGCGCGCCGGATCGCCCTCAGCGTCTTCGTGCTCCTGGCGATGACGCTGATGCTGAGCGTGCTGCTCATCGGCTTCGGCGACACCGTGGACGGGCTCCCCGGCAGCTGGCCGCTCGTCCTGTGGATCGCCATGGCGGCGCTCTGCGCCGGGTCGGCGGTCTGGGGCTGGGTACGGGCGCGGCGCCAGACGCGAGAGGCGCTGGCCAGGGCGGCGTCGCCGGAGGAGTCCTGGAAGGCGCACCGCATCAGGCAGCGGCAGGTCGGCACCGGTCTCAGCAGCCCCTGGCGGGCCCTGGTACTGCTCGCTCTGCCGTTCCTGGCGCCGCTGTTCGCCTGGCTGCTGGGCACGCTCTGCGCGGCGACGTTCGTACGGGAGTTGCCGTCGGAGGTGGGGGCGCGGAGGGCGCTGGCAGCACAGCGATAGGGGGCGTGGCGCCGCCCCTCAGGGGCGCGGGGGACCGCGCGACCAGCCCGGCACGGGCCGCCGCGGGAGGATCAGAGGTCAAGCCCGAAGGGCCCGTACCGTCTTCGCGACGGTACGGGCCCTTCGGTGTCGCCGCTCCTACCGCTGAGGCGGTTGCTGCTGCCATCCCTGAGGCGGCTGCTGCCCGCCGTACGGCTGGGGCGGCTGCGGGTGCGGCGGCTGAGGTGCGTACGGCTGCGGCTGCCCGGGGAAGGGCTGGCCGGGCACCTGCTGCCCCGGGACGGGCGGCTGGCCGGGGACGGGCTGGCCGGGCTGCGGCGCGTACTGCCCCGGCATCGGCGGAGCCATGTGCGGCGGCGGGGTGCCCCCGTCCCCCGTCCACAGCCCCTGCTGCTGCTGGGCCCGTACGAAGTCCTCGGCCACCAGCGCCGACAGATGGAAGTACGCCTCGCGCGTCTTGGGCCGCATCATGTCGAGGTCGACCTCGGCGCCCGCCGCCAGATGCTCGTCGAACGGGACCACCACGACTCCGCGGCAGCGCGTCTGGAAGTGCTGGACGATGTCGTCCACCTTGATCATCTTGCCGGTCTCGCGGACCCCGGAGATGACGGTGAGGGAGCGCTGGACGAGGTCGGCGTACCCGTGCGCGGAGAGCCAGTCCAGGGTCGTGGACGCGCTCGACGCACCGTCGACGGACGGGGTGGAGATGATGATCAGCTGGTCCGCGAGGTCGAGGACGCCGCGCATCGCGGAGTACAGCAGACCCGTACCCGAGTCGGTGAGGATGATCGGGTACTGCTTGCCCAGGACGTCGATCGCCCGCCGGTAGTCCTCGTCGTTGAAGGCCGTGGACACGGCCGGGTCGACGTCGTTGGCGATGATCTCCAGGCCGGACGGGGCCTGCGAGGTGAACCGGCGGATGTCCATGTACGAGTTGAGGTACGGGATCGCCTGGACCAGGTCGCGGATGGTGGCCCCGGTCTCGCGGCGCACCCGGCGGCCGAGCGTGCCGGCGTCCGGGTTGGCGTCGATCGCCAGGATCTTGTCCTGCCGCTCGGTCGCCAGCGTCGCACCGAGCGCCGTCGTGGTCGTCGTCTTGCCGACACCGCCCTTGAGGGAGATCACGGCGATCCGGTAGCAGGAGAGGACCGGGGTCCGGATGAGGTTGAGCTTCTGCTGCCGCTCGGCCTCCTCCTTCTTGCTGCCGAACTTGAAGCGCGAGGCGCTGCCCGGGTTGCGGCTGCTCTTCGCCTTCTGCTTGTTGTTGCGCAGCAGCCGGTCGGAGGAGAGCTCAACGGCCGCCGTGTACCCGAGCGGCGCACCCGGCACGGACCGCTCGCGCTGGTCGTGCGCCACGGGGGAGGGCCACGCGGCCCCGCTCCGCGGGTCCACGGGCCCGGCGGGCGGCTGAGCCTGGGGCAGCGGCTGCGCCGGGGGCTGGGCCTGCTGGTGGGGTACGGGGAGGTGGGCGTCGGCACCCGTCCCGGCCGGGCCCGGCTGCGGGAAGCCGTAGCCGCCCTGGGGGGCGTGGGGTGCGTGAGGTGTCTGCGGCGCGGCCGGGGTCGGGGCCTGGGGTGGCTGCGGGAACCCGTAACCGCTTTGCGGGGCGGGAGAGTTGGGGTCGGCCGCGGCCGGGGTGCCGGGGCGCGGGAAGACGTAGGTGCCCTGCGGGGGGTTGGCGTCGACTGACGGGGCCGGGGCGCTCGGTGCGCCTGGCGTGCCGGGGTGCGGGAATCCGTAAGCACCCTGCGGGGCGGGGGTGTTGGGGTCGGCTGCCGGGGTCGGGGTCGGGGTCGGGGCCGGGGCGTTAGGGGTTCCCGGGTGCGGGAAGCCGTAACCGCCCTGCTGGGCCGGGGCGTTGGGCTGGGGCAGCGGGAAGCCGCCCTGGTGGGGCGTCGGTGGTACGGGCTGCGGTGCCGCAACGTTCGGCGTGCCCGGGGCCGGCGGCTGGTCGCCCTGCGGCAGCGGCCATGCGGGCTGTCCGGCCTGCGGCTGCTGCTGCGGGGCCGGTACGGGCCACTGCGGCGCCGCAGTGGGCGCGGCGGGCTGGTACGCGGGCGGCAACGGCGGCAGCCCCGGCTGCTGGGCCGGCGCGGCCCACGGCTGCTCGGCCGGGGCGACCGGCGTGTCCTGCGGCGCGGCGTCCTCGGGGGCCACGTCCGCGACGGCGGGCACGGCGTCGGCCGGAGCGGCCGCGGCCGCGGCCGCCTGCGCCGCCACGGCGTCAACCGGCTCGGCGACCGGCGGCGCGGGGACGGGCTCGGCGGGCACGGCGTCGGCTGCCTCGGCCGTCACCGGCGCGGCGGCCATGTAGTCGCCGGAGTCGCCGGAGTCGGCGAAGTCGGTGGGCTTGCCGGGCGTCTGGTCGGCGGGGCCCGGGGCGGACGCGGCGTCGGCCGATGCGGCGGACTCGGCGGGCTCGGTACCGGCCGTCTCCGCAGCGGCGACCGGCGCGGAATCGCTCGGCTCGACAGCTGCGGCGGGCTCGGGCTCACCCGAAGCCGCTTCGGCCTCCGGCGTCACGCCCTCGGAGCCGCCCGGACCAGCGGCCCCCGCTTCTGGCTCGGCCTGGGCCGTACCGTCGGAGTCCTGGGCAGCGCTCACCGCGGCCTCGTCCTTGACAGCCCCGTCGACCGGCGCGGGAGCGGCGGCGGCACCGGTTACGGCGGCGCCGGACGGCGCCTCCGCATCCGTGCCCGCATCCGCCTCGGCATCCGCCTTCGCGGCGGCGGCCTTCGCCGCGTCCGCCGCGGCCAGCCGCTCCGCGAGCTCCCGCTTCAGGGAGCCCGGCGAGAACCGCATCGTCGCGCCGCTCTCGATGTCCCCGCCCCCGAACGGCTGCGGCTCGGCGGCCGCCTCCGGAGCGGGAGCCTGGGCCGGGACCGGGGCGGGGCCCGGCGGCGGGGGCGTGGTCGTCCAGTTCGGCTGGAAGCCGCCGCTGGACGGCAGGCCGGGCACGGCCACGGGCGGCCCGGCGGGCGGCGGGGGAGGCGGCGTCGCCGGGTCCGCGCTCGGCGCCGCGTTCTGCGTGTACCAGGCCGGCGGGGTGTAGTCGATGGTGAACTCACCCGTGGGCTCGGGATCGGCGTCGGACCGATTCTCGTCGCGCGCGTTCCCGCCGGTGCGGAACTGGTCCTGATCGCTGTTCACCGGATTCCTTTCGTTCGCAGGCCGTCCCAGCCTAATCGCCGACAACACCGCACCGGCAGGCCCGGCCACCCCTCACCGACTGTCCCCTCCATCACGTCGTGCCCGCACGCTGCCGTCAAGTGACAGCAGGGCATCCCCGTGTGGCCGGAGTGTGAACGAACCGTTCACGTACCCGGGGTCAGGGCCAGTCGTACCTGCTCAATTCCTTATGGTCCTTGTGACGGAACGCGCGCGGCGCGGACCGCTCAGTCCATCCGCCGGGCGGAGCCGAGCAGTCCGGTCTCCGCGTCCGTCGCCTGGGTCATCACGAACTGCCGGTCGCGGGCACTGCACCACAGTGTCACCCCGTCCGCCAGCGTGGACAGCGCCTCCGTCTCGGCCTGCGGGAGATGCATGATCCGCCCGATCTGCGCGGCCTCGTCCGGCGAGACCCGCTGCACCCCGACCAGATCCGACTTCTCCAGCAACCGGGGCGCCACGGGGCTCAGATACGGCAGCAGCGTCAGCACCGACTGCCACGGCCCCGAGACCACGCGCCCGCGCGGCGGCCGCATCCCGCAGTCGCGGACGACTACGACGGGCGATCCGGCGGACGCGCCCTGCGGCGGCACCCGGCCCACGTCGTGCAGCGCGATGCACTGCTGGCCGCCGCCCGCCGCCTGGGCGAGCGCCGTCCACGCGGGGGCCCGGCCCGTCTCCACGGTCACGCGCGCGCCCGTCGCGGCCGCCCGCAGCGCGAGCACCTGCGCCGTCCAGAGGCCGCCGATCAGCGTCACGTCGTACGCGGTCGGGCGGTTGATGCCGAGGACCGACGGGTGGCCCGCCGCGTCCACACCTATGACCATTCCGTCGTCGCCGACGGGCAGCGCCAGGGCCTCCACCTGGTCGGCGGAGAGCGAGTGCCGGTCGCGGCGCGGCCCGAGCAGCCCGAAGCCGATGCGGGCGCGCCCTCTGCGTACCTCGGGAGAGGAGGGCGGAGGGACAGGAGATACAGAGGACGTGGTCATCAGCGCGCACCCCCGAGCGGCAGTGTGGCCAGCATGCCCGGCAGCTGTTCGCGGTCCAGGCGCACCAGGCCGGTCTTGACTCCGCGCGCGGTGCGCTCCAGCTCCCGGCGGGCGACGACCAGTTCCTCGTCGCTGCGGCCGGTGATCCGGACGTGCCCGGTGAGTGTGACCTCCTGGCGGTCGCCGGCGGCCAGCGTCAGGCTGAACGTGGTGGCGAGCGCGGGAAGCGAGGTGAGCAGGGCGACCAGCTGCGGCATCGAGGCCCCGCCGCCGCCCAGTTGGGGCCAGCGGCCCACCCAGTACGTCGTGTGGCGGCGGTCGTCGCAGCGCCAGGTCCTGGCGGTCTCCTGGGTGCGCCGCCCCGGTGTGCCCGCGCGGCCCGCCTGGGCGATCGCCATCGGGTTGGCGCAGGTCGAGGTGGCGATGGCGCCCGTCAGCTCCTGCTCGGTGAGGACCGTCGTACGGAACCCGGCGCCGGTGAGCCGGCTCGCCAGCTGGTCCGCCGCGCGCACCAGGCACTTCTGGGCGCCGGTCAGACCGCCGCCGCGCGCCGCCACCGCCTCCGGGCACAGCTCGGGGTCGAGTTTGAGCGCGATCCAGGTGATGCGCACCGCGGGCGAGCCGGTCTGGGCCTGCAGCGGTGCGTAGTTGCGGGCGGCCACCGACTGCTGCGGCAGGTGCGGGGCGGGCGCGGGCTGGGTGTGCTGGACGATCTGCGCGGACTCCAGACGGATGCCGTCGACGTCCAGCGCGTCCCGTACGAGGGCGACCGGCAGCGGGCGGGTGCCGCGCTCCGGGCGCAGCGCCGTGGCGTCCATCTCGACCTGGAGGACGGCGGTGAGGAAGGTGCCGTCGCCGACCATGCCGACGGGGCGGCGGTCGCGGTCGCCGAACGTGTACGTCCGCAGAGCCGGGTCGCATTCCACTGCGGGGGCGAAGCCCGGTTCGGTGCCCTCCGGGACCGGCAGGCTCGCCGCTCTGCGCGTACGCGCGCGCAGCGCCAGTACCGTGCTCAGCCACTCGGGCAGCGAGCGGCGGTGGCGGCGGACGACCGCGAGCAGCACGAGCAGCGCGGCGACCACACCGGCGGGCACCAGCATCAGCGTGTCGATCACCCACGCGACCAGCAGCACGGCGGCGGCGAGCTCAACCAGCACGAGTTGTTGCAGTCGGAACGACCCGAAGTGTCCGGGCCGGGCCTTCAAGCGGGGTGCGGAGGCTCCCTGGGCGGGGGCCGAAGGACCGGCGGCGGCAGGCCGCAGACGCGTCGCGGACGCCATCACTCCACCACCCCCCAATCGTGCGCAAGCACCCAAAACATCCGGATTCCCCCAGCTCGGCAAGGGGTCTTGACGGCGGCTTCACCCTACCCGCCCCACAGGCACCCTCGGTCAACAGGCATAGTAGGGGGCCGGTCTGACAATCGAGGCCCGGGGACCGCAGGACCAGGTCCGATCAGGGGGCCGCGCGGGGAGAGACAGAGGCGCATGGCATCACGGCGGGACGAGCTCAACGCGTACACCTTTGCGAAGAAGCGCACGGTGGCGGCGTTTCTGCAACCGTCTCCCACGGGCACGGAGGAAGGTGCTCCGCGTCCGCTGAAGGCCATCGTGCCGAGCGTGATCGTGGCCGCGCTCTGCCTCGCCGGCTTCGGCGCCTGGGGGATGTTCAAGCCCAAGGCGCCGCAGGGCTGGGACACACCCGGCACCAAGGTGATCGTCGGCAAGCAGTCGACGACCCGTTACGTCGTCCTGTCCACCGGCAAGGGCAAGGACAAGAAGGTCCTGCTCCACCCGGTGCTCAACCTGGCCTCGGCGCGGCTGCTGCTCGATCCGCAGAAGTTCGACGTCATCCAGGTCAGCGACGACATCCTGGACTCGGGCAAGCTCTCGCGCGGCCCGATCCTGGGCATTCCGTACGCCCCGGACCGGCTGCCCGGCGCGGGCGAGGCCGGCAAGGCCAAGCGCTGGGCGGTCTGCGAGCAGCCCGGCGGCGGCAAGGACTCGGTCCAGAAGGCGGCGTTCGTCTTCGCCGACCGCGACTTCAAGCTGACCGACGACAAGCGCCGGCTCACCGGCGGCCAGGTGCTCTACGTCCAGGGCCAGAAGAACAAGGCCCGTTACGTGGTGGACGCCAAGGGCACCAAGTACCTGGTCAAGGGCGCCCCCGGCGACCTGCTCGCGCGTACGCTCTTCGGCGCCGACGAGCAGCCGCAGCCCGTCACCGACGACTGGCTGGCCACCCTGGGCGACGGCACCCCGGTCGACTTCCCGGTGATCCCCGGCCCCGTCGGCGCCCCGGCGGGCACCGGCGGCGGCCTCTCGCCGCAGGAGGACAAGGTCGGCATGGTGCTGAGCGCCCAGACCGGCGCGGGCCCCCAGCAGTACGTAGTACTGCAGGGGAAGGTCCAGCCCGTCTCCGACTTCACGGCCTGGCTGGTGCTCAACTCCCCGCAGACCACGAAGCTCGGCATGCACGGCGACGTCAAGGAGGTCGACGCGGCCTCCATCGCCCCCAAGCCCGACTACTTCGGCGCCGCCAACAACTGGCCGGACAAGAAGGCGAAGCAGGTCAACGCGGGCGGCGGCGCGGCCGCTTCGGGCGCGCGGAGCACCGTGTGCAGCGTGCTGCGCAAGGTCGACGACAAGGGCAACACCACGCTCTCCACCTGGGCGGGCACCGAGTACCCGGCGGCCATCACCGCGGGCGGCACCAGCACCTACGTCACCCCCGGCACGGGCCTGCTCTACACCCAGGTGCAGGGCAAGCAGACCAAGCCGGACGGCTCGCTGTTCCTGGTGACCGACACCGGACTGCGGTACGCGGTGCAGGCCAACGGGGACAGCGACGCCGCCCGCTCCGACATCGGCACCGGCGACCAGCAGAAGCAGGACGACGGCCGTCCCGAGCCCAGCCAGGCGCAGCAGCGCCTCGGATACGAGAAGGTCACCCCCGCCCTGGTGCCCATCAACTGGTCGGAGTTCCTGTCCAAGGGCCCGCGGCTCGACACCAACAGCGCCCGCCAGCCCCAGGGCTCGTAGGGAAGGACTGACCCCAGTGTCGATGGTGAAGCCATACAGGAAGCCGGTGCTGGCGGGCGTGGCCACGGCCGTCGCCTCCCTGGCGCTCGCCCCGTCCGCGTACGCGGCCCCCGCACCCGCGCCGCCCGCCCTCAAGGTCGACGGCAGCGGCGAGTGCACCTTCCCCATGAAGAAGCAGATCGAGGGCCGCCCCTGGTCGCTCCAGCGGGTGCTCTTCGACGAGCTGTGGCAGGACACCAAGGGCAAGGGCGTACGGGTCGCGGTCATCGACACCGGCGTCGACATCGCCAACCCGCAGCTGAAGTCCGCGGTCGACGCCAAGAGCGGCAAGGACTACCTCAAGCCCGAGAAGAACGGCTCGGGCGAGCAGAACGACAAGCGGGGCAAGACGGGCGGCACGGTCGACGAGGTCGGCCACGGCACCAAGGTCGCGGGCATCATCGCCGCGCGCCCCCGCGCGGGCACCGGCTTCGTCGGCCTGGCTCCCGAGGCCACGATCATCCCGATCCGCCAGAACGACGAGAAGAACAGCGGCAAGACGGACACGATGGCGCAGGCGATCGACCACGCGATCGCGCAGCACGCCGACGTCATCAACATCTCGCAGGACACGACCGAGCCGCAGGGGCCCAACTCGGACCTCGCGAAGGCCGTTCGGCGCGCCTTGGACAAGCAGATCGTGGTGGTCGCCTCGGCGGGCAACGACGGCATGGACGGCAAGGCGAAGGACACCTATCCGGCGGCCTTCCCGGGCGTGCTCGCGGTCGCGTCCTCGGACCGCAACAACGAGCGCGCGGTGTTCTCGCAGCCGGGCACGTTCGTCGGGGTCGCGGCGCCCGGCGTCGACGTCGTCTCGACCGTGCCGGGCAACGGCCAGTGCTCGGACAACGGAACGAGCTTCTCCGCCCCGTACGTCGCGGGGGTCGCCGCGCTGCTGCGCGCCAAGTACCCGTATGCGACGACGAAGTGGACGGCCGCGCAGATCATCGCGCGGATCGAGCAGACGGCGGAGCGGTCCGTCAACGGGCACGACAACTTCGTCGGATGGGGCGTGGTCGACCCGGTCCGCGCGGTGACCGACGACTCGCCCCCGGAGGCGGCCGCGCACCCGGACCCCGGGCCGCCCAAGGCCACGGCCCCGGACGTGACCGCGCTGGCGCTCTCCGAGACGCCCCAGGAGCGCAACGAGCGGTACGCGACGTACGCGTTGGGCATCGCCGCCCTGCTCGTGGCGGTGGTCGCGGGCACGGCGACGGTGATCCGGGACGCCCGGAAGCGGGGTTCGCGGAAGTTGAACGGGGTGAACGGGGTGAACGGGGTTTCGGGACGAACCTGAGACGTCTTTGAGTACGGATACTCATTCGGCTCCGAAACCGGAGTGACTAGAGTGATCACATGCTTCGCGCGCTTCACGAGTGTGACGAAGCGACAGCGGTAGCGGCACCGGTGGCAGAGCGGTGCCGACGGGGATTCAGGGGGAGGAACAGTGGCCGAGCCGAACGGTGGCGGCAGCGGCGGCAAGGGCAGCGGCGGCGGAAAGCCGGACCTCGGCGTCGACGGGGTGAGCCTCGCCGACTTCAAGGGCCGCATGGAGGAACTGCTGCGCAGCCTGGACCAGTCCCCGGCCCGCCACACCAAGATCGCCGACCAGCGGGTGCAGCCCGCCTCGTACGGCAAGGGGTTCGCGGCCGCGGACGAGCTGCACAAGGCGTACGACAAGGTCCGTACGAACCTGGAGCGGCTCACCAAGATCTTCGGTGACCAGATCGAGGGCATGGGCATCGCGGTGCACATCGCGGACAAGGGCTACGGCGGGATCGACGTGGACGAGGCCCACCGGTACCAGGCCATCCGCAAGGAGGCCGAGAAGTACTACGAGCCTCCGGCGGCCGGTACGAAGGCCCCCGAGAAGGGTCCTGCCGCGCAGGGCCCCGACAAGGGTGGCAAGGGCAACGACGCCGACTCCGGCGGCTTGAAGTAAAGGGGGCACAACGATGGCGACGGACGAATTCGAGGGCATGTCCCTTGAGGCCCTCAACGCGATGCTGGCGTCGGCCAAGCCGGCCGAACTGACCGGCGCGGCCGAGACGCTGGCCGCCGCGGCGCCCGACATCGCGGACATCGCGCGGGACCTGCGCTGGTACATCGACCAGGTCAAGTGGCACGGCGCCGGTGGCGACGCGTTCCGTGAGTGGGGCCGCGGCATGGTGTCGGAGACGCTGGTGCTGGCCGAGTACGCGGGGGTCGTCGGCCAGGAGATGGCCCACGCGGGCCAGGCCCTCACCGAGGCGAAGGCGGCGGTCCCGGCGTCGGACGGCATGTGCTACGCCGACCCCGAGAAGGAGAAGGCGCGGCTGAAGGCGCTGGGGCCGAAGACGAACGAGGCGATCAACCAGCTGAACCGGTTGTCGTCGTACTACAACGCGTCGAAGGATCGGATCTCGGCGCAGCCTGAGCCTAAGTTTGCGCCGTTGCCGGGCACTGGTGGCACGGATTTCCAGGACGAGCAACGCTACAGCGGTTCCGGTTCCGGCTCCGGTACTGCCGCCACTGGCAGTGCTGGTGGCCACACCACCGCAGCAGTTACGGGTGCGCACGGCTCCGGCACGTCGGGCACGACGAGCTCCCCGTCGCACACGACCGTGGCGTCCACCTTCACCCCGCACGAATCGCCAGCGGGTACATCCATCGACTCTGTGACAGTGACTCCGCCTCCGGAGACCACCACGCGGCCTACGGTGCCTACCGGGCCCGCACACGTCCAGGGGCAGCCGCCGGTTCTCACCCCGCCGCCTGTGCTGCCCGGTCCGCTCGGCAAGAGCGGCTCGGGGAGGACGTCCCCGGTGACCCGCGTCGGTGTACCCGGCGAGGGCCCTTCCGTTGGTCGTGCGACAGGGGTCCCGCGCGGTCCGGGTATCGCTCGTCCGAGTGGTCTGCCGGGCACCACGCGCGGTATCACCCCCGAGGGCATCAGCGGCGGGCGTCCCACGCCGACGACCGGCCGTGGCTCGACGCCCCGGCTCCCGATGGGCACGGTCGTCGGCGAGGAGCGCGCCGGAACCGGCATGGGCCGTGGGCCCATGGGCGGCGGCACGGGGCACGGCCCCGGCGGCGCGCCGCGTGGCGCCACCGGCATGGGCGGTCGCAGGCTGGCTTCCGAGCCGGGTGGAACTGTTGGGGCCCCGCGTGCGTCTCTCGGCGGGCGTGGTGAATTCACCCCCGGTGGTACGGGGTTGGTGAACGGCAACAAGCGAGGCACGGACCGGCGTCGTTCCACTTCTTCCGAGACCCCCGACTACCTGGTCGAGGACGAGGAGACGTGGGCGATGGACCACCGCAAGGTCGTCCCGCCGGTCGTCGACTGACGTACGCAAACCATCGCCGCTCAAGGAGTCCGCAGTCCCATGTTCAGCTCAGCCCGCTCGGTGCGCAGCCGCTCGGCACTTCTCGGTGCCGCGGTGGCTGCCGCGCTGGCCTGCTCCGTCGGCACCGCGCCGACTGCGCTGGCCGACGACATGCGGTCCAAGCAGTGGTACCTGGACGCGATGGACGCGGACGCCGTGGGCAAGGTCAGCACCGGCAAGGGCGTCACGGTCGCGGTGATCGACACCGGCGTCCGGTCCGAGCCGGAGCTGACCGGCCGGGTGCTCGACGGCCGCGATTTCACCGGATCCGGTGATGGTCGGAAGGACACGAACGGGCACGGGACGAGCATGGCGGTGATCATCGTCGGCAGCGGAGCCGATGGTGGAATCAAGGGACTGGCACCGGACGCGAAGATCCTGCCGGTCAGGTCTGTTGCGGGAGACAACGACTTCGCCGGGACGGCCACCACGGCCAAAGCGATTCGTTACGCGGCTGAATCGAACGCCCGCATCATCAACATCTCGTGGGGGAGCGACTCACCCAGCGAGAGTGAGAAGCAGGAGCTGGCCTCGGCCGTCACCTATGCCCTCGCCAAGGGAAAGCTGATCTTCGCTGCTGCGGGCAACAGCGGCGATAAGGGCAACCACGTCGAGTATCCGGGTGCTACCCCCGGCGTCGTGGCGGTCGGAGCGGTAGGCACGGACGGGAAGGTGGCCAAGTTCTCCAGCACCGGCAGCCACGTCGCGCTCGCCGCACCGGGGGACAAGATTCCGTCCCACTGCAGTGACGGCAACGGCTACTGCGAAACCAACGGCACCAGCCAAGCCACCGCCCTAACCTCCGCCACAGCCGCCCTGATCTGGTCCGCCCACCCCGCCTGGACCGGCAACCAGGTGCTGCGCGTGATGATGGAGACCGCCGGGCACAACGGCAAGGTGCCGAGTCAGTACATCGGGTACGGCACCGTCCGCCCCGCCCAGGTCCTCCTCAAGGGCAACGGCAACCCGGGCCCCGCCGACGTCAACCCGCTGCTCGCCGCCCGAGGCGGGGGGGGGGGGGGGGGGCGCACTCCTCCCTTCCTCCCCCCCCTACACGAAAGAACAAAGGAGGCAGGGGACGGTGACGAGTGGCAGAACTCCGCCAAGCCT
>NZ_JBVIHM010000045.1:33147-51048 GCF_055570295.1 Streptomyces sp. NPDC031265
CAGGCCTCTCCGCCCACCTCCCCCCTCCCCCCCCCCTCCACCACACCCCCCCCCCCCCCCCCCCCCCCCCCCCCCCCCCCCCCCCCGCCCCCCCCCCCCCCCCCCGGCACACCCACGACTTCCCCCTCTCCCGCAGACACAGCAGACAAGGGGGCAGGCAGTGGCGACCAGGAGAAGCCGCAGGCCGGCAAGGCCGCGGACTCGGGGTCCGAGGACAAGGACTCCGCGCCCTGGACCGTCATCGCCATCATCGCCGCGGCCGCCGTTCTCATCGGCGGCGCCTTCGCGGCGGTACGTGTACGCAACAAGCGAGCGTAAACACTCGCTCGGACACTCACGAGAGGGAAGAGAATGAGCTCCAATCCCGGTGGTCAGAGCATTGGCTACGAGGCCGTCACCAAGGCCAAGAACGCCATTGAGGAAACCGCGCACGACATGAGCCAGCAGATCCGCGTGCTGGCCGACGCGATCGCCACGGTCGGTGCCGGGTGGTCCGGTTCCGGTGCCAACCAGTTCGTGACCGCCCAGGACACGCTGAACCGGCGCCACGACGACATCCGCCGCAAGCTGGACGTCCTCTACAACGCCGTGATCGGCACGAAGAACCTCAACCAGGAGAACGACGAAGAGGTCGACGCCGCGTTCCGGGCGATCAACGCGGAGGGTGGCGCCGCCAGCGGCGGCGTGCCCAACACCTCGGGCATCAACGGCCTCTAGGCAGCGTCGCCGGGCGCCGTCCGGCAGCCAGGCCCGCAGGCCTCCGCACGTACGCAGCCACCACACTTCAGACTTCACGAGGAGCAGACATGGGCGACTTGGGTCCCGACCTCAAGATTCGGTATGAGAACGTCCAGGAGATCGCGAACAGCATCCGCGCCATCTCCAAGCGCATCACGGACGACCTCGGGCGCATGGAGGCGGCCGTCAACGTCGTCGCCAACACCTGGGACGGCGAGGCGCACGGTCAGTACCTGAAGGTCCAGAAGGACTACCGGGCCGACGCGCACGACATCCAGCAGACGCTGGAGAAGATCGCCAAGACGATCGAGACCGGCAAGGACAGCTACCACGCGACCGACCTGAAGGCGTCGCGGCTGTTCACCGAGGGCTACTGATCCAAGGGCAGGCGCAGGGAAAGGGGGTCACGCCCGCACGGGCGTGACCCCCTTCCGTATGTTCGCTGTGGCCGCTCACGGCCCCGCCGCGCGCCGGCGCTCAGCGCAGGTCGAACTCGCCGTCCCGCGCCCCCAGGACGAACGCCGTCCACTCCGCCTCCGTGTACCGCAGCACGGTGTCCGGGTCGAGCGACGACCGCATCGCGACGGCGCCGCCGGGCAGATGGGCGATCTCCACCCGCTCCTCCGCCTCTTCGGTGCCGGGTGCGCTGACCCACTCCACGCCCGAGATGTCCAGGGCGTACAGCTCTTCCTTCTCACGTTCGCTGCCCATGTAGCACGTTCCCTTCGAAGTTCAGTGCCTGTCAGCGTAGTTGGAGCGGGCGGCCCGTACCGCCCGTTCCACCTACTGTCACCGCACGGCCGTCACTGCTCCGGGAGCCAGCCCAGCTGCACCAGCGGTGTGCCGCGCTTGCGGGAGACGAAGTAGCCGCGGCCCTGCGGCATCGGGCGGGGGCGGACGTTGCCGAGGACGTCGCCCTCGTTCGGGTCGCCGGACAGGACCACGCCCTGTGCGCCGAGTTCCTTGATGCGCTGCATGAAGGACTCGTACATCGAGCGGGACGCGCCCGCCGAGCTGCGGGCGATGATGAAGCGGACGCCGACGTCCCGGGAGAACGGCAGGTTCTCCACCATCACCGAGAGCGGGTTGCCCGCGTTCGTCGAGACCAGCTCGTAGTCGTCGACGATGATGAAGACCTGCGGGCCCGTCCACCAGGAGCGGTCGCGCAGCTGCTGCGGGGTCACGTCCGGCGGCGGCTGGCGGCGCACCATCAGGTCCGCCAGGGCGTTCATATGCATCTCCAGCGCGCTGGACAGCGGCGCGTACTCCAGCAGATGCGTCTGAGGGACCACGTCCAGGAGCGAGCGGCGGTAGTCGCCGACCACGATCTTCGCCTCGTCCGGCGAGTACCGCTCGGAGATCTTCTGGGCGAGGTGGCGCAGCAGCGCCGTCTTGCCCGACTCGCTCTCACCGAAGACGAGGAAGAACGGGTCGGTCTCGAAGTCGACGAACACCGGCTCCAGATTGGTCTCGTCGATGCCGATCGCCACACCGTGCTGCGGGTACTCGAAGCCCTTCGGCAGCTGGTCGGCCGGGAGCCTGCGGGGGAGCAGCCGGACGGTGGGGGCCGCCGGGCCCTGCCACGCCTCCTTGACCGTGCGCACGAACGCCTCGGTCGCCTCGGAGAGCGTCTCCGGCTCGCACGAGCCGTCCATGCGCGGCAGCGCCGACATGAAGTGCAGCTTCTCCGCGACCTGGCCGCGGCCCGGCATGCCCACCGGCACGTTCGCGGCGACCTTGCGGTCGAACTCGGAGTCCATCGAGTCGCCGAGCCGCAGCTCCAGCCGGCCCAGGATCTGGTCCTTGAGCGCGGCGCGCACCTCCATGTAGCGGGAGGCGGTGAGGATGACGTGGATGCCGTAGCCGAGGCCCCGGCTCGCGATGTCCTGGACGACGCCGTCGAGCATCTCGTAGTCGCCGCGGAACGCGCCCCAGCCGTCGATGACCAGGAACACGTCGCCCCAGGCCTCGCCCGGCAGCTCACCGGCCGCGCGGCGGCGCCGGTAGGTGGAGATGGAGTCGATGCCGTTGGCGCGGAAGAACTCCTCGCGCCGGTTCAGCACGCCCGCGACCTCCGCCACCGTACGCCGCACCCGCTCGGGGTCCAGGCGCGAGGCGATGCCGCCCACGTGCGGCAGGTCGGCGACGGCCGACAGACCGCCACCGCCGAAGTCGAGCCCGTAGAACTGCACTTCGTGCGGGGTGTGGGTGAGCGCGAACGACGAGATCAGGGTGCGCAGCAGCGTCGACTTGCCGGACTGCGGGCCGCCGACGAGCAGCATGTGGCCCGCCGCGCCCGAGAAGTCCCGGTAGAGCACCTCGCGGCGCTGCTCGAAGGGCTTGTCGATGAGGCCGAGCGGCACGATCAGACCGCCCGGGCGGGTGTACTCCGTCGCGCTCAGACCGCGCTCCGCGGTCGTCGCGATGCCCGGCAGCAGCTGGTCGAGCGAGGGCGCGTCGTCCAGCGGCGGCAGCCACACCTGGTGGGCCGGCACGCCCTGCCCCTCCAGGCGCCGCACGATCACGTCGAGCACCGTGTCGGCCAGCGCGTCGTCCTCGCCCGGGCCCCTGAGGGCCGCCGGGTCGGGCGCCGCGTAGACGACCGGCACCGGGGTCGCGGTGAACAGCGCGGGGCGCCGCTCGATGGGCAGCGGGCCCACCGACAGGTCGGGGCCGCCGGAGCGGTAGGTGCCCGACACGTACGCCGCCTTGAAGCGGACCATCTCGTCCGTGCCGAACTTGAGGTAGCCCGAGCCCGGCACCGACGGCAGGTGGTAGGCGTCGGGGACGCCGAGCGCCGTACGCGACTCGGCCGCCGAGAAGGTGCGCAGACCCACGCGGTACGAGAGGTACGTGTCGAGGCCGCGCAGCTTGCCCTCCTCCAGGCGCTGCGAGGCCAGCAGCAGGTGCACGCCCAGGGAGCGGCCGATGCGGCCGATCTGGATGAACATGTCGATGAAGTCGGGCTTGGCGGTGAGGAGTTCGGAGAACTCGTCGATCACCAGGACCAGCGAGGCCAGCGGCTCCAGCGGGGCGCCCGCCGCGCGCGCCTTCTCGTAGTCGTGCATGTTGGCGTAGTTGCCCGCCGAGCGCAGCAGCTCCTGGCGGCGCTGGAGCTCGCCGCGGATCGCGTCGCCCATGCGGTCGACCAGGGTGAGGTCGTCCGCCAGGTTGGTGATGACCGCCGCCACGTGCGGCATCTGCGACATACCTGTGAAGGTCGCGCCGCCCTTGAAGTCCGCGAGGACGAAGTTCAGAGTCTCCGAGGTGTGGGTGACCGCGAGGCCGAGCACCAGGGTGCGCAGCAGCTCCGACTTGCCGGAGCCGGTCGCACCCACGCAGAGGCCGTGCGGGCCCATGCCCTCCTGCGCCGCCTCCTTGAGGTCCAGCATCACCGGCTGGCCGTCCTCGCCGACACCGATCGGCACCCGCAGCCGCTCGGCCGTCGAGCGCGGCCGCCAGGTGCGGGCCACGTCGATGGAGCCCGCGTCGCCCAGGTTCAGCAGGTCCGTGAAGTCCAGGTTGGCGAGCAGCGGCTCGTCGTCGTCCCCGCCGCCCATCTGCAGCGGCGCGAGCTGGCGGGCCAGCGCCTCGGCGGCCGGCAGCGACATCTGGTCGGGCACGCCCTCGTACGCCATCCCGAAGCCCGACTCCAGGCGCAGCCGGCCCGGCCGCACGACCACCGAGAGACCGCCGCGCGGCTCGTCGAGCTCGCCCGGCACCACCTCGATGATGGTGACGCCCTGCAGCCCCTCGGCGGCCGCGAACATCGAGTCCGGCGGCACCATCCCGCCGTCCAGGACCACCACCAGGTGCGGCTGGTCCAGGACCGGCTGGTTGTCCCGGCTGAACCGCGGCCGCCCGTCCAGCCTGCTGCGCAGCAGCAGCTCCAGCTCGCCCAGGTCGTCACCGAACAGCCGCTTCGTACCGGCCCCGTCGACCTGGCCGGGCACCTGGGTGTGCGGCAGCCACTTCGTCCAGTCCCAGCGTTCCACCGCGCCCGGAGCCGCCACCACGGCGACCATCAGGTCGTCGGCGGAGTGCAGCGTCACCAGCTGCGCCACCAGCGCGCGCGCCGCCGACTGGGAGGCGTCCGGGTCGCCGGAGACCGTCACGTGGTAGAAGGCGCGCATCGAGACCGCCATCGGCAGCCCGTCCAGCGAGCCGTGCACCGCCAGGAACTGCTGCATCGCGCCCGCGCACAGCGGCTCCAGCTCGTCCACCGGCGCCGTCTCCGGCGCTATCAGCGGGGTGGCGAGCTGCTGGGCGCCCAGGCCGATCCGGGCCTGCCCGAAGTCGTCGTCGCCGACCCGGCGCTCCCAGACCCGCGAGCCCTCCGCGACCACCGACCACAACTGCTCGGGCGCCGGGTGCAGATACAGCTGCGCGTCGCGCTGGCGGCGCGCGGTCTTGCGCACCGTGCGCCGCGTCTGGGCGAGGTACTTGAGGTAGTCGCGCCGGACATCTGCCATTTGCCCCTGCGCACCCTTGCGGAACTTCACCAGCTGCGCGATCACCATGGCCAGCGTCGACACCAGCATCAGCGCGCCCATGATCTTCATGAACGGTGCCGAGTTGGGCATGAAGAAGAACACCACCGACGAGCCCATGCCGAGCATCGGCAGGAGCTGCATCAGCATCGACTCCTGCTGTCCGCGCGGCAGCTCCGGCGGTGCCTCCAGCCGCAGTTCGTCCGAGGACACTTCGGGCGGCAAGGACCGCGGCGGGCGTTTGACGACGATCTGGCTCACCGGAGCATCAATCCCTCGATACGGACGGTCACTTGCGTTCCGGCGCCCCCGTGACCGCTCATTTCGGGGACTCCCTGCGCGCGACGGTGATCCTACTTGCAGCCTGTGACACCGGAGCCCGGTAGGGTGGCGCGCGCAGTGTGCGCAACCGCGAATCAGGGGGTCCGAGGACGTGAGTACGACCGCAGCGACAGGCTTCTGCCGGGTCACGGTGGTGGCGCCCGACAGTCGCATCGATGTGGCCCTCCCGGAGGACATCGCCGTCGCCGACGTCTATCCGGAGATCCTCCGGCTCACCGGCCAGACCCAGCCGGCGGGCGCGCCCACCGGCTACCACCTGGTGCGCCGCGACGGCACCGTCCTCGACGGCGCCCGCACCCTCGCGGCCCAGCAGGTCCTCGACGGGGAACTGCTGAGCCTGCGCCCGTTCGCCGAGTCGCTGCCGCCCGCCGTCTTCGACGACGTCTCGGATGCCGTCGCCTCGGCCGTCACCCGCGACCGCCATCTGTGGAGCGACGACCTGCTGCGCGGCGCCGGCCTGGTCGGCGGCGTCCTGCTGCTCGTCCTGATGGGCTTCGTCCTCTGGTACGCGGACCCGGTCGACCACGACATGCACGGCCTGCCCGGCATCATCGCGGGCTCCGCGGGACTGCTGCTCACCGCCTTCGCGGGGGTCCGGGCCCGGGTCTACTCCGACCGCGCCAGCGCCGTGGCCCTGGGCCTGGGCGCGCTGCCGCTGCTGCTGATCGCCGGCTCCGGCATCATCGGCCCGGACAGCGGCGACGGACCCGGCAAGCTCCAGTTCCTGCTCGGCTGCGTCACCGTCCTGGTCGCCTCGGTGTCCCTGGTCGTCCTCACCCCGAGCGGCGACGCCCCGTTCGTGGCGGCCACCTTCCTCGCCGCCACCGGCACCCTCGCCACCTTCGTGGCGATCCTCACCGAGTCCACCGCCACCCGGACGGCCGCGGTCTGCGCCCCGGTCGCCATCGGCCTGGTCGCCTTCCTGCCGGGTCTCTCGGCCCGCTTCGCCCGGCTCCCCATCGGCTACGCCTCCCCGCGCAGCGCCGCCGGAGACGACTTCGGCGCCGAGCCCAGCAGCGCCCCCGACGCCCGCCCCGTCGACGCCGAGCGCATAGCCGCCCAGGCCCGGCGCGGCCACGAGATGCTGCTCGGCCTGGTCGGCGGCTGCGCCGCGACCGTGGTCGGCTCCGCCGCCGTCCTCGGCTTCTCGCACAGCGTCTACGGCCAGCTCCTCGCGCTCGCCGCCGGGCTCGCCATGCTGCTGCGCGCGCGTCTGTTCCGCTACACCTCGCAGGTCGCCTGCGTCCTGGTGGCCGGGATCGCCGCGATCGCCCTGCTGGTCCTCGGCCTCTCCCTGAACCCGCCCGGCGACCTGCTGTACGACTTCGTCCGCTACGGCGACCGGGGCTCCCTCGACATCCGTACGATCTGGCTCTCCGCGGCCGTCGCGGCCGGCGCGGCCCTGATCACCGCCATCGGCCTGATCATCCCGAAGAAGGGCCTCTCGCCGTTCTGGGGCCGCACCCTCGACCTCGCCGAGGGCGCCGTACTGCTCTCGCTGGTCCCGCTCTGCCTGGCCGTCCTGGACATCTTCGACCGGGCCCGCTCGCTCACCAGCGGCTGACGGGCCCGGGGGCCCCGGGACACGCCCGGGGGCGGGCGACCCCCGATCGGACGAGTCCCGGCGTACTGGTACGCTGTGTGACGGCCGTTTGTGTACGCGTCTTCGGATTCTTCTGAAGGCTGCGCCCAGCGGATCCCCGCCTCCCGAGTAACGGAAGCTCCCCTGAGACAAAGACCAGGGGCACTCGGTGGCACATTTCGACTACGAGGAGTACCGAGTGTCTCTCGACGCCGCTACGAAGAAGCAGATCATGTCCGAGTTCGGCCAGAAGGAGGGCGACACCGGCTCCCCCGAGGTTCAGGTCGCCATGCTCTCCCGCCGCATCTCGGACCTGACCGAGCACCTCAAGACCCACAAGCACGACCACCACTCCCGTCGTGGTCTGCTGATCCTGGTGGGCCAGCGCCGCCGCCTGCTGCAGTACCTGGCCAAGAAGGACATCCAGCGCTTCCGTACGCTGGTCGACCGCCTGGGCATCCGCCGCGGTGCGGCCGGCGGCGCCAAGTAAGTCGCCGTGAAGGGAGCGGTTCCCACCTATTAGGGGGCCGCTCCCTTTGCTGTACGTGCGGGACGTACCGGACGCTCAGTAGTCTGGTCGTACAACGCAACACGCAACGCAACACACAATGAGCGAGAAGCCTCCTCCCGCCGCCGGTCCTCGGTAGTGGCCTCCGGGGAGACAACGCCCCCGGATGCTTCGATCGAAGACCGGTCCGCAGCCCAGGAGGGCTTCTCCGCCACACCGTCCCCCCGCCACACGGGCCCGGGGACGAAAGACGATGAGTATCGGAGAAAATGCTAGTGGAGAACGAGACCCACTACGCCGAGGCCGTTATTGACAACGGATCCTTCGGCACCCGCACCATCCGCTTCGAGACGGGCCGCCTGGCCAAGCAGGCCGCCGGCTCCGCCGTCGCGTACCTGGACGACGACACGATGGTCCTTTCGGCCACCACCGCGTCCAAGAAGCCCAAGGACCAGCTCGACTTCTTCCCCCTGACGGTGGACGTCGAGGAGCGGATGTACGCGGCCGGCAAGATCCCCGGCTCCTTCTTCCGCCGGGAGGGCCGCCCCTCCGAGGACGCGATCCTCACCTGCCGCCTGATCGACCGCCCGCTGCGCCCGTCCTTCAAGAAGGGACTGCGCAACGAGATCCAGGTCGTCGCCACGATCATGGCGCTCAACCCCGACCACCTGTACGACGTGGTCGCCATCAACGCCGCCTCCTGCTCCACGCAGCTGGCCGGCCTGCCCTTCTCCGGCCCGATCGGCGGCGTCCGCGTCGCGCTGATCCGCGGCCAGTGGGTGGCCTTCCCGACGCACACCGAGCTCGAGGACGCCGTCTTCGACATGGTCGTCGCGGGTCGCGCCCTCGAGGACGGCGACGTCGCGATCATGATGGTCGAGGCCGAGGCCACCGACAAGACGATCCAGCTGGTCAAGGGCGGCGCCGAGGCGCCGACCGAGGAGGTCGTCGCCGCCGGTCTGGACGCCGCGAAGCCCTTCATCAAGGTGCTCTGCAAGGCCCAGGCCGAGCTCGCCGCCAAGGCCGCGAAGCCGACCGGCGAGTTCCCGGTCTTCCTCGACTACCAGGACGACGTCCTGGAGGCGCTCAGCGCCGCGGTCAAGGGCGAGCTCGCCCAGGCGCTGACCATCGCGGGCAAGCTGGACCGCGAGGCCGAGCTGGACCGCGTCAAGGAGCTGGCCGCCGAGAAGCTCCTGCCGGCCTTCGAGGGCCGCGAGAAGGAGATCTCCGCCGCGTACCGCGCGCTGACCAAGAAGCTGGTCCGCGAGCGCGTCATCAAGGACAAGGTCCGCATCGACGGCCGCGGGATCACGGACATCCGTACCCTGGCCGCCGAGGTCGAGGCCATCCCGCGCGTGCACGGCTCGGCGCTGTTCGAGCGTGGCGAGACCCAGATCCTGGGCGTCACCACCCTCAACATGCTCCGTATGGAGCAGCAGCTGGACACCCTTTCCCCGGTGACCCGCAAGCGCTACATGCACAACTACAACTTCCCGCCGTACTCGGTCGGCGAGACCGGCCGCGTGGGCTCGCCCAAGCGCCGCGAGATCGGCCACGGCGCGCTCGCCGAGCGCGCGATCGTGCCGGTCCTGCCGACGCGCGAGGAGTTCCCGTACGCGATCCGTCAGGTGTCCGAGGCCCTCGGCTCCAACGGCTCGACGTCCATGGGCTCGGTCTGCGCCTCCACCATGTCGCTGCTGAACGCCGGTGTGCCGCTCAAGGCCCCCGTCGCCGGTATCGCCATGGGTCTGATCTCCCAGGAGATCGACGGCAAGACGCACTACGTCGCCCTCACCGACATCCTCGGTGCGGAGGACGCCTTCGGCGACATGGACTTCAAGGTCGCCGGTACGAAGGAGTTCGTCACCGCCCTCCAGCTCGACACCAAGCTGGACGGCATCCCGGCCTCCGTCCTGGCCGCGGCCCTCAAGCAGGCCCGCGACGCCCGCCTCCACATCCTCGACGTGATGATGGAAGCGATCGACACGCCGGACGAGATGTCCCCGAATGCCCCGCGGATCATCACCGTCAAGATCCCGGTGGACAAGATCGGTGAGGTCATCGGCCCCAAGGGCAAGATGATCAACCAGATCCAGGAGGACACCGGCGCCGAGATCACGATCGAGGACGACGGCACCATCTACATCGGTGCCCAGGTCGGCTCGCAGGCCGAGGCCGCCCGCGCCACGATCAACGCGATCGCCAACCCGACCATGCCGGAGGTCGGCGAGCGCTACCTGGGTACGGTCGTCAAGACCACCACCTTCGGTGCCTTCGTCTCCCTCATGCCCGGCAAGGACGGTCTGCTGCACATCTCGCAGATCCGCAAGCTCGCCGGTGGCAAGCGCGTGGAGAACGTCGAGGACGTGCTCGCGGTCGGCTCCAAGGTCCAGGTCGAGATCGCGGAGATCGACTCCCGCGGCAAGCTCTCGCTGATCCCGGTCGTCGAGGGTGAAGACGGCGACGAGACGAAGGACGACACCGACAAGTGACGTCCCGTAGCTCCAAGACGACGGCCCGCACCTCTTCGGAGGCGCGGGCCGTCGCCCGTACCCAAACGCTTCTCCAGGGCACCAACGGCATCGGCACCGTCCGCCGCACGACCCTTCCCGGCGGCCTGCGCGTCGTCACCGAGACGCTGCCCTCCGTACGGTCGGCGACCTTCGGCATCTGGGTCCAGGTCGGCTCCCGCGACGAGACGCCCACGCTCAACGGCGCCACGCACTATCTGGAGCACCTCCTCTTCAAGGGCACGCGCAAGCGCAGCGCCCTCGACATCTCCTCCGCGATCGACGCGGTCGGCGGCGAGATGAACGCCTTCACGGCGAAGGAGTACACCTGCTACTACGCGCGCGTGCTCGACACCGACCTGCCGCTGGCGATCGACGTCGTCTGCGACATGCTGACCGGCTCCCTCATCCTCGAAGAGGATGTGGACGCCGAGCGCGGTGTCATCCTCGAAGAGATCGCGATGACCGAGGACGACCCGGGCGACTGCGTGCACGACCTGTTCGCGCACACCATGCTCGGCGACACCCCGCTGGGCCGCCCGGTCCTCGGCACGGTCGACACGATCAACGCGCTGACCCGGGCGCAGGTCGCCCGCTTCTACAAGAAGCACTACGACCCGCGCCACCTGGTCGTCGCGGCCGCCGGAAACGTCGACCACGCCACCGTCGTACGCCAGGTCCGCAAGGCCTTCGAGAAGGCCGGCGCCCTCACCCGTACGGACGCGGTCCCGGTCGCCCCGCGCGAGGGCGTCCGCACCCTGAAGACGGCGGGCCGCGTCGAGCTCCTCAACCGGCGCACCGAGCAGGCGCACGTCGTCCTCGGCATGCCGGGCCTGGCCCGCACCGACGAGCGCCGCTGGGCGCTCGGCGTGCTGAACACGGCCCTGGGCGGCGGTATGTCGTCCCGCCTCTTCCAGGAGGTACGGGAGAAGCGCGGCCTCGCCTACAGCGTGTACTCGTACACCTCGGGCTTCGCCGACTGCGGCCTGTTCGGCGTGTACGCGGGCTGCCGCCCCAGCCAGGTCCACGACGTCCTGAAGATCTGCCGGGACGAGCTGGACCGGGTCGCCTCGGACGGGCTGTCGGACGAGGAGATCGGCCGCGCGGTCGGCCAGCTCTCCGGCTCGACCGTCCTGGGCCTTGAGGACACGGGCGCGCTGATGAACCGCATCGGCAAGAGCGAGCTGTGCTGGGGCACCCAGATGTCGGTCGACGACATGCTGGCCCGGATAGCCGCGGTCACCCCGGACGACGTCCGCGAGGTGGCCCGTGATGTGCTGGGCCGGCGTCCCTCGCTGTCCGTCATCGGCCCGCTGAAGGACAAGCAGGCCGACCGCCTCCATGAAGCGGTCTCCTGATCCGTACGTGTACGCAAGGACGTAAGGAAGCAACATGAGCAAGCTGCGCGTGGCGGTTCTCGGCGCCAAGGGCCGCATCGGTTCCGAAGCGGTACGGGCCGTGGAAGCGGCCGAGGACATGGAGCTGGTGGCCGCGCTGGGCCGGGGCGACAAGCTGGAGGCGCTCGCCGACGCGGACGCCCAGGTCGTGGTCGAACTGACCACCCCCGCCTCGGTGATGGGCAACCTCGACTTCTGTGTGCGCCACGGGATGCACGCGGTCGTCGGCACCACCGGCTGGACCGAGGACCGCCTCGCGCAGCTCACCACCTGGCTGGACGGCTCGCCGTCCACCGGTGTGCTCATCGCGCCGAACTTCTCCATCGGGGCCGTCCTGACGATGAAGTTCGCGCAGCTCGCCGCCCCCTACTTCGAGTCCGTCGAGGTCGTCGAACTGCACCATCCCAACAAGGTGGACGCGCCCTCGGGCACCGCGACGCGCACCGCGCAGCTGATCGCGGCGGCCCGCGCCGAGGCGGGGGTCGGCCCCGCGCCGGACGCCACGGCGACGGCGCTGGACGGGGCGCGCGGCGCGGACGTCGACGGCGTCCCCGTCCACGCGGTCCGGCTGCGCGGTCTGCTGGCGCACCAGGAGGTCCTCCTGGGCGCCGAGGGCGAGACGTTGACGATCCGTCATGACTCGCTCCACCACAGCAGCTTCATGCCGGGCATCCTGCTCGGCGCGCGCCGCGTGGTGACCACTCCGGGCCTGACCTTCGGCCTGGAACACTTCCTCGACCTGAACTGAGCTGGACTGCCGGTCATGCGCGCAAAGATCACTTACTTCGTCACGGCTGCCGTCCTGGTCTTCTACTTCGTCCTGGTCGGCAGCCGGGGCCTGATGCTCATCCAGGACGGCAAGCTGATCACCGTCACCATGGGGATCGCGGTCCTGGTGCTGCCGCTGATCGGCATCTGGTTCCTCTGGGCCAACACCCGCTTCGTGACCCGGGCCAACGCCCTCGCCGCCGAACTGGAGGCCGAGGGCGGCCTCCCGGTCGACGAACTGGTCCGCACCCCGGCCGGCCGCATCGACCGCGACTCGGCCGACGAGGTCTTCGCCCGCCGCAAGGCCGAGACGGAGGACGCGCCGAACGACTGGCGCTGCTGGTTCCGCCTGGCCGTGGCCTACCAGGACGCCCGCGACACCCCCCGCGCCCGCAAGGCGATGCAGCGAGCTATCACGCTGCGGGAGGCGGCGGAGTAGTCCGGCGGAGTGCTTTGTACGCCGGTGCCCCGCGGGGCACCGCCCGGGATCAGGGGCGCCCGTACTCCGCGCCCCAGACCTCCACCGTGTCGGCCGCCCGGTCGAACGCCTCGACGCGCGACAGGAAGTCCGCGTTGTGGTCGGTGAGCAGCACCGGAAGCGTCGCCCCGCCGCGCCGGGAGACGAGCAGTGCCTGCCCCTGCACGGTCCGGGGCAGCCCGAGCCACCGCACCGGCTGCTGCACCGTCCGCACGTTCTCGATCTGCTGCCACGGCATCGTGGAGGTGCGCAGGAAGCGGACCCGCCGCAGCCCGGCCCGGCTGACCCAGACGCCCATCCGCAGCAGCCGCAGCGCCGACGCGATCACGGCGAGGGCGACCACCAGGACAGCGAGCGCCGCGGCCGGACCGCTGGTGAACGCGATGATCACCGCGGCGAGCAGCACGAACGAGGCCAGGAGCAGCAGCACGGCGGCTGCTCCGACCCGCCAGGGGCCCGGTCGGTAGGGACGCCGCCAGCGGTCGTGGTCGTCGAAGGGCAGCGCGACATCGTCGGCGGTCGCATCGAATGCGCGGTCGGCCGTCAGGAAGGGCAGGGGCACGACTGATCCTCACTCACAAGCACGCTCGATTGGCTGTGCCCGGTGAGGCTACCCAGGAGGCAGTCGGACGACCACTTTCGGGGGGCCATGGGGGTGTCTCCCACGCCACTCGGACGATGGGGGAGAGTCAGCGGCCGTCCGCCTGGGACTGCTGGGAGTGTCCCGGAGACTGGGCCGGTTCGAGCGCGGGCAGGCCGAACAGGAGCGAGCCCGCGAGCCCGGCGACCACAGTGAGCCCGACCAGCGTACGGCCCAGTATTCGACCGGCGCCGGCACGCTCGCGCGGCGGCGGGGCGACATTGCTGCGGAAGCGGTCGGCCTCGGCGACGAACGTGAAGGGGACGGACTCCCGCCGGCGGAACATGAGGGGCTTCTCCTTGCCTCTGGGGTGGTGCACGGGCTGTGGTGGTGTGCTCGAACTGTGATGCGTCTACTGATACAGACGCGCGGAGTTGAGGATTGGTGCCCGAATTCCCGAATTGGCCGAAGAATTCTATGACGGTTCGTCACGGCGGGCGTTGTCGGTGCCGGGCCGTAAGGTGGTCGCCGCCGTACCAACTGGAAGGACCCGTCGGTGACCGACACTCCCGCCGCAGACCTCACGCCCAGCTTCCGCGGTGACGTCACCGTCGAGCTGGTGAAGCACACGGCGGGCGACTCCGACGTGCTGTGGGCGGCCCGTGTCTCCACCGCCGGCGAGCAGTCTCTGGAGGAGCTCCAGAAGGACCCCGAGCGCTCCCGCGGCTTGATCAACTACCTGATGCGGGACCGGCACGGCAGCCCCTTCGAGCACAACTCGATGACGTTCTTCATCAGCGCCCCCATCTTCGTCTTCCGCGAGTTCATGCGGCACCGGGTGGGCTGGTCGTACAACGAGGAGTCCGGCCGCTACCGGGAGCTCCAGCCGGTGTTCTACGTGCCGGGAGCCGACCGCAAGCTCATCCAGCAGGGCCGCCCCGGCAAGTACGAGTTCGTGGCGGGCACCGAGGCCCAGCAGGAGCTGACAGCCCCCGTGATGGAGGACTCCTACCGCCAGGCGTACGAGGCGTACCAGGAGATGCTGGCGGCGGGCGTGGCCCGCGAGGTCGCCCGCGCCGTGCTCCCGGTCGGCCTGTTCTCGTCGATGTACGCGACGTGCAACGCCCGTTCCCTGATGCACTTCCTGGGGCTGCGCACCCAGCACGAGCAGGCGAAGGTGCCGTCGTTCCCGCAGCGGGAGATCGAGATGGTCGGTGAGAAGATGGAGGGGCATTGGGCGAAGCTGATGCCGCTCACCTATGCCGCCTTCAACACCAACGGCCGCGTCGCCCCGTAAGTGGTCCGAATCCGCCTGTACGGGCACAGGTGTACGGACAGCCCGCGCAAAGTGTCCGTATTGCGGCGTTTCATGAAGTTCATCTAGGCTGATCAAACGGACCCGGCACTGCTTGAACCCCCGAGCAGGCAGTGCCGGGCTCCCTCTGCCAGGTCCCCCGAGGGGACACCCGGCGCTGAGCAGCGAGTAGCGTGTTACCCATGGCTCCGATCTCCACTCCGCAGACCCCCTTCGGGCGGGTCCTCACCGCCATGGTCACGCCCTTCACGGCGGACGGCGCACTCGACCTCGACGGCGCGCAGCGGCTCGCCGTCCACCTGGTCGACGCAGGTAACGACGGACTGATCGTCAACGGCACCACCGGCGAGTCCCCGACCACCAGCGACGCGGAGAAAGACCAGCTCGTACAGGCCGTACTGGAAGCGGTCGGAGACCGGGCCCACGTCGTCGCCGGCATCGGCACCAATGACACGCGTCACACCCTGGAGCTGGCCCGCACGGCCGAACGCTCCGGCGCACACGGCCTGCTCGCTGTCACGCCGTACTACAACAAGCCCCCTCAGGAGGGCCTGTACCGGCACTTCTCGGCCATCGCCGACGCCACCGAGCTCCCGGTGATGCTCTACGACATCCCCGGCCGCAGCGGTGTCCCGATCGACACCGAAACCTTGGTGCGCCTCGCCGAGCACCCGCGTATCGTCGCCAACAAGGACGCCAAGGGCGACCTCGGCCGTGCCAGCTGGGCCATCGCCCGCTCCGGCCTCGCCTGGTACTCCGGCGACGACATGCTCAACCTGCCGCTGCTCTCGGTCGGCGCTGTCGGCTTCGTCTCCGTCGTCGGCCATGTGGTCACCCCCGAGCTGCGTGCGCTCCTCGACGCGTACCTCTCGGGCAACGTCCAGAAGGCCACCGAGATCCACCAGCGGCTGCTCCCGGTGTACACGGGCATGTTCCGTACCCAGGGAGTGATCACCACCAAGGCCGCGCTGGCCCTCCAGGGGCTCCCCGGCGGGCCGCTGCGACTGCCGATGGTCGACCTGACGGCGGAGGAAACCGCCCAGCTCAAGATCGATCTTGCGGCCGGCGGGGTACAGCTCTAGCTCCTGCGGGGTAGAGCTGTCACCACAGACTTCACAACTGAATACGCAGAACGAAACCGACAACAGCAAGTGCACGAATGTCATGCGCGCCACGTGCCCTATAGGTACGTGGCGTGCGTGGTGAGGAGAGTCTTTTGAGTCATCCGCATCCCGAACTCGGCACCCCGCCGCAGCTTCCCAAGAACGGCCTGCGCGTCACCCCGCTCGGCGGCCTCGGCGAAATCGGCCGGAACATGACGGTCTTCGAGTACGGCGGCCGCCTGCTCATCGTCGACTGCGGCGTGCTCTTCCCCGAGGAGGAGCAGCCCGGCGTCGACCTGATCCTGCCGGACTTCAGCAGCATCAGGGACCGCCTCGACGACATCGAGGGCATCGTGCTCACGCACGGCCACGAGGACCACATCGGCGGCGTCCCGTACCTGCTCCGCGAGAAGCCGGACATCCCGCTGATCGGCTCCAAGCTGACCCTCGCGCTGATCGAGGCGAAGCTCCAGGAGCACCGCATCCGCCCGTACACGCTGGAGGTCGCCGAGGGCGACCGCGAGCGCCTGGGCCCCTTCGACTGCGAGTTCATCGCGGTCAACCACTCCATCCCGGACGCCCTCGCAGTCGCCATCCGCACCCCCGCGGGCCTGGCCGTCGCCACCGGCGACTTCAAGATGGACCAGCTCCCGCTGGACGGGCGCCTCACGGACCTGCACGCCTTCGCCCGGCTGAGCGAGGAGGGCATCGACCTCCTCCTCTCCGACTCGACGAACGCCGAGGTCCCCGGCTTCGTGCCGCCGGAGCGGGACATCTCCAACGTCCTGCGCACGGTGTTCGCCAACGCCGACAAGCGGATCATCGTGGCCAGCTTCGCCAGCCATGTGCACCGCATCCAGCAGATCCTGGACGCCGCCCACGAGTACGGCCGCCGGGTCGCCTTCGTCGGCCGCTCGATGGTCCGCAACATGGGCATCGCGCGCGACCTCGGCTATCTGAAGGTCCCCGCGGGTCTCGTCGTGGACGTCAAGACCCTCGACGACCTGCCGGACGACGAGGTCGTGCTGGTCTGCACCGGTTCGCAGGGCGAGCCCATGGCGGCCCTGTCCCGAATGGCCAACCGCGACCACCAGATCCGGATCGTCCAGGGCGACACGGTGATCCTGGCTTCGTCCCTGATCCCGGGCAACGAGAACGCGGTCTACCGCGTCATCAACGGCCTGACCCGCTGGGGCGCGAACGTCGTCCACAAGGGCAACGCCAAGGTGCACGTCTCGGGCCACGCCTCGGCCGGCGAGCTGCTGTACTTCTACAACATCTGCAAGCCGAAGAACCTGATGCCGGTCCACGGCGAATGGCGTCACCTGCGGGCGAACGCGGAGCTCGGAGCCCTCACCGGCGTCCCGAAGAACCACATCGTCATCGCCGAGGACGGCGTGGTCGTCGACCTGGTCGACGGCGCCGCGAAGATCGTCGGCAAGGTCCAGGCGGGTTACGTGTACGTGGACGGCCTCTCGGTCGGCGACGTCACCGAGTCCTCGCTCAAGGACCGCCGCATCCTCGGGGACGAGGGCATCATCTCGGTCTTCGTGGTCATCGACGCGTCGAGCGGCAAGATCGTCAGCGGTCCGACGATCCAGGCACGCGGCTCCGGCATCGAGGACTCGGCGTTCACGCCGGCGCTCTCGAAGGTCGAAGAGGCGATCAACAAGTCGGCCCAGGACGGCGTCGTGGAGCCCCACCAGCTCCAGCAGCTGATCCGCCGCTCGGTCGGCAAGTGGGTCTCGGACACGTACCGTCGGCGCCCGATGATCCTCCCGGTCGTCGTCGAGGTCTGACGACCCGTCTGATACCAACGGCGTACGCCCGGAGCGGGGCCCTCGATTTGCGTCGGGGCGCCCCGCTCCAGTACGTTTACATCTCCTCCAGACGGGAACCCGGCACCTTCGCGTGCCTCCCGCGTCATCGACGCGGGACACCAGGGAAACCGAACGGGAGGGAAATTCCGACTCAGAATCTCTGGTAAAGTCGGAGCCGCCGGAAAGGGAAACGCGAAAGCGAAAACCTGGAAAGCGAATCCCGCTGACTGGGAATCGGACGCGAAAGAGTCTGATAGAGTCGGAAACGAA
>NZ_JBVIHM010000046.1:0-10785 GCF_055570295.1 Streptomyces sp. NPDC031265
CTCGGCATCCTCGCCCCCCGCGCCTGGCCCCCGCGCTCCACCACAGCGGCCCATCCACTCAGCACGGCCTGACGGGCACGGGCGGGCCCGCCACTGTGGCACGCGCGTTCAGGAGGCGGTCGCGTTGCGCCACACCGTGAGGTCCACGCCGACGAACTGGCTCGGTGACTCCTTGGGGGCGAAGCCGCGTACGGTGACCAGGCCGTAGTGCCCGGAGCCGGTCTTCACGCAGATCCGGGACCCCTTGCCTAGCTTGTCCTTCGTGATAGACGTGGTGTACCGGGTGTTGGCGCGGCAGCCGGCCAGTGAACCCGGCTCGCCGGAGTCCAGCAGCGCCATGGTGTTCTTGGACTGGTTGGTGGCGAGGGCGTCACCGTTGACCATGTCCTCCGCGTAGCCGAAGTCCCCTTCGTAGAACACGTCCAGCTTCTGCGGCTGGGGCGGCTCGTCGGCGAAGTTCACGGAGTAACCGATGGGAATACTGATGTTGTTGTACACGGCTGCCTTCGGTGCCGCCGGGGCCTTGCTGTTTCCGCTGCCGGCGCCCGCTCCCGAAGCCGCGCCGCCGGGCTGCGACGACGAGCTGTCCTTCTTGCCGCTCTTCTTGTTGTCCTGACCGCCGTCCGAGTCGCTGCCGGTGATCTGCCCCACCATGTACGCGCCGCCGCCGATGAGCGCGGCGGCGACCGCTCCCGCGACGACGAGTGCGGCACGGTTCCGCTTGCGGGGCGGCTGCGGCGGCACCGCCCCCGCCGGATGACCCGCGACGGTCCCCGCCACGGGAGGACGCACCGACTGCGGCTGTACGGGGTGCGGATACGCGGGCTGGGTCGGCGCGTACACGGGCGGTGGCGTGTGCGGCGCGGCCTGCGTCGGGAGGTGCGCCGGCGGTGCGGCCGTGGCCGCCTGCGTCGGCGGGTGTGCCGGCTGCGGCGGGGTCGGGGCGGCCGCCTGGGTGAGATCGGCCGCGTACGAGGAGGGCAGCCAGCCGTCCGGGCGGCGCAGCGCCGGGTCCTGGGACGCCCGGCCGCACATCTCGATGATGCGGGCAGGGGACGGCCGGTGCGCCGGGTTCCCGATCGGGAGGCATCTCCAGGTCGCTTCCGGGTTCTCTGCCCGCTACGGCGCCTCACACCCGCAGGACCTGGTGCGCCGGGCGGCTGAGCTCGGCATGGACGCGCTCGCGCTGACTGATCGGGACAGCCTCACCGGCGCGGTGCGGCACGCGAAGGCGTACATGAAGGTCGGGGTACGTCCGACCTTCGGAGTGGATCTCGCAGGCCCCGGCGTTCGACACCGCCAGGGCTCCTCGGCGCCCGCGCACTCCAGTCCGCGGTGGTGGGCACGTGGAGGAGCCGCGCTTGAGAATGACGGGCATGCCTGCAGGCACAACTACCGCCCGGCGACGCATCCACAGGCCCGCCGCCAGTACGTCAACCTCCACCGAGCTGGTGCAACACGCGCGGGCCACCCAGCTGCTGACCCGGCTGTCGATCGACCAGAGCGCCGCCGCCGAGCTGCGCCCGCACGCCGTCGAACCGTGACTGATGCGGCACTTCCGCGGCACGGCCGACACCACGGAGTACGAGCAGGCCCACCTTGCGCGCCAGGGCGCGCGGAGCCGACTGCTGGCTGCCGCAGGCACCGGCGCCGCGACCGCGGCGACCTTCGGGGTGCTCGGCCTGCCGCTGCGGACCGGGGAGACGGCCCTGTCCGTGGCCGGCACCGCCGTCCCCGCCATCCGCTCCGACTGGGCCTCGCTACGCCGGTGCGCCCTGGAGAACTCCGACATGCACCAGGAGAGCTTGTTCGTCAGCGACTTCAAACAGCTGTGCACAGAGGCAGATCTGCGCACGATTCCGACGGACGGCGTTGACCTGCCCAAGACGTCGCGGAGATCCGGTTCGCGAGCGTCTCGTTCACCCACCGCGCCCAGTCCCTTGGCTCAGCCGGCGGCGAGCACCCGGGCATCGCCGGGAAACGATGCCCCGCCAGTCAGGGCGTTATCGCGCCGCCGGGTCACCGTGCCCCTGTCGGCGCGGCCCTTCCCTGATCGGGCAATCGATTCGCGGCGGCCGGTGAGCCGCATCCAGGTCGGCGCGGGTCGTTGACCCCGCCCGGGTCAGCCGCCGGCCGTGTCCGCGGGCTCCGGAAACCGGACGCTGCGCGAACGCGTCCTGAGCCTCGATAGGCTCGGTCGCTGTACTGCACGGACACGGGGAGAAGGCATGAGCCAGGCGCTCTATACGGAACGGTCGTGGAACCCGCTGGCGCGCACCGTTGAGCTGACGGAGGAAGACCTGCGTCGCGGCGGCAAGGTCACGCCACTGAGCGAGCTGAACCTGCCGGCCATGGCCGAGGCGTTCCAGCGCGGCCACTGGCTCGGCGGCGGCGGCACGGAACGTCCGCTGGACCGGCTGGCCGCAGGCAGCGGCGTCATCCCGGTCACTCGCGTCACCGGCACCGCCACTCCCGTGAAAGTACGCCAGGCAGCCGAGTTCGCCCAGAAGCTCGGAGAACTGGCGGTACGACACTGTGGCGGGTCCGCGCAGCTGAACGCCCTGGCCGAGCGGGCACGGGCGCAGGGCGTGCCGCTGTGGATGGCCCGACGGTACGCCCACGGACCCGTCGGCCAGGTAGGCGTGGCGGTGGACCGCCGACTGGTACGCGTGGACGTGTGGGGGCCGGGCGCTCCCCCCGTACGGATACGGGCACCGCACGGCTTCCTGAACAGCGCCGCTGACCAGGCGCAGGGGCTTCGGATGACCGTCGGGGACGTACCGGCCGCCCTCGTCCTGAAGAAGAAGCTGCGCAAGTCCAAGAGCTACGCACGGGCACGGCTGCCCCAGGGCCTCTGGGAGCTGCGACGGGCAGACCACACGAGCTCCTGGTTGCTGCGCGACGAGCAGCGGGTCGCCCTGATACATCGACCGCCGCGCCGCCCCGACCTCGACCCCGAAACGGTGCTGCTGCCCCTGGCGCCCGTGCACTACGAGAGCCCGGACCCGCTGGACGCCGTCATGGCCCAGGCCTTCGCGGTCACCTTTGGCCTGGGCGACACCACGGGCACGGCCCGCTTCCGGCTCCAGCGTCCGCACACCAGCGCCGGCGAGCCGGTCGCCACCGACGACTCCTGGGACCGCCCCTGGTTCAGCAACCTCGGCAGCGGCGGCGACGACAACGAACCAGGCGGCTCGGACGGCTGGGGCTCCGACGGGGGAGACGGGGGCGGCGGCGATGGAGGCGGGGGAGACAGCGGCGGTGGAGACGGCGGTGGCGGGGACGGCGGTGGCGGGGACTAGCGGTGGTTTGTTGGACCGGGCGGTAGAGGTCCTGAGGTCTGCCGGTGGCGACAGCGGTGATCAGGGCTTGGAGTTCGGCGGGTGGGGTGCGCATCGATCAGATGGACGCGAAGAATCGGTGGCGGTCGCGGCAGTCCCCTTGCTCTACCGCACCAGTTGACGTCCCTATCGCAGAGGGTGGAGGGCAAGTCAAACCAGCGTTGGATGCGGTGAGCGACAGGTCTGCCCATCTTCGTGTGTGACCGCACAACCACAACCCGATTGGTCACCGTTGTTCTGGCTGAACGCCTTGTTGCCCTGGGCGCCGGAGATGGCGGAGCCGTCCACCTTCATCCAGTACTTGTCCTTGAGCGGACCCTCGGGCTGCGGCTTCACGCGGTAGTAGTAGGCGCCGCCCACGAACCGCATGGTGGTGGTCGCGCCCGGACTCAGCGCACCGAAGTCCTTGGCGTCCATGCTCACGTCGAAGGCCGTACCGCGCGTCCCCCACGCGTAGGTGCCGGTGCTGCTCTTCGCCGCGGTGTCGCCCTTGAGCTTCACGGCCATGGCACTGCCAGCGCTGCTCGCCCTCGTGCTGCCGGTGGGCTTCCCGCTGGCAGCGGCCGACTGGCCCATGCTTACGCCGCGTACCAAACGGATCGCACGCCAGATACACGGACGCGCAGGCTTCACCCTGCTTCGCCACCGCACCCTCCACGGATGGCAACACGCTGCGTCACCAGCGAACGCGCGCCAGGGCCGTTGATCGGACACTCCCTTTCGGGGGTCAGCCGACGATGCGGAACCGCAGCTTGAACAAGGTGAGCGCATCGAGCCCGAGCCCTTCGGTGAGGAAGTCACCGAAGCTTCCGTAGTCGGCCACCACCTGCGCCCTGAACGCCCCCAGGTAGCTGCTGCGCACCTGAAGCAAAGGGTCAAGCAGGGTCGGGTCTTGCATGAACCCCGCGGCCTTGAGCTGACTCTTCAGCGCAGCGTCCGATGCCGCACGGAGTTGATTGCTCAGGAGGTAGTCACCCTCGGACGTGGAGGCCGGCACGCCGACCGCGCGCAGGATCGTGTCCGCGAGGATTCCCGTGCGGTCCTTGCCGGCCGAGCAGTGGAACATCGAGGGCTCGTTCGAGTTCGCCACGGTGCGGATCGCTGCCCCGAGCGCGGCCCGGTTCGCCGGGTTGGTAACGAAAGCACGGTAAAGCGCTTCCATCCTCACTTCGGCCTTTCCTCCGCCGAGCTGCTGCTGCTGGTACACGGGGTCCTTGCTGCGCACCACCATGCCGATGAACGCGAACAACGACGTGTCGTCGACCGGCTGGGCGATCAAGGTCACGCCGGCCGGAAGCCGGTCAGCTCCGTCAGCCTGCATCTCGGGCCCGGTACGCAGGTCGATCACGCTGCCCAGCCCCAGGTTAGCCAGCGCGCTCACGCCCTCGGGCGGCAGCTTCGACAGGGTCTCCGAGCGGTACAGCACATCCCAGCGGGTGGTCTTGCCGTCGTACGTGCGGTAGCCCCCGATGTCCCGGGCGTTGACCGTGCCCGGTAGCGCCAGCACCCGCGGGGCCGTAACCGTGCTGTAGGCGGGGCGGGCATGGTTCGCAGCCGGGGATGCCTGCGCCGTACCGGATGCCAGGGGCATCACCAGGGCCAGGGCGAGCACAGACGTGCTGATGGCGCGTCTTATCGGTGCCACGAGGGGGCTCCTTCCATGGGGGGAAGCCGGGAACGTAGCGCGTGGATCTTGTGCCTGGAAGGCGCACGCAGGAAACAACAGCCCCACCCCATACCGTGACCACCCGTCAGTTGGCAGCGGCGCCAGATGCCGACTGAGGACCCAAACACGCTCGACCGACGGACGACAACCAGCTCGGCGAGTGCCGCACCAGCGTCCGGCCAGCACGACGCCACGTGGAACTGCCGGGTCAGATCCACCAACTCCGGGCCGTGCCCGGCACGGACGGCATGGGCGCCGACCGCCGAGCCACCGAGCCCGGGCACGGCCCCGGCAGCCACCACGGCCCGGACGCCGCCGCCCCGCCTCTGCCCCTCCTGCCCGCGCCCGGCTGATCACCCCTGGAGCGGTGGGTTCTGGAGGGGGCCGCGCGGAGAGCTCCACGTCCCGCCCCCGACAGCAGCCAGTCAGCTGCACTTGACGGATCCGAACTGCCCTCCTCTTGGGTCGAACTGCTGCACTGCCGAGATGGCGTCAGAGGCACCACCGTCGTGGTTTGTGGACGTCTGGTATGGCGGCAAGCCGCGCACCCGCAGGCTGCGGGTCTGCTCCCCGTACAGGCCTACCAGCAGGCGGTAGCCGACCGCGGCCCGTACCGTCGGCCGTGCCCGTCTGACAGGCGACGGGAGAAGGACGGCCCCGTGTTCCCTCGCACGTTGCACGGGCCCGCCCGCAGGGGCGTCCGGTCGGTCGCAGCTACGCGGTGCGGCTCAAGTCCGGCGGCCCCAGCCACCAGTTCCGGCTCGCCAAAACCGTCGCCCGCTACGGACGCGTCGACCTTCTCTGCATCGGCCTATGGCGCGCACCGACCATGCCGACAGTCCCCTGGCGAGGGCTGCTTCCTCGCCAGTCGTGCTCCCGTTTGAGAATTCGAGGCGGAAGGGGGATCCGTTCGCGAGCGGCGTCCACCCTCGTGCGAGAGCGATCCGTATGGCCTGCGCGACATCAGCTGGAATGACGGCTTTGTCGGCAGGACGAACCAGTTTCCGGGGTGGGGGCGATCGGTTTGGACTACGAGAGTGGTTCCCGGGGTTGTCGCGTCCTCGACCGCGAACGTCAGCAGAGTCCAGCCGTTGCCCTGGCAGTGGGTCGGCTTGTGGCGGACGCGCCAGCGGTAGGTGACGCCGTCTACGACGATGCGCCTGGACTCCTTCTTGACGAGCGCCACCATCTGCTCCTTCCACTGCCCGCACTGCAGACCCGAAATTCGCGGCTTGCCCTCCTCGGCGACAAGCAGCTACTTGAACTACCGGAGTGGTCCGCGCTCGTCGATGAACACGGTGGGCGCGGACAAGAACCCATCGGCATCCACAGGGCCGTATGCGATGTTGAACGTGTCCAGCCAGTACGTCCAGTCCCGGATCCCCAGGGCGCTACTGAAGCGGTAGTTGAGCTGCCAGCGGACCCATTGACCAGGGACGAGCCGGACAGCCGCAGGCTGGCGCTGCCGGGGCGGCAGGGCGAACAGGGGCTGCACTCGGGGGAACACCCTCAACCGACCATCGGCTCACGGAGCTGGACATCGAGCTTGCCCAGGTCTTCCCGGTTGTCATACGGCTCGAAGCCTTCGCGCTCATGCATACGGACTACGTGCGCGAAGGCAGCCTGATCGTCCGGGAGAGCGAAGCCGACGGGAGCTGCATTTCTTCGAGCCGCGGCCTCCCCCCTCCCCCCTCGGGACTCTTTCGTCCAGGTCGTCCGGATCCACTGGACGGTGATCTCCACAGCCTTTGCCCCTGCCACCTTGCCGAGGAGCCCGCCCTATGTCCGCACGGCTCCCTGCCAGCACGAGCGCCCGCACAGCGGATGCTCGGCTTTGAACGGAATACGACACCGCATTCGTAGGCATGGCCGCGCACCGGCGCCTTCGAAGCCGAGGCCCTCAGACCGATCGGTTCTTGACTTCGCGTGTGACTCCGTAGATTGCGAGTCCGACCTCTGCTTTGCGAGCAACTGAGACCGGAGAGTCGGCGGCTCGGGCACAATCAGGAGCCGTGCCTACCCCTCCCGATCCCTCAGTCCTGTACCCCGACGTCGCGGCCCACGGCAGCCTCGCCACAGCCCTACGGGCCGAGGCGGAGGGCGGCCTGGAAGCCGTCGCCGTCACGTCACCAGACTTCGCTCCGCTGCTCCACGCGATCGTCGAAGGGACGCCGCCGCACCGCGAGCCGCTGCAGATCAGCGCCTGGTCGCACCAACGGCAGTGGTCGATCCGCGGTACGGAGTCGTTTCAGGGTGTGGCCCTCATCGACGGCGAGACGGACGACCTGGCCGAGGTCGCTCGGGCCGTCCGGGCGTGGTGCGACGGGGCGGCCCTGGGGGACATCCGACAGGCGGCGCCCTTCGTGCACCTGACCGGCCGGTTCGAAGTCCCCGACAACGATCCCGCGCGCTCGACGGAATCCGAATGGCAGGGCATGCGTCGGGAGGCGGCCGAACTGGAGTACGCCTGGCAGGCGACGTACCAAAACCTCATCGAGGCAGCGCACGCCGAGCCGGCACTACGTGCCCTCTACCCGTTCACGAGCCACTGGGCACTGCGCTTCTCGACCACCACCCGCCCAGACCTTACCGTCGTCGGACCATGCCTGAGCGCGAACAGCGACGGCACGTACGGGGTGGGCACGGGCTTCATCGACGATGACCTTGGCCAATTCGCCACAGCGCAGGAAGCCGTGGCAGTGGCAGTGCGCCGGCTGCCGTCCGGCCTCGGCCCAACCACGCTCGGCGAATGATCCCGCCCGGCAAGCGGCTCGCTCGACCGGGGTTGGGGACGCTCTGCCAGGGCTTGACTTCTCATTGGGAAGCCCCTCCGGACTGACGCTGGTGTCCTGCGCCGCGGAAGTTCCGCCGATGAGTTTCCGGCGGTTGTACGGTCTACCCGTCGACGAAGGGAGCACACCATGCGCAAGATCATCGTTTGCACGTTCCTGACGCTCGACGGCGTCATGCAGGCGCCGGGCGGTCCGGACGAGGACGCTGAGAGCGGCTTCAAGCACGGCGGCTGGCAGAAACCGGTGGCCGACGACGAGGTCGGCACGGCCATCGCCGGTTGGTACGAGCACTCCGACGCGATGCTGCTCGGCCGCAAGACGTACGAGATCTTCGCGTCGTACTGGCCAACCGCCGATCCCGACAACCCGTTCACCGATCGGATGAACAGCATGCACAAGTACGTGGCGTCTCGGACCCTGACGTCCGTCGAGTGGCAGAACTCCACGCTGCTGGAGGGCGACGTCGTCGATGCCGTGCGCAAGCTCAAGGCATCCGACGGCGGCAACATCAACGTCGTCGGCAGCGGCGACCTCGCCCAGACCCTCATGCAGCACGGCCTCGTCGACGAGTACCGGCTGACCATCCACCCGGTCATCATCGGCACCGGCAAGCGGCTGTTCGCCGACGGAACGATCCCCACCGCGCTGGAGCCGGTCAGCGTCTCGACGACGAAGGGCGGCACCATCGTCGGCGTCTACCGGTCAAACGGTAAGCCCAGCTACGACAGCTACTAGCGTCATGGGCCGCGGAGGTTCCGCCGATGGCTACCGGCGGAACCTCCGCGGGGCAGAACAAGTGCTCCACGTCGCCCGTGATGGCGGCCACCAGCGCGCTCCGGATCACCCCCAGCCGCTGGGAGACAGGCTCGAACACCCCCTCCTCCCGCGCCGCCTTCAGCAGGCGGGCCTCCCACTCCTTCGCCCGCGAGCGCCGAAGCCGCGCCTCCACCCAGGCGCGGTCACACCCCCACCGCTCCTGCTCCGCGGCAACCTCCGCCTCGCTCGGCACCCCCCGCTCCCGCCTCCAGGCGGCGACCATCCGCTCCGCCCGCCACAGCGGCAACAGCTCGGACTCGATCTCGGCGTGCAGACGGGCATGCACCGATAACTCCTGGACCAACCACACCTCCCGTCGCTCCTCCAACGGCGGCAGACCAGCCGGTACAGGCGGCTCCCCCACCAACCGGTTCACCACCTCGCGACCGTGATCAACCCCGGCACCGCTGCCCGCCCCTCGCCTGCCCGGACAGGCCACGGGTCACATGCTCCGCGGTGGTCTTCCCGCCGCGGCTGCGGCTCCCGCAGCACCTGCCGGTGCGGGGGCCTACGAATTCGGTTCCGGGTACTTCTGCGTCTACAGCGGGCTGGAACCGCACCGGGCAAGGGTGTCAGTGGTTCGGAGGCGACAAAGCCAACACTGCAGACGACTGCGGCTTCATCCAGAGGGGACAGAACGTGCGCTCGGTAGACAACCGATCGAACTACCGGGTGCAGTACTACACGGGCACCAACCACAACCCCCGCACCCGCGTCGGGTCCACACTCCCCCTCACACGCGGCGACCTGCAGGGCAGTTACCAAATTCGCTCCATGAAGCCCCAGTAGCCCCAGTAGCCCCAGTAGCCCCAGTAGCCGCGGCAACCGTGCCAAGTAGTGCGGTGGAGCGCTGTTTTCTCGGCGGTGAGATCGGTGATGCGGAAAACGCGTTCACGGCCGGTCCCCAGCGGCCGGCACGTGGTGCTCACGGGGTGGAGTCTTCCCCAGGGCTCGGGGCTCAGCACGCCCCGGGCCCGGAGATCGTCGACGTCGGGGAGGTGGGCCTGGTCCAGGGGGCCGGTGTCCAGATCGGCCCGGGTGGCGTGCACGCGGCGGCGGGGCTCGGCGGGCGGCACCGGCGGCTGCGGTGTCTGCGGGCCGGTGCCGAGGGGACGACGGGTGGAGGCCACGGCGGGAGCATTCCACCTGGGCTTTTGCCTGCTAATTCGAACACACGGTCTAATACCGCCATGGCGACGTTTCCCTTCCCCCGTGATCTCGTGACAGCCCAGGTGGCGTGGTACGACGCGTACCGGCGGCTGACCGATCCCGCTCCGGGCGGGACCGCGGCCGCCCGGCGGAGCCTCCAGCGGCTGTCCGTCCTGATCGCCGCCCATCCGTACTGGGGCCCGGACGGTCCCTCGCCCGCGGCCCGGATGGCCCTGCGCGAGCAGGCGCGGCGGGAAGCGCGGCCGTGACCGGACGGGACAACGGACGGGACAACGGACGGCCGTTGATGGGCTTAATTGGTTTGCCGCAGGCCGACCCGGTCCGATAGGAAGCTCGCATGCTTCGAGGCAACAAGATCGGGCTGCGGGCCCGGCACGAGGAGGACATCCCGATCCTGCGGGCCGAGCTCTACGACGACGTGGCCAACGCCTCGCGGGCCGAGTCCGGGCCGTGGCGGCCGGTCACGCCCGGCTCGAAGGACCCGCGGCTCGTGGTGGACGACAGCCAGCACGGAAGCGTCCCGTTCTCCGTGGTGGAGCTGGACGGCGGCACGCTGGTCGGCACCGCGACCCTGTGGGGCATCGACACCCACAACCGGTCGGCGCACATCGGCCTGGGCCTGCTGCCGTCCTCCCGCGGCAAGGGCTACGGCACCGACGTGGTCGCGGCGCTGTGCCACTACGGTTTCGTCGTGCGCGGCCTGCACCGGCTGCAGATCGAGACGCTGGCGGACAACACCGCGATGCTGCGCTCCGCCGAGCGCAACGGCTTCGTCCGTGAGGGCGTGCTGCGCTCCTCGGCCTGGGTGTTGGGCGAGTTCCTGGACGAGGTGCTGCTCGGCCTGCTCGCCCAGGACTGGAAGGCGGAGTCGAGGGCTTAGGCTGCTGCCCACGACTACAGGGCCAGGGGGGGGGGGGGGGGGGGGGGGGGGGGGGGGGGGGGTCCCTTGGCTCCGCCTCGGTGGCGGGGGAGGGAGGGGGGGAGCGTAGGCTACTCTTCG
>NZ_JBVIHM010000046.1:10795-47475 GCF_055570295.1 Streptomyces sp. NPDC031265
GAAGACAGGGCAACCCCGCCCCCCCCCCCCCCCCCCCCCCCCCCCCCCCCCCCCCCCCCCCCCCCCCCCCCCCCCCCCCGGGGCCCTGTCCGCATCCACTGCGTCACTCGCGATCGGCTGACGGGATGTAGGCGCCCGGCACGTCCTCGGGCGCGTAGATCTTCTTCTCGCCGGGATACGGCTTCGCCCACGCGTGCGTCTGGTACCAGGTGAAGTGGTTCATCTGCGCGGGGTTGGCGAAGTCGGGCTTGGCGTCGGGTCCGGTGAGCCGCTGGTGCGACTTCCAGGTCTCCCATTGCGCCGCGAGCTTCTGCATGTCCGCGCGCACCTTCGCCGTCGGAACGGCCGCCGCGGCGGGGTTCTGCGGCGCCGGGGCATCCTCGCCGCAGGTGGGCGGCACCGTCAGACCCGCCGTCAGCGAGGTGCGGTTGGGCAGCGCGCTGAACGGGGTGAGGTCCGGCGTGGCGGTGAACGCCGCGGCCATCGGGCTGGCCGCGCTGTCCTTCTGGTTCATCGGGTGGATCCCGAGGATCTGCTCGATGGTGCGGATCATCGTGATCTGCGAGTAATAGTGGCTGTCGACGACGCCGTGCTTGGCCCAGGGGCTGATGATCTGGATCGGGGCGCGGTGGCCGTCGACGTGGTCCAGGCCGGCCTGGGAGTCGTCCTCGACCACGAAGATCGCGGAGTCCTTCCAGTACGGGCTGTGCGAGATCGTGTCGACGAGCCGGCCGGTGGCGAGGTCGTTGTCGGCGACCTGGGCGGCCGCGTTCGGCGGTCCGCCGGTGTGGTCGCTGGAGAGCCAGAACATGTTCAGGTTCGCCGGCCCGTTCTTCTCGAAGTCACGCTTCCAGATCTCGTACCGGTAGATGTCCGGCACGCTGGTGTCGAACTTCGCGAAGCCGTGCACCGACACGTCGTTGAGCGAGGGGATCGGCGAGGACGAGACCAGGGGGTAGGCGGTGTCCTGTCCGGTCGAGCGCATGTTCTTGGTGTCGCAGTACAGGTTCTGCCAGCTCGCGCCCGCCGGCTTGGTCAGGAACTGCTGGAACTCGCCGAAGTCCCGTACGGACTGCCCGGCGGCCTGGGCGCCGGTCCACAGGAAACCGGTCCGCTGGTGGCCGAGGGCGTCGTCCTCGGTGTCGTAGCTGCGCGCGTACTCACCGGCCATGGACTCGGTGTACTCCGGGTTGTCGGCCTGCATCAGCCAGTTGTGCCCCTCGGCCGAGTTCGTGCCGATGTCGTACGTGTTGTCGTAGAGCCCGAACTGCTTGGCCAGCGCATGCTGGTTGGGGGTCACGTTCTCACCGAACTCGGCCAGCGCCGGGGCGCCGTTGCCCTGCGGCAGGTCCCCGTAGACCTGGTCGTAGGTCCGGTTCTCCTTGACGATCAGGAAGACGTGCTTGATCGTCGACGGGTCGCCGAGCCGTACGGGAACGGGCGCCGGCTGCGCGTTGCCCTGGCCGTGCGTGACCGAGCCGGGCGTCCAGCCGTTCTGCTCGAAGACCTTGGCCGTCTGGGCCTTGATGATGCTGTCCTTGGGCAGCAGGAACCGCTGCAGGCTCGATGTCGTGTCGTGGGTGCCGTGACCGGCGCTGTTGGAAGGGCGGCGCGCGTCGATACCGCGGGTGTTGGAGACCAGCACCTCGTTGCCGACGGTGGTTATCTCCGCGGGGAAGTAGTCCGTGGGGAGCAGGCCGACATAGCTGACCGGCTCCTGCGGGGTGGTGTAGCGGTAGACGGCGACGGCGTTGGCCCGGCCGAGCGTCACCAGCAGGCGGCCGTCGCGGGAGAACGTCACCGCGTTGGGCTCGTAGCCCACGGACGCCTCCGGCCACGGCCTGGTGGAGATCGTCTGGACGACCTTGTCCTTCGCCGGGTCGATGACCGAGACGTCGTTGGTTGCGGTGTTGGTGACAAACACCGCGCCCTTCTTGGCGTACACGGCGGCGGGGTGCAGACCGACGTCGATGCTCGCGACGGCGGCACTCGGGTTCGCCACGTCGATGACGCTGACCGTGCCGGTGGTGGTCGCCGCGGTCACCGGGTCTGCGGGCACCTGGGTGTTGTAGGAGTTGACCGTGGTGTCGCCAGGCCGCGCCGGGCGGCCGCCCTCGTTGCTGACGTACAGCTTGGCGCCGACCAAGGCCATGCCGCGCGGGGCGCTGCCCACGGCCCAGCTCTGCTGGACCGCCCCGGTCGCCGCGTTGATGGCGACCACCCGGTTCTGGCCGTTGACCGCCGCGTACACGGTGGAGCTGTCGGGTGAGAACGCCGCCGCGCCCACCAGCGCGTGCTTGGGGCCGTCCGCCGGGATCTTGACGGCCACGGGGCTGGCGAGGCTGCCGTCCGCGTTGACGGTGAACTTGGTGTAGCCGTCGGTCTGGCCCAGCCACAGCTGCTTGCCGTCGGGCGAGTACGTCGGGCCTTCCTGGCCCACGTCGTTGCCGCTGATGCGCAGGTCGGCCGATGCGGAGTTGCCGATGCGCTGCTGCAGCTTCCCCCTCTGCAGGTTCACGATGTCCAGCGCCAGCCCCCCGTCTGCGAGCGAGGCCGCGAAGTGGGTGCCGTCCGGGCTGACCGTGGACGACATGATCTTGCCGTTGTTGATGACGAAGCGGGCACCGAACGGGGCGATGAACTGGTCGCTGGATATGACCTGGCCGTGCTGGGTGACCTGGCCTACCTGGGCCGTGCCGAACTGGTCGGTCTGGGCGAAGGCGGTGCCGGCGAGAGCGAGGGCGACGGCGGCGACGCCCGCCGTCGCCAGGGGGGTTCGCCGGCCGGGGCGTCTGCCGATACGCCTGCCGACAGAGCCGGAGCGCCTCTCCTCGGCACTCCGACGGCGGCGTGTGACCTGCATGGAGTCATCCCTTCGGGGTGGCGGAGAGCAGATCGACATTGCCGTCGAACTGCCAGAGCGGGTTCGGCGCGTCCCCAGTGGCGGTCCGCACCAAGAAGTAGCCGTTCACTTCCTTCGGCCCGTCGCCGTCGGCCAAGAACCGCCCGTCCGCGCCGACATCGAGCTGGTACACGGCTTGTCCGGTGGCCTCGACACCGGGGAGGTGCCAGGAGACGACGCAGCGCCAGTCGTTGCCCGGCCCGTGGGCGCCGGTCCTGACGTTGCCCTTGGTGCACGCCGCCGTGGCCTTCAGCTGCGCCTCGGTGACGGCGGGCCGGTTGAGCTGCTCGGTCTGCGTGCGATAGAGGTGGGCGAATTCCGTGGCGAGCGAGCGCTGCACCTTCTCCTGCTCGATGCCGGAGCCACCGGCCGTGGTCGCCGCCGCGACGACGGCCACCGTCCCGGCGAGCAGCCCGGCGAACGGCAGCACCGCGACGGTGAGCCCGCGACGCCCCGGGCCGTCGTGCGCCGGGTTGGTGAAGTCGCGGCGTACGAACAGGAGGTAGGCCAGCGCCGTGGCGGTCACGGCCCACAGCAGACTCACCACGACGCCGATCAGGAGCGGGCTGCCCTGCGCGGGGCTGGTGAACAGTCCGTTCCAGGCGATGAACGCGTAACCGGGCAGGGCCAGGCGTACGGCTACGGGCAGCGGCAGGATCTGGGCGAGCTGCATCGCGAGCGCGACGAGAACCGGCAGCAGCAGTCCCATCGGTGAGCGACCCAGGGTGACGGAGCCGAGCAGCCCGATCGCGGCGAGGGCCAGCGTCGGGGCCAGCACGCAGACCCAGGCGAGCACGACCTTCCAAGCGGCGTCCGACGGTGCCAACGCGTGCCCGTCGAGGCCGACGAGTGGATGGTTGCCGACCGCCGCGAGCCCGCCGACCGTACTGGAACAGGCCAGGCCCACCACGAGCACCACGATGACGCTGAGGCCGGCCAGCGCCTTCGCCGCGAAGATCCGCCGGGGCGAGCGCACCGCCACGACGAGATGGCGCCAGGTCCCGAGCCGGTCCTCGCAGGCGAACACGTCACCGGCGACCACCGAGGTCAGCAGGGGCAGCGCCCAACTGCCACAGAACCCGAGCGTCACCAGCGGTCCGGCCCACCCGGTCGCGTGCATCCAGCGGCCGAAGAGCGTGTCCGTGGGGAGCGTGCTCTGCTGGGCCACCAAGGCGACGAGGGCACCCGGCACGAGCCAGCAGGCGAGCACCAGCAGGCGGATACGCCACTGGGAGACGAGCTTGACCAGCTCGAAGCGGTATGCGCGCACCACCGGGACGCGGTGGGCGGCGGAAGCGTGGGGAGCAGCGACGGCCGTGGTCATCGTCCGGCCTCCTGCGGCTCGATCCGCTGCTGTCGCGCGATCGGCTTCTCGGTGAGCGGCTCGGTGAGGGAGAGGAAGGCGGTTTCGAGCGGCGAGGCCACCGGGGCGAGCTCGCGCAGCGCGATGTCCGCGTGGACGAGCCGCCTCACCAACTCGTCGAGGGCGGGCACCAGGGCGCGCACGACGAGCACGCCGGAGTCGCGTCGCCCCTCGGCGTCGTCGACGGTCCTGGCCCCGTCCGTCTCGTCCGCCAGCCGCCGGGCAGCCGACGGGTCGGAGGTGATGAGCCGGTAGTCGAGTTCACGGTTCTCGGCGGCGAGTTTGCCGAGCGGGCCGGAGAAGACGACCCGTCCGGCGGCGAGGATCGTGACCTCGGAGCACAGCGCTTCGACGTCGTCCATGCGGTGGCTGGAGAGCACGACGCTGGTTCCGTCGGCGGCGAGCCGGGTCAGGACACCGTGCACGTGTCTCTTTCCTGCCGGGTCGAGGCCGTTGGCCGGTTCGTCGAGGACGAGTAACCGGGGCTTGGTGAGCAGGGCGGCGGCGAGCCCGAGCCGCTGGCGCATACCGAGGGAGAAGCCGCGGGCACGGTCGTCGGCGACATCGGTGAGCCCGACCTCGTCGAGCACGTCGTCGATCCCCGCCGTCCGCGCGAAGTGGCCGCGCAGGGCTGCCAGGGCGGCGAGGTTCTGCCGGGCGGTGAGCGAGGGGTAGAGGCCGGGTCCGTCCACGAAGCCGGCGACCCCGTCGGGAGCGGCGAGCTCGCGCCCGACCGGCGTCCCCAGGATCTCCAGCCGGCCACTGTCGGCGACGGCCAGTCCCAGCAGAAGCCCGAGCAAGGTCGTCTTGCCCGCGCCGTTCGGTCCGACCAGGCCATGGATCTGCCCTTGCGCCACATCCAGATCGACGCCGTCGAGTGCGATGACGTCGCCGAAACACTTGGTGATCCCACAGGCCTGCAGCGCCGGCAGTGTGTCCATGAATCCCTTCTTCCAGAAGAACCCCCAACAGAACATAGAGACGACACAAGACGCGGGCAGGGGAGGCCAGTTGAAGCCACAAGGAACGGAAGGAGACCGGCACCTGACGCGCCGACGGCGAACGGGATCCAGAGCCGGAGATCCCGCGGAACGCCGACAGCCCGCGACCGGAACGGCCGCGGGCTGTCGGTCTGTGCACACGGGTCATTTGGGGACCCGCGCGGGAGGTACGGAGGTCAGTGAACGGTCACGTTGAACACCGGCGAAGCCACGTTCCCGCTCAGGATGCGCAGGTCGTTCTTGCCCTTGAGACCCAGCTTGACGCCCAACGAGTAGGTGCCCTTGGAGCTGAGCTGCGTCACGGCGGGCAGGCTGACCCACTTCTTGCCCTGCTTCTGCTGGAGAACCATCTTGCTGCCCGCCTTCAGACCGGTCGCGGTACCGGTGACCCGGAACAGCTGCCATGCCTTCACCGAGGTCACCGACGGCTTGGCGGTGATGCCGGCCTTGGCGGAGGTCGCCTGCGCGACGGAGCTACCGGTCGCCGGGGTGGCGGCCGAGGCAACGGTTCCCGCGAGAACGACGGACGCCGCGCTGATGACGCCCACGGCAGCGATACGCAGGGAGTGCCGCTTGGTGATGGCCATGAAAATCCCTCTCAGTCGAAAAGCCCTAGATCTCACGCTTCAGTGAGTTGATGCTGTTTGCTCGCTTCTTACCTGAGAAGATGCCCCTCGCCCCGAACGCGTTGCCCGGCCTTTGTCACTGCCCTGCAACAGCCGTCGAGCGTGGCACCCGGCGGCAATTCCCGGCAGTTGGCGACGAGATGAGCCCGCGCGGGACGGGCGGACAGGGCGGGAGCGCACCGTCCAGGAAGGAACAGTTGGCGTGAAACCGGCTCTCCGGGGTACCCGGCGCGCATGGCGAAGTGGCACCTCCGAGGGCGAAATGGCAACGGCAGCACCGGTGGGGCAGCACGGGAGGCCGGCCCGCCGCCGGAGGTGCAGCGGGCGGCGCCGGATACGCCGACAGAGCTGCCGAGGCGAGCATGGGGTGCGGTACTCAAAGGCAGCCTTCGGGAGTTCAGGGACGACGAGCTGAGCGACCGCGCGGCGGCGCTCACGTACTACGGCGTGCTGTCGCTGTTTCCCGCGCTGCTGGTGCTGGTGTCGCTCCTGGGCATGACCGGTCAGTCGACCACCGACAAGGTCCTGCACAACGTCCAGCGGCTCGCGCCCGGACCGGCCCGGGACATCATCACCGACGCGGTGCGGCAACTACGGGGCAGCGCGGGCCTCGGCTCGGTGATGGCGATCGTCGGCCTGGTCCTGGCCGTGTGGTCGGCGTCGGGCTACGTCGCGGCGTTCATCCGCGCGGCCAACGCGGTCTATGAGATGCCCGAAGGCCGGCCGGTCTGGAAGCTCCTTCCCGTACGGATCGGACTCACCATGGTCCTGATGGTCCTGGCGGTGATCAGCGCACTGATCGTGGTCTTCACCGGCGGCCTCGCCCGCCAGGCAGGCACCGCACTCGGCATCGGAAGCGCCGGCTTGACAGTGTGGTCGATCGCCAAATGGCCCGTCCTGGCTACCCTGGTCACCCTCATGATCGCGCTCCTGTACTGGGCGTGCCCGAACGCGAAGGTCAAGGGCCTCAAATGGATCACCCCGGGCAGTTTCCTGGCCCTGCTGATCTGGATGATCGCCTCCGGTGCGTTCGCGTTCTACGTCGCCAACTTCGCGTCCTACAACAAGACCTACGGCGCGATGGCCGGCATCATCGTCTTCCTGGTGTGGCTCTGGATCACCAACCTGGCCATCCTGCTGGGCCTGGAGTTCGACGCGGAGATCGTGCGCCAGCGAGCGATCGCCGGCGGCCTGCCACCGGACGAGGAGCCCTACGCGGCGCCGCGTGACACCAGGAAGTGGGACGAGGAGGACCGGCGCCGTCTGGGCGAGGTCTGACCGCAACGCCTGCCCGATCACAGTGGGCGGTCTCGATACCAGCCGGAGGTCAGCCCCCTTGCCGTGGTCGTCGCGGACCGCCCGCGAGAGGGACACCAGTGCGCCGGGCCTGCTCGACGGATGCCGTGGAGCCGCTGCTCCGGGCGGCCTCCTCGGGAATCCGCGCGGGCTGCACCGGCTGGTCGGGCGGCGGGACGTATCCGGGCAGGCGCAAGGTGCCCCAGACGTAGGGATCGGCCTGGGCGCTGCCGAAGAGGGACCAGGCCAGACGCGTCTGACCGGTCCGGTCCGCCGTGTCGGAGTCGTAGAGGAGGATATTGACCGCCAGTCGCTCAGGATCGGCGGGGGCGGGCAGCCCGTCGAGCGGAATCCTGACCTCGACCGCGTACCCCTCGTACGGATCGGTCACGGCGGAGGCGACGGCCAGGCCCGGGGCGGTGCGGCTCGCCGGTCCCTGCCGGTTGTCGGCGTCGCGTTCCGCGCAGGGTCCCTTGCTGTCCTTGGTGAAGGGCAGGATGCCGGTCTTGAAAGTGGTCGAGGTGTCGTCGGAGCGGCCTTGCGGGTCGAGGGCGACCTCGACGGCGTCGGTGCGCCAGTGGCGTTTGCAGTCGGCTCCGGCGTCCAGGGCGTACCCCTTGATGTCGTCGGCGACGCGGACGAACACGTACAGGTCATCGGCCTGGCGCGAGAAGCTGACGTCCGCCGCGCAGTCCTTCTCGTCGGCACATCGCTCGCCCTCCCAGTGGGTGAGCCGTAGCGCCGGGCCGGGGTACTCCTCCGGTCCGGCGACACCGTCCACGACGGGAGCCTCGGCCACGGAGGGCACACTGGCGGAGGGGTTGGCCGGATACGCGGGCTGGGCGTCATTGGCGAGCCAGGGCATCCGCATCCGCCGGGCCCAGGCGCGGAAGTCGGCGTACAGCGGGCGCAGGCCCGGCTGTTCGCGTGTGGCGGGAGCCTGTGGTGTACGGCTGTCGGCCAGGACGGTGAACCACTCGCAGGGCAGCTTCGCCCGTGGGGTTTCGACCGTCGGGGGCAGGGAGGCGAAACCCTGGGTGACGTACTCGCGGGTGGCGTCCCGCTCGATCTGCGCCCAGGTCCTGCCCGAGTGTCCGCGCGCTGTCGTGCCGGTCCACACACCGATGACGGGGAGCCCGGTGTGCGGGTCCTTGGCCTGGTACTTGCCGCACTTCTCCCCCGCGGGCCCCGGGAAACCGCCATTCGTGGCGAGCAGTCGGGAAGGTTTCCAGGCCGGGTACTTCTCCCGTGTGATCTGCCCGGGGAACGCGGTCGGGTCGCCGGCGAGCTGGAACGCCTCGACACCCAGCCGTGCCGCCTCCTGGTGTCCGCCGTGCTGGTGGAACGGGCGCGGATCCATGACCACCACTTCGCGCGGGGTGGTCGCCCGGATCAGCCGGACGAGCCGCGAAAGCGTGTCCGTCGCCGGCTGGGGCAACGGGTTCCAGACCGTGGCGGTCAGCGGAGCGGAGAGTGTGTACCAGAAATCCGGCTTGTCGAGATAGAAGACGTTGCGGATGCCGGCCCGCCGTACGGCCTTGCGCTCCTCGCCCTCACGGATCAGGCCGAGAGCTGCCCCCTCTTCGGTGCCGACCGCGTTCCCGCCGCCCTCGCCCCGGGTGATGGTGACGACGCCGGTGCTCAGGCCTCGCCGCTCTTGCCACTGGCCGAAGGTGGCCAAGGATGACGACTCGTCATCGGGGTGGGCCCCGACGAACAGGATATCGGTGTGCGCCGGATCCGTCCTCCCCAAGGAGTCGGTCGGCACCGGACCCGCCCGTGCCGTGTCTGCCGCCAGGGGCAGCACGCTGACGACCACGCCGAGCGCCGTGCACCCCGCCCACAGCATCTGTCGGACCCCGCATCGCAGCAAGACAGCCCTCCCTTCACCGGCAGTGTGCGACGAGCGGCGCCTGATGTCATCAGCGAACGCACGTCATCAGGCCAGCCTGCCGGCCAGCGGCTGCTCCCCCTCGCACCATGAGTGACACATCCTCACGCGTCGCAGAGCGTCAAGTGATCCCTGCCTGTCGTCCAATCGGGCTGTTCGCGCGCGATGCTCACGGCTTTGCCCCGGGTCGGAGCTGCAGGCGACAACGCAGCCATGGAGTCGTTCTTCAGCCTGCTGCAGACGAACGTCCTCGACCGCCGTTCATGGGCCACCCGTCAGGAACTGCGGATCGCGATCTGCCCTGGATCGAGAGGAACTACCACCGACGCCGCAGACAAGCCTCGCTCGGCCGGCCGACCCCCGTCGAATTCGAAACCGTCATGACCACACCCGCCATCCAGGCCGCGTGACCGAACCTGTCACCCAACCCTGCATCAGACCCGCGAGCGTATGTACCAGTGGGCGCGGATCCCCATCCGGATCTGGTGGGAGAACGGCCACGGCCACTGGCTCCTGGCCCGCAGGAGCCTGAAAGACCCGAACGACCTCGCCTATTACGTCTGCTACGGGCCTGCCGGCACCCGGCTGAAAGACCTGGTCAGGGTGGCCGGCGCCCGCTGGGCCGTCGAAGAATGCTTCCAGACCGCGAAAAGCGACTGCGGCCTGGACCATTACCAGGTCCGTCTCTACCACGCCTGGTACCGACACATCACCCTCGCCATGGCCGCCCTCGCCGCACTCACCGCCGTCCGCGCCCACGAACTCTCAAAAGGGGAAACAGCGGTGGCCTGATACCGCTGTCCGTGGCAGAGATACGCCGCCTCATCAGCCACCTCCTCCACGCCGCCCACCTCACCATCCAGCACCATCTTGACTGGTCACACTGGCGAAGACTCAGCCAGACACGCGCCCGCAACAGCCACTACAAACGGCGCGGACACACCCCATAACTGTGATTGCAGCACTAAAGGACGTCAGCAACTGGAGGGAGCCGTTCCGGCAAGCCTGTCGAGGATGTGTGGCCATGCAGCCTCTCCCAGGAGCGCGTCAGCTTCGGGCGTGCCTCCATACAGGAAGTGTGGGGAGGCCGACGCAGGGCTCTCGCCGGGAAAACGTGGTCGGTGGCCGGCATCGTGGCGGGCGATGAGATGCGCGGTGGTCCCGGCTGAGCGTCGGCGTTCTGCCAGTTGTTCGGCGAAACGGAGAGAAGGCCACATCGCGTCGTCGCCACCGGCGACGAGCAGCAGATCGGCCCGGGCCTTGTCGACGGGGATCTCTGCCCGAGGGAGCAGGTGAGCGAAGCGCCGCTCGCTGAGTTCGTACCAGCCGCGGATGGCGGCCGGACCGCTGCCCGGGTTGACCGGGGTCCAGGAGTCATCCATCGGGACAAAAGGCAGGGGCTGCCCCCTCCAGGTCCATGAAGACCGATACGGGCGTTGTTCCCCGTCGGGTCCCGGACCCACATTGCACCAGACTCGCGAGGTGGGCGACAGTGCGATAACAACGTCCACGCGCGGGTCGTACACGGCCGTGAGCAGAGCTGCTTCAGCCCCCTTGGAGACACCGAGGATGCCGATGCGTCGGGCCCCGCTCGCGGTGAGGAAGTCGACCGCACCGGTGAAGGTTTCCAAGGGAATCTCGCAGATTCCCAGAGACTGCCCTGGCCCGCCGAACCAGCGGATGGACAGAGCAGCGATGCCGTGGTGAGCGAGGATGCGTACTCTCTCGCGTTCGATGCGTCCACTGGAACCGGCCAGGACCACAACGCCGACGTCACTGTCGTGCGCGGGAGCGGCGAGAAAGCCTTCCCAAGGATGGCTCAGCTCGTGCTCAACAACGTCCACAAGCTCCCCAGCTCGGCGCTTACTGAGGACGACGGTTTGATGTCATCTCGTGACTGGCGCGTCAGCCGCAGAGAGACCTGCCATCTCAAGGTCGCACCAGGATTCGTGTGACTCCCGCGAACAGCGTCGTGGCCAGTGTCCAGCCACTGATGATCAGTGCATAGGCCAGCACCTGACTGGACCCGCTCGGATTCCACGCCCCCGATTGACCGAGGCTCACCACCGGCACTAGCAGGTCGAGCGTGTAGGCGACCGCGTTGAAATGCGGGCCGCCCGTGCCCAGCGGCGCAGGGTGGTGGGACGCGAAGTAGACGGATCCGGCGGCAAGCAGGCCCAGCAACCACAGCCCGGCAAGCCACGGCCGATACCCGTACCCGACCGTTGCGTCCTGGAGGAGGCCCCATGCTTTCGCCGGCACGCCCGCCGCTTCACGTCGCCGCCGCTGCTGAGCCAGCAGCACCCGCCGTGACTCGCCGTCACGCCCCACTGCCCGGTAGCGCGCGGCCAACTGCTCATAAGGCTGAGGCTGATACGCGTCACGAGCCAGCCACGGCAGTCGCGTCCCGGCCGCCGGCAACGGCATCAGTTCGTCATAGACGAAACCATCCAGGCGCAGCTTGACGGGCCAGGACGCGGCGTCATCCTCGAACGTCGCAGTCCGTGCCCGCCGCAGATCCAGGCTGTGCGCGTTGAAGCCCTCATTGCAGACCATCGCCCCCTCGACGCGCGCGCCGGAGGCGTCGAGCGTGCCCAGTCGCGCACCGCTCAGCGTCAATGGCCCGACGACGCGGGCCGAGTCGAGCCGGACCGCGCCCGAAGCCGTCACGCCCGACAGATTGACGCCGCCCTCGACTGAAATGTGATCCGCGCGCAGCGCCGTTCCACTGCGGTCGTCCACCAGGTCGGCGTCGGGCAGCATGAGCCCGCCCTTGATCGTGGCGCCGCTGAGGTCGACACCGCCGATGACGGTGAACCTATTCTCCGCTCGGGTGTTGCCACGGCGCGCGAACATCCCGGTGTCGACGCGCAACCCCTGCGCCAGCAAGGCGGGCGTGGGCGGGCGGTCAGGTTCCTCATGGGTGATCTGGGCGCCGTCCAGATGCAGGTAGCCGCCTATACGCGCGCCCGGGAGCCGGAACTGTCCGTCCACGACAACGTCGTGGCAGTACATCGCGGTGTCTACGACGAGCAGGTCGCCGTAGACGGCGGCGCGCGGCGGCGTCCAGTCGGCGTCGGGGTCAGGCAGTTCGGGCGGGGGCGCAGTGATCGTGGTCCCGCTGATCTCGATCTCGAAGACGCGTGCCGCGTAGAGGCCGATCCCGCCGAGGCGGCAGCCCTCCACCTGAAGCTCGCCGCGGATCTCGGCGCGCGAGGCTTCCAGCCCGGTGAGGTAGCAGCCACGCAGACGCACACTGCGAGTCTCGGCTTCGGCGAGGTCCAGGTCGTCGTCGAAGAAGCACCGCTCGAAGTCGAGTGCGTAGGGGACTTGCGTGTGGGCGAGCGCGAGTCGCCCGACGACACGGACGCCCGCCAGTTTGACGCCCGCGCCGCCACCTGCATCAGGCCCGCTGCCGTTCAGCAGCGCGGCGATCACCTCGGCGCGGACGTCACGGGTGCGCGGCCAGGACGTCGCTTTATCGGGGCCGTCGTCGGGTCCGGAGCGCAGGTCGACGAGGGCACCGGTGGGGAAAGCGTGCCAGAGTCGCTCCTCGGTGCTCGTCAGCGTACTGATCTCCAAGCTACTCACGGCATTTGAGCATCGTCGCGCTGGGTCGGCGGCGCAAGGGGATTGCGCGCTGGGCGGACGGTCGCGGCGGGCAAGTCTGCGACGACGGCGTCCCGTGAATTCATGGCGGTAGCGGGTTGAAGGTCAGGCCGGTCTGCGCGACGAAGCCGTCGAGGACGGCGGGCCGGTACTGAAGGCGCTTGAGTCGGTTGCGAATCAGCGTCTCCAGCGCATCGACGGTGAGCGCGGCCAGGTTGGCCAGGCTGCGTTTGACGTGGGACCACACGCCCTCGACCGGGTTCAGGTCCGGGGCGTAGGCCGGGAGGAGCACGACGGTCAGCCAGGCCCGTTCGGCGATCATCTGTTTCATGGTCGCCGAGATGTGGGTGTTCAGCCGGTCCCAGACCAGGATAATCGGGGCTCTCAGTTGCTGGTGGGCGGCGTCGATCAGCCCGATGTAGTCGCGTTCGGATAAGGAGCGCCGCTCGTTCTTGCGGCGGCGGTGGATGCGCAGCCGGTAGAACAGTCTCGTGCGCGCCCCTGGACGGACAGCGATCAGTCCGGCGATCGACACCCGCCCGGAGCCGCGCCCGGCCACCCTCACGATCGGCGTCTGGCCCCGCCGTCCCCAGGTTCGGCCGCGCGGTGGCGTCAGATGCTGGCCTGTCTCGTCTTCGAAGCAAACGAAGGCGCCGAGCGTGGCCTGTGTCCTTATCGCAGGCCACGTTGTTTCCTTCCAGGCGGCGATCGCGATCTCGTCGCGCTGGGCGGCCCGTCGCGCCGGCATCTGCGGGGTGAAGCCGAGCCGACGGATCAATCGGGCTGCCGCGTCGGCGCTGTAGGAGACATGGAATTTGCGGCCAATCAGCTTGGCGACCCGAGCCCCGGTCCACACCTGGTCCTCGTCCCAGCCGAACGCCGCCGGGCCCTCATCCAGCATCAGGGCCAGCTTGGCCTGCGACTTCGTGCTGAGCTTGCACCGCTGCCCCAGCGGGCCCCGGCTTGCCAGCGCCGCCGTCCCCCCGCGCATGAAATCCGCCCTCCACCGGTACACCGACCGCACCGTCACCCGCAGCCGCTCGGCGATCTCCGAAGACGTGACGTTCTCGACGAACATCGCGGCCGCCTGCATCCGCAAAGCCTCGCGGCGCGCCCGCCCCGCCGCGTCCAACCCGCCGCCTTGCGCGTATCTCACACCAACGACATAGCGCCGTCAGGGCCATCCGTCAGCGAACCTCGGCGAGACGACATCAAAACGCCCTCGTCAGTAGCAGTTAACAAGAGTGTCTTGGACAGCTTCTCAAACGCAGCCAGAGGCTTGACATCGAGACCCGCATATTAGAGGGGTGCCGACCGGCAAGGTCCGGTACGACAGCATGAGTGCGGCTGTCTCCCAAGTGCTGGGGTTCACCCTGGCGCGGGTGCAAACCGAGCGGTGGACCGCGTTCCGCTCGCACTGCGGTCTGGAGGTGTTCTACCGCCGCCCGGGGTATCTCTGACGCTCATGAGAAGGGCGGGGTAGAGGGCGATATCGGCTACTTCCGACGCAACCGTCTGGTCCCGGTGCCCGAGGCTGCGGACGACAGGCAGCTGAAGACCGTCGCCCGCTACGGGTCACGTCGATCCTTTATGCGTCGACGAGCTTAGATACACGGAACTCGGCTGGTACGGAGCCGAGTTACTCTTTCAGGTGCTGACCGAACGCGAGGAGAAAAACAGCCTCGCCATCGCCTCCAACGAGAGCTTCGGAAAACGCATGTTTTGCAGCGCACGTGTGCAGGCGGCGCCGAAACTTCATAGGTTCCGGTGGCGCCTCAGTGAGCGTTAAGTCCGTTTCTGGTAGCGGCCTCGTGCGGGTTGGGTGAGGAAGCCTTGGCGGGTGAGGCGTCCGAGGCGGCTGCGGGTGATGTTGTCGGTCGCTTCGTCGGTGGGCATGCCGAGGAGTTCGTGCAGCTCACGGGCTCTGAACACCTGACCGGGGTGCTGGTTGAAGGCGTTCACGATGTCCTGGTAGGCGGTGCCCGTCTCGGGCGGGCCGGGTTCGGCTCCTGCCGGCGCGGCCTCCGCGATGACCTTCCGGGCGGTGGCCAGGCCCGCGAGTCGGGCTTCGGTCTCGGCCAGGGGCCGCGGTCAAGTGCTCGATCTGACCACGTAGTTCTGCGGCTCGGTCGGTGACCTCGTCGTGCTGGGCCCGGAGGTCGGCGAGGAGGTCGGCGACGTTCACGCGGCCAGCCCGAGGGTGTCGCGCCAGGTGGGGGTGGGGGTGGTGAGGCGGCGGGTCATGTTCGCGGTGGAGGCCCAGTAGACGCGTGAGGCGGAAGTGTCGGGCCGGTGGTCGTACTCACAGGCCAGACGCCGGTGCAGCATCAACGTGCCGTTCGTCTGCTCGACCACCCACTGCTTCGACTGCGGGACAAATCCTTTGCCGTGGTCAGCAGGGTTGCGGCGGACGACCTCGACGACGATGTCCAACAACGCGCCCTGGATGATGACGTCGTCCTTGAAGCCCTGGTCCACCAGGGCCTTCTCCAGACGCATCCCGCACCGCTCGGCAGCCTCGTCGGGCAGGGCCGTGCCGGCGGCGTTGTCATGGACGGAGGCGGCCAGCACGACGACGCCCATGATCAACCCCAGAACGTCGACGGCCAGCTCCCGCTTGCGCCCCGACACCTTCTTGTTGGCGTCCAGCCCGTCGTGGCCTTCGGGACACCGGCCAGCCGCGCGCACGGACTGCGTGTCGATGACCACGAGGGACGGGGCCTCTAATCGCCTGGCTCTCTCCCGTACCTGGCAGCACGGGAGTTCCTGGATCCGCTGGTCCAGCCCGTCCTCACGCCACAGGACGAAGTAGGAGAACACCGCCGACCGGACCGGTAGATCGTGCGGCAAGTACCGCCACTGGCAGCCCGTCCGGTTCTGACAGAAGATCGCGTTCACGACTTCCCAGAGGTCGCAGAAGCCCTGGCTCGCCGGTCGCCGACCGCGCCACCCGGTCCTGCTTCCAGGCCGTGATCATCGGCTCGACCAACGCCCACTGCTCGTCCGATAAGTCACTGAGGTACGGCTCTCTCTTCACACCCCGCATCTCAACATGGACATGCTCACCAGACGCCCGGACGGCGATCAGTACCACGATCGACCGATCACGAACCAAGGAAGATCGGACGTAACGCACACTCCCACCACGCCACCGGGCACGCTTGGCATCGCCCTGCGGGCTGAAAGGCGCGCCGGTCAGGCGACCTTCTCGCGCTGGGGCGTCTTCCGCGTCTTCACCCCGCCGACGATGAGCGCCAGCCCCATGGCGACGATGCCGAGGTAAGCGGTGGACGGAAGGTCGACGACCTTGTGCATCCAGCCCCACTCCGTGCCGAAGAAGGTCTGCGAGGCGAAGCTGACAAGCCCCTGGGCTCCTGCGACGTAGCCGATGCTTTCGACGGTGTATCCGATGGTTGTTCGCACGGATCAACCCTCTCGCGGCGGTGCCGCAAGATCGTCCTCCACAAGGCCGAAAACGCAGTAGTCCAAAGGATGCAGTCGCGTGCGGAGAGCACCGGCAGAGCACCCTGCCGCGGCAGACGAGTGGTCGACACCGGACGGCTCGAAGATTACGCCCTCGTAAGCCCAGCGCAGCTGGAGGCGCTGCCCGCCGCGGCGGCGCTCATCGGCATCAACACCGATGGACGGGCGATCGCCGTCGACATCGACGACGCGCCGCACATCCCGGTCTGCCCCGGCAGCGGCGGGGGCAGCACGACCATCCTGCGCACCATCATCGCCCAGCTCCTGCATCAGGCCGCCCACGTCCTGATCCTCGACGCCAAGCGGGTCGCCCACCTGTGGGCGAAGGACCTGCCGACGGTGACGCACCGCGGCAAAGTCGCCGACATCCACGACGCCCTGGCCGGCCTCGCCACCGAGCGTCAGTGCCGCCTCGACCTCGACGGCGTGCCGCGCCTGATGGTCGTCGCCATGGCCGACATGAGCCTGGACCCCACCGGCCAGAGACGCAAACGCTGGACCCAACGATGGAAGGCCGCACTCAACGCCTTCGACATCACCTTCGATGGCCGGCTCCAGCCCGTCGGCACACTGCCCGGGTCGGGCACGACAGAGCGGAGCACGGCCATGTCTTTCAAGGGGGCGGCGGTCCTCTCATCATCGCCGCCCCGCAGGAGCAGTACCGCTGCCACCACGGCGATCACCAGGACAACCGCCGCGAGCGAGCGACTGGTGCGGGTGTTCTGGATCGTGAGTGACCCGAGGGCGAATTTGCTGCGCCTCATCGTTGTCAGTGTCGTCGCCTACCGTCACGGCCATGGGCTACGACGTTCACATCACCCGCCGCGAGAACTGGTGGGACGAAGAAGCCAGAGATCACCGCAGCGGAGTGGGAGGCCGCAGTGGCGGCGGACCCGGAGCTGGAGATGGTTCCGGCGCCGCAGAGCTGGGATGGGCCGCGACACTGGATCGCCCAGGTGATCACACACCCGACGGAGGCACAACTGGGCACCGCCCTGCGCTGGGACTCAGGCGAGATCCGTGCCAAGAATCCCGCCAACACTCTGATCATCAAGATGCGGCAGACCGCCATCGCGATGAAGGCCAGGTCCAGGGTGACGACGGTGAGTACTACGACGAATGACACCTGTCGGCATCACACCTCGTGACCTCGTCACGAAGATCTTGCAGGTCCCCGCCTGACACGGCCGCCCTCAGCCCGGCACGGCACGGCGCCCGAGCATGGGCCGGCGATGAACAGCGCCCTCCCCCGACGGCATCGACTCTCGGGCGCGATCGCAGCAGGCGAATGGCCCAGAAATCTCAGTTGAGATCGGCCCAACTGTCCGGGAGATTGCGTCGTTAGGTTGGAGGCATGACAAAGACCTGAGTCGGCTTCCACTCGGGCCCCGCCTGCCCCTTCGCCTGGATCACCGCACAGTGACTGAACAGGAGCCATCCATGGCCGACACTTGGCAGACCACCCCCGACACCCATGTCGCGGATCGGAGCAGGCAGGACCGTCCGGATCACCCCGCAGCCCTCGACGATGCGGCGACACGCCAGGCCCGCAACTCCGCCGCGTTCTGGGCCGCAACCGGAAACTCCCGCGGCCACGACGTGATCCACCGGCGCGGCTTCCTCGCCGTGCTCGGCGGCCAGCGCGCCGGGACACGCATCTTGCTGCAGGAACCCGACCCCGACGCGTCCGAGCTCGCCGAGCTGACCGAGCTGGCTGCCCGATCGACTGGCCCGGTGGATGTTGAGGATCCGTTCAGTTCCACCGACCTCGGCCATCTGGGCATGCGCAACTGGCAGATGCCGATCATGGTGCGCCCGCCCGGCCCTGTCTGCGCCCCCGCGATGGAGGTGATCCCGGTGCAGCGGGCACAAGAGCTGCAGGCTGCCGAGCGGATCGTGATCGAGGGCTTCGAGCTGACCAGATTCGCCCCCTACCGTCCCGGCGAGATGTTCCCCACGACACTGACCGAGCAGCCAGGCGTGGACGTGTTCGTCGCCGTCCTCAATGGCGAGGCGGTCGGAGCCGGTGTCACCGTCGTCCACGACGGGTCCGGCAGCCACTACTGGGTCGGCACGCCGTCGGCGCATCGCTCCCGCGGCGCCGGGCGGGCCGTCATGCTCGGCTCGCTCGCGCCCATGTCGAACCTGCCGGTGACACTCACCGCCTCACGGCTCGGACGGCCGCTTTATGAATCGCTGGGCTTCACCGCCGTCACCTCCTCGACCTGGTGGTCCTCACAATGACCACCACCGCGGCGTGACTTAGCACTCCAGCCGTACTTCGGTATTTCGACTGTCAGTGGTCTGCTGGCGGGGATGGTAGCCGGGGCGTCACAGGCGGGCGAGGGCCTTCGCCGACATTTCCTTCGAACGAGGGCTCTGTCGCATGTCCGTGGGCGTGTCCGAGTAGTTCTTCAGCGTGATTGATGAGCCTCCGACAGGCGTATGGGATCGGGAACTCGAAGAACTCTTCTTGCGGATCGGCGCCCGCTTCGCCCTGGCCGGGCCCCGGCGGCGGATGCGGGACTACGTGCGTGGTCTGCTCGGTCCGGTGGGCCGCAAGAACGGCTGGCAGCTGGCCGAATATGCAGGTCACGCGACCCCGGACGGACTGAACTGGTCACAGTGGAGGCGACGTCACCAGGCACGCGCCCGCCACTGCCCTGACATGCGGCACGGAGACCTGTTCGCCGGAACCAGATGGCGAAGGCCCGCCCCGCCGGTGACACCCCGGCAGCACTCCCCGCCAACAGGCCACTGCCGAGTAGCCGGAGGGAGTCTCACCCTCCGGCTCTCACAGAACCGTGCGTAACAGTCTCCCGAGGACGGTGCTGGACATCCAGTCCGACGGGCCGGTGGCCATCGAGGCATACCGGCCACGGTCGCCTCGATCGTGTTCGCCGGCTACAACGACGAAGGCCAAGGCGAGGCCCTTGCCGACGTGCTGCTCGGCAATCGAGCTGACCGCGCGGTCGGCCAAACAGGCCGGTCGCCGGCTGTGGAACGGCGTTGAGCGGCCAGCCGGGGATGGGCTCGTTCGTGCTCGCCGCCGCGGAGTGCAGGGCGCGCCCATGTGGACGCTTGTGCGTACGTGTTGACACTCCGATCCAGGCCCTCCAGACTCCTATATGGGAGCGCTCCCATATATCGACTGGCCCCACCTAGCGGCGAGTTGAGGAGTTGCGCCGTCTGCCGAGCAACGCCATCGCCGGCCGCAGCGTCCTGTCTCGCCCGCCCACCGGCCGGTGAGACGGGTTCCCACAGCGCGGTCGTTTCCATCCCCCACCCAAGGCCGCGGCGCTGCTGACGGTACGTGCCGATCGCACGCTTCGAGCGTTGCAGGCCGTACCGCCCGTGCTGCCGGCTGCTGAGAAGGAGACCATGCGTACGACACACAAGGCGGCCGCCCTGGCGGCATTCGCAGTGTTGCTGGCCGGCGCCGGGGCGGCGCCGGCGGCCGGCACGGGGCCCGGGCGATCGGTGCGGGCGGCCGATGCCACCGCGGGCCCGGCGATCACTGTGGACGCCACCAGCGGGCGGCACGCCATCGACCCCCACATCTACGGCATGAACTTCCCCGACGAGGCACTGGCCAAGGAACTGCGCCTGCCGGTGGGCCGCTGGGGCGGCAACGCCACCACCCGTTACAACTACAAGCTCGACGCCTACAACGCCGGGTCCGACTGGTACTTCGAGGACCTGCACTACAGCAACGACACCGCGGCCCTGCCCGCCGGATCGCAGGCCGACAAGTTCGTCGACCAGAACCACAGGACCGGCACCGACACGCTGATGACCCTGCCGATGATCGGCTGGACGGCGGCCGGCCGCGATGACCGCTGCGGGTTCAGCATCGCCAAGTACGGTCCTCAGCAGGACACCGACGCGCAGTGGCGGCCGGACTGCGGCAACGGCAAGAAGCCCGACGGCACCCTGATCACGGGCAACGATCCGGGCGAGACCAGCACGCCTGCGGGCCCGGACTTCGTCAAGGGCTGGGTGCAGTACCTCGACAGCGCCTACGGCACCGCGGACAGCGGCGGGGTGCGCTTCTACGACCTGGACAACGAACCGGACCTGTGGTTCGGCACGCACCGCGATGTCCACCCGGCCGGGGCGAGCTACGACGAACTGCGCGACAGCACCTACGCCACCGCCGCGGCGGTCAAGGACGCCGACCCGGCCGCGCAGACCCTCGGCCCGGTCGGCTGGGGCTTCAACTCGCTGATCTACTCCGGCCTGGATCAGCAGGTGTGCGGCGAGCAGGGGGGCAGTTGCTGGTCGAACCCGCCGGACGCCGCCGCGCACGGCGGTGTGCAGTTCGCCCCGTGGTACCTGCAGCAGATGAAGGCCTACGAGCAGGCGCACGGGCGCCGGATCCTGGACTACTTGGACGAGCACATCTACCCGCAGCAGTCCGGTGTGTCCGGCAGTGCGGACGACGCGGCGACGCAGGCCCTGCGACTGCGTTCCACCCGGCAGTTGTGGGATCGCTCCTACGTCGACGAGAGCTGGATCAACCAGCCGATCGAGTTCATCCCCCGCATGCGCTCGCTGGTCGGCCAGAACTACCCGGGTACGAAGCTGGCCATCTCGGAGTACAACTGGGGCGCGCTGGACCACATCGACGGCGGCCTGGCCGAGGCCGACGTGCTGGGGATCTTCGGACGTGAGGGGCTGGACCTGGCCACCTTGTGGTCACCGCCGAAAGCGACCGACCCCGGAGCGTACGCCTTCCGCATGTTCCTGAACTACGACGGCCAGGGCGGCACCTTCGGCGACACCTCCGTCCAGGCCGCGAGCGCCGACCAGGACAAGCTGTCGGTGTACGCGGCCGAGCGCAGCAGCGACCATGCCACCACGGTCATGGTGATCAACAAGACCACCGGCGACCTGAGCGCACCCGTTTCCGTGACCGGCAGCACCGCGCATCCGGCAGCGGCGCAGGTCTACCGCTACGGCCAGGCCGCCCCCACCGCGATCCAGCACCCGGCCGATCAGCCACTGAGCGGCGGCTCCTTCACCGCGACCTTCCCGGCGTACTCCATCACCGAGTACGTCATTCCCGCCGGCTCGGCCCAGGCCACCCCGCCCTCGGCACCCGGCACTCCCACGGCCTCCGCGACCGGCCCCGACCGCGTGACGCTGACCTGGCCGGCCGCCACACCCGGGACCTCCCCCCTGGCGGACTACCGCGTGTACGCCGGCGACCCGGCCACCACGGCGCCGCTGGCCACCGTCCCCGCGTCGACGACCACCGCCACCGTCACCGGCCTGACCCCGGCCACCTCCTACACGTTCCGCGTCGTGGCCACCGACACCGGGGGCCGCAGCTCACCTCCGTCGGCTCCGCTGCAGGTCACCACCGGCCCGGCCACGACGAGCGGCTGCACCGTCGCCTACCAGATCAGCACCGACTGGGGCGCCGGCTTCACCGCGAACGTGAAGATCACCAACCAGGCGGCACCGGTCAACGGCTGGAACCTCGGATTCACCTTCGCCGGCAACCAGAAGGTCACCCAGGGCTGGAGCGGCACCTGGTCGCAAACCGGCGCCGCGGTCACGGTCAAGGACGTCGGCTGGAACGCGTCCCTGCCCACTGGGGGGTCCACCACCATCGGCTTCAACGGCGCCTACTCCGGCGCCAACACCGCACCCAGCACCTTCACCCTCAACGGCGCCACCTGCACCACCGCAGGCACCGCGGCAGCAGCCGCCCCCACCCCGGCCGTCGGCCACGCACCCGCACGCAACGCGCCCCGCTGACCCACCCCACACACGCATGGCCGACCCCGAACAGCAGGGGTCGGCCAGCCCTCGGCGTCGTGTGTCGAGCCGGGGCGGTTCAGTCATCACCAGGGGCGGGTGATGGTGTTGGTGTCGAGAGTGACCGAGCCGTTGATGGCCAGGGCCTGTCCCTGGATGGTTACGCTGGTGTTCACGGTGATGGATGTCAGGGCCAGGATCCTGCCCGTGAAGGCGGTGCCGGTGCCGAGAGTGGCTGAGCTTCCGATTTGCCAGATCACGTTCCTGGCCGTGGCGCCGTTGATGAGGAGCACACGGCTGGCCGTTGCCGTGGTCAACGTGGATCCGATTTGGAAAACCCATTCGGCGTTGCGGTCGCCCTGGGCGTCCAGGGTGAGCGTGCCGGTGAGAGCGAGGGACGTGGGGGCGTTGTACACGCCGGGAGTCAGCGTCAGGCCGCCGAGGTCCCCGGAAATGTCGGCGTCCGGGAGCTGGGCGACGGCGGTGTCGTAGGTGGCGATGAGATCGGCGTGAGCCTGAAGGGCGTCAGCGTCCGTGATGTGGATGGTGCCGTGCACCTGACCGGGCGGGAATCCGGTGACGGACACTCCCGGGCTCACCCCGAGATCCCCGGTGACTTCGGAGGCGCCGGTGTTGGTGACCGACGCACCGCCCAGCACCGCGAAGCTTCCCAGGTAGGTGTACGCGTCCGAAGCGGTCGCGGTGCCGCCGAGGGTGATGATGGAGACGTCGACCGGGCCGAGTTCTCCCGCTGGGAGCAGGGCGTGGATCTCCGTGTCGGAGGCGATCCGCCAGGACAGGGCGGGGGTCCCACCGAAGGTGACCCCAGTGGTGTAGGAGAACGCGGTTCCGGTGATGACGACGAGATTGCCCCCGCCCACGGGCCCTTTGTCCGGGGTGAGAACAGTGATGGACGGCGAGTCGAGGTAGGTGTAGACGACCCCACCGGCGGTTCCGCCCCTGGTTCGTACGGTGATCGTCACCGGACTTGAGGAGGCAGCCGCGGGCACGGTGACAGTGAGTTGACCGTCGGAGTCGACGGTGAAGGCTGCGGCCTGCGCACCGAAGAGGACCTCGTACGTGGTGAAGAGGCCGAGCCCTGTGAGAGTCGCCGTGTTGCCGCCGGCCAAGGGGCCGACGGGAGGCGGAGTGAGGCGGAAGGAGGGTGGCGGCAGGTAGTAGAAACTTCCGACGACGCCAGTTCCGCCGGGGGTGGTGACCGACACCGGGACGGGGCCGTGGCCGGAGGGGGTGACGGTGGCGGTGGTGGAGTCGTTGAGCACCGTGAAACTCACAGCCGGGCGGGTGCCGTAGCGCACACTGGTGGTGCCGGTGAAGTGGCTACCGGTGAGCGTCACCGCGTCGCCCCCGCCCGTGGATCCCTGATTCGGTATGACCGCCATGGGGGCGCTCCCTGAGTCCGACGGCCGATCGGCGGGCTGCGTCGTCGGCCGGTCCCTTGCATCGATGACTGCAGTGGTTCTCCTCTTCGGAGTAGCCCACTGGTCCACGGCACGTGGCAAGGGTGGGAAGAATATGCCACCCGAAAGAGGTACATATTTGCGGGCGCGTATCCAGCCGACACCGTGTGCCGCGCGGCGACTACTTCCGCGTCAAAGCACGGACGTTCACTGGGGCCGTAGCTTCGCCACCGCAACAATCTCGAATATTGCATCGAATCGATGTTCGAACAGACCTTCGTCAATGCGCCGCCGATGTGACCCGTTTTCACGCCGTGGCGCTCACCTGAACGGCTGATTCTGCGACGAAAGCCTTGTCGGCTTGTCACTCTGCTGGGTTGATTCTCGTGTCCGTATCAGCGGCATTCGAGTCCGCAAACAGACACGGGTAAGCCCCCTGATCAGGCGCCAGCTGACGCCTGACGGACTGTGATTCTCGAGAGGCCCTGCGCACAGCGCCGACGGCTGCAGACCGTCGACCGGGCACCGGCGCAAGGCCATCGAGATGCCACTTGGCCAGTGGACACGAGAGTAGGCAAGCCCTCATCCGGGACGTAAGCGGACCGAACGCCCCATCACTGCTCGGCAATCTACCGCATACCGAGCAAGGAGGAACACTCATGCCTATCAGCCCGAACCAAGGGTCCAGCGGCGGCGGCACACTCGTCACGATCACCGGCAGCAGCCTCATGGGCACCACAGCCGTGCGCTTCGGCACGAGGCTCGCCACCTCCGTCACCAATGTCTCGCCCACCACGGTCACCGCCGTCTCTCCCTCCGGGGCAGCGGTTCGGTCGGCGTCACCGTGACCACCTCGGGAGGAACGAGCAACCCGATCCCGTTCTACTACGTCGGGGCTCCGTTCAAGCAGTCCCTCAGCCCGTCCTTCGGGTCGACCGCGGGCGGCGACGTCATCACCCTCAACGGCACCGGGTTCTCCAGTGCCACCAGCGTCTCCTTCGGTGCCAACAGCGCGCTGCCGACGGTGGTGTCTGACAGTCAGCTCACGGTCGTTGCACCGGCCGGCGCGGCCGGCTCGGTCGGCGTCAGCGTCACCACGGCCGGAGGCACCAACAACGGGCTCTCGTACACCTACGTCGCCGCCCCGACGGTGACGGCGGTCGTTCCGGCAGAGGGACCGGAGTCCGGCGGCACCGCGGTGACCCTGTCCGGCACCGGCTTCACCAGCACCAACCAGGTCACCTTCGACGGCAGCCCGGCACCGTTCACCATGATCTCCGACACCTCGGTGTCGGCCGTCACGCCTCCCGGCACCGGCGGTCCCGTCGACGTCGTCGTGACCAACGATGCAGGCACCGCGATCCTCGCGGACGCGTTCACCTACATCGCCGGCCCCGGCATCTGACCGCCCCTCAGCGGCCGGCCGCTCGGCGGCCGGCCCGTCCGGAGCGGATGTGGTAGCCCGTCAGGGCCCGTCCGCCTCCAAGCCCCCGGCCCGCAAACCCCACCCTGGGCCGGGGGCCCCTCTGCCCGCCCCCCAAAAGGAAGGCAGAGGCAGGGCAACCCGACCAGCTCTCACTTCGGCCTCCCCAGCCCGCCCGACACGCTACGGAGACACCGTGAAGGACAGCCCACCCGCGGCGGGAGCAGTCCGGCCCACCGCCGTCATCGCCGCCGTTCCCGTTCTCACACCCACTACGGGCCCTGCGGTAGGCAACAACAACGTCGTCCTGAACGGCAGCGGTTTCGTCGGCATCACCGCCGTCACGTTCGGCGCCAAAGCCGCCCTCGGCTACACGGTCAACTCCTCAACGCAGATCACCGCAGTAGCCCCATCAGGAACCGGCACCGTTGCCGTGACCGTCAAAACTCCCGGCGGAACCAGCAACTCGGTCCCCTATACCTACGCGGCACAACCCTCCCTGGCCGCCGTGTCGCCGAGCCAGGGACCGTCTTCGGGCGGCACCACCGTCATCCTCACCGGGGCAGTCTGCTGCCCTTCTGGCCGCGGTCGACCGGGTTCGGCCCGGTCAGCGAGCCCCCTTTTCCGCCCGTACGGACGCCGCATCGACAATCGCCGAGGTCCAGTCCAGCCCGCCCCTGGCACCGAGTTCATCCAGGACCGCACGATGCAGGCGACGCCACAGGCCCGCCTCGGTCCACATCGTGAACCGTCGCGCGGTCGCAGGTGACACACCGAACACCGGCGGCAGATGCCTCCAGGTACACCCACTGGTCAGGACGAACACCACCGCCGTAAACACGGCCCGCTCATCCAGCGGAGCCGCCCCGCCGCCCTGCGGAGGGGAGCTGAACGACGGCAGCAACGGGGCGGCCAGTTCCCACAGGCCATCAGGAACCAGCCGCTGCGACAGATCGATACCCACGAACAGCCATGATGCCGCACCTCACACCATCACCACGTGAGACATCCTCTCAGTCTCAGGTCCGTGGCATTTCCTCGGATTCGACGCTGGTGCGAATGCCGCTGATCTGATGTCTCGTAATACCGGCAATCCCCGTTGTCTCATGTGAGAGTCCCACGGGCCGACGACGCTGATAAGCGGTCGGCCCGGGAAGGTGGGGCGCGCCGACCTTGCGGGTTGTGTGTGGTGGTGAGGCGTTGTCAGTTGGGGGACAGGTCTGAGGGGTCGCGGTCTTCCCAGGCCCAGCGTTGGTTGGACGCAGTGGTGCAGGTGGAGGCGCCGGCCTGGGCGCCGTCGCCGGTCTTGTTGCCCAACACTTCGAGGCACCGGCCGGAGTACGAGTTCTTGATGATGATCTGGCCTGGGTTGCTGGCCCAGTAGTTCAGGATCCACGCCTGGGCTGGGTGCGCTCGCGTCCCGCAGTCCCATTCGTGGACGTAGGCGCCGTTGCGGGCGCTGGTGCCGCCGTTCACGTCGAGGCACTTGTTGGACGAGGAACTGACGATGGAGTAGGTGCCATTGCCGTTGGCGCGGAAGTTCCACTTCTGGTTCGCGCTGCCGCGGTCGGTGTAAGTGATGATGTGGGTGCCGTTCTTGGTGCCGCTGCCCTCGACGTCGAGCACCCGGCCGTCGTTGCTGTAGCTGCCGAGGGAGAACTCAGCGGCGGCCCGTAGCGTGGTGAAGTCGACCGGGTAGTGGTCGGGGGACAGGCCGTTCAGCCTCCGCCCTGAGTACCCGTTGACCGCCCGGCTGGCCACCATGTAGTCCAGTTCGCCGCCGTTCTGCTGAGTGGCCTGGTGGCTGCGGTAGATGTAGCTGTTGGCCGGCACCGTGAGGTTGTCGGGGTCGCGGTTGTAGTCGCCCAGCGCGGCCCAGTCGTGACCCCAAGGACGTACTGTCTGGTCGATCGTGTTGAGCAGCCTGGCGTCGTCGTTGCCGCCCATGGCCTGCTGGCGGCGCGACAGCCCGTGCAGGGTAACGAACACCGTCCGTCCGAGGCGCACGCCGAACGCGGCCCGGCTGGTGGCGAACGCCGCCGGGAACATCCACACCCCGTCGGCCTGTTCCTGCGTGACGATGGCCAGGTTGACTCGGTGGCCGGTGGGGTCGGTTTCCATGAAGTAGATGTGGTATGTCTGACCGCGGGAACTGCTACCGGGCCGCCAGGTGTAGTAGTCGACAGCCAGCTGCCCGTCGCGGTAAGTGTTCTGGAACGTGCCCGGCGGGTGCGGGCCGGCTTCCTGCAACGCGACGATGTCGTGGTGTTGAAGCAGCCCCACGATGTCTGAGGTCCACTTGCTCTCGTTGTACGCCGTCCCGCCTTCCATGTTGTAGGTGAGCGGGTGGTGGTCCTCCAGGTTCGCCGCCCAGGTGGGGGCGGTAAATCCGATCAGGATAGCCGCCACGACGGCGGCCACGGCCACCGCGCGCGTGGCCCAGCGATCGGGCCTGCCTCGCCTGTGTGGCTCAGCATGGGGGCCATTGCGTCCGTGCCACCGGGACGACGACATGATCATTCGCACAACCGTTCTCACTTCCGTTCGGGGTTGCGGGTCGTTCACCGTGTCACAAATTACTCATATTGACGCAGATCCGGAAAGAACTTCTCTATCCACCTATCACGACATCTATGCCCAGATCATAGAGACAAACCGCGATCCGTTGAGACGTACGACCTTGTCAGGCGGTGTGCTGGGTGCCGTGTTGAGCCATCTGGGCGGCGGTGAAGGCGTGCGGGCTGTTCTTGTCCCGCAGGAGGGCGTTGGGGGCGCCGACGCTGATGGCGGCGAAGGCCACGGTGCAGACGATCGCGGCGGCCCATTCTTTCTTGGTCAGCGGGCCCTGGTCGTTCACGGCCTTGATATAGGCGGTGCCGACGGCACGTTGAGCAGGAGGAAGGCGAGGAACCCTGGGCTGTACCGAACTCCGCCCGGCCACGACCTCGCCGATCCTCCTGCACGGCGAAGACGAAACCACCTGGCCCATCGTCCGCCTGGCCGCCGCCAATCGGCTGGACACACGACTCGGCCTGGAAGACGTGCTCCAGTTACCCGACGGCACACCGACCGAGACCAACGCCGACCTCATCCACGCGGCACAAGAGATCATCCAGCAGGCATACGGGGAGTTCTGATACCCGACCGCACCATTAGCGGTCTTCCAGGACGACCTGGTGCGGACCCGTCGCGGCTTCCTCGACCGGCGCCGGGCTGACCGACCGCACGACAAGTACCGCGAGCCCACTGAGCAGGAGTGGCACGACTTCCAGCAGCACTTCGAGCTCCGCACGGTGTCACCGGGCACTCGCGGGCGACCCTACGGAACCCCTTGCAAGCACGAGCATGCTTGCATCCGTTGCCCGGTCCTCCAGATCGATCCTCGCCAGCGGCCCCGCCTCCTGGAGATCATCCAGAACCTCCGCGAGCGCATCACGGAGGCCCGCGCGAACGGCTGGCTCGGCGAGGCCCAGGGACTCCAGGTCAGCTTTGACGCTGCGGTGGCCAAGCAACAGCCTCAAGCGGGCTCCGACCGATGGTCGGCCGCAGTTGGTTGACCCTGGCATGCCGGTCTTCACCGACCACGCACCACCTCCCCAGCCAGGACCCGGGAGAGCCTGGACACCGGCCCTGATCCCGTCAAGGAGCGAGTTCGGCTTGGCGAAGACTGCGGAACACCGCGGGGGTCGCCCATCCGCGCAACGTGGCGTGAATCGTCGAGCGGAATGCGGCCTCGGCTGTGGCGGCGTCGAGGGCCCCGGCCAGTTCGAGGGTCACGAGTCCGTGCAGGGTTCCCCAGATCGACAGGGCGATCGACGTTGCTTCGCCGGCGAGGAGGGACGCCGTCAAGGCGCGATCGATCGCCGCGAGGAGCGGACGGATCGGGTCACTGGCACCGGCCTCCCCCGACGGGTCGAAGGACTGCACCCCGCCGAACAGCACCGTGTACAGGTGGCTGTGTCCGCGCCCCCAACGACGGTAGGCGACGGCGAGCGCGTGGAGGTCGGCGAGGGGGTCCGCGGAGGTCTGTACCGCCGACAGTTCCTGGAACAGCCCGGCGACGGCTCTGTCGCGCACCGCACCGATCAGCCCGTCTTTACCGCCGAACAAGGAGTACACCGCCGTCGTCGACGCCTCGGCAGCAGCGGCCACTGCGCGGACCGTGACCGACTCCCGCGGACGGGTGGCGAGCATCTCGGTCGCGCACTCCACAAGCCGCGCTTTGACGGCCTCGTCGTTTGTTCTCGGCCTACCCACGACGAGCAGCCTACCCTCTCTGATAACGTCGTTTTGAAACAGCGTTCTGAAACTGTCGGAGGTCCGCCGTGCCCACGTCTGCCATACGTCTCGTTCGCTTCACCGGACGCTTACTGCTGGCCCTGGCCGCCGTCGCGACGCTGGTCGTCGCCTTTCTCGCACTGATCGCCGGCACAGACGGGGCAGGCTCGGGGCTCGCCGCATGGTTGACGACCCTTGGAGTCGGGACTGCCCTCGCCATGTGGCGGGGTCGGCACCGCACTTGGCCGGCGCGGCTCGTGCCGTTCCTGCCGGTGGTTGTCGCGGCAGCATTGACGGCGTCAGTCTGCATCCCGACCGTGCCGACAGCCCGGCGATACCCGCCCGCCCTGCCCTTCGTGACCACGCAGCACTGGAGCCTGGCCACAGGCAGCCGGGTAGCGGTGTATCACTACCCGCCCGCGAACCCCGGCACCCGGCACCCCCTCCCGCTCGTGTACCTCAACGGCGGACCGGTCCGTGGCATCTCGGTGCTCGACCACCGGTTCCTGCAACTCCTGGCACGCCAGGGCTACGACGTCTACGCCTACGAACAGGCCGGTGGCGGACGAAGCGACCTGCTCCCCATGGGCCAGTACACGATCTCCAGGTCGGTCCGCGACCTCGCAGCCTTCATCGACCGCCTGGACAAGGGAAAGGTCGACATCCTCGGATTCTCCTCAGGCGGGACCGTGCTCACCCGAGCCCTGGCCGACCCGGGCGTCGCCGCACGCTTGCACCGGGCGATCATCGCCGAGCCCGGCCCCATGGACGGCCCCACCGCGCACATCACCGGGCACAAGGGCCGAACGTCCGCGCGCGGACTCGCGCCGGCCGTGTCCGGACCGCGATCGACGCACGTCCCCCGGTACGCCGTGGCATTCGGCCTCATGCGACTCGGGCTCCTCACCCCCGACACCGGACTGATCGGACAGGCCGAAGGCGACAACGCCTTCACCGCCGCGGACCTCGGCAGCGACACCGCATCCGCCTACTGCGCGCGCGACGCGCACCGCATCCCCGCCGAGGACACCGCACAGAACTTCTCCTTCAGCCCCGCCGCCAGCCTCCGCATCCAGCAGACGGTCAAGGACTCGCCCTCCATCGCGTCACAACTGAGGCAGTCCCGGACCCCCGCGATGCTGATGATCGCCGAGTGCTCCTCCCAGGTCCGTCAATGGGCGACCGCCATCCTTGCCGATGACCCCGCCATCCAGCGCACGCAGTACATGCCAGGAGTCGGACACCACATGTGGAACGGTCTGGACGACAACAACGACCGAGCCGCCGCCGTCATCACTGCGTACCTTCAGGACAAACCAGCGCCCCTGCCGAACTCCCCGACCCGCGACGAGATCCCTGCCTTCCTACGCGACCACAAATAAGGACGTTGCGGCCCGTCACCGGCAAAGCGGGCGAAACCTTGAAGCCGCCCGAGCCCTGCGGCGGGTACAGCCAAGGACGACGACCTCTTGACGGTGTCCTCCATGGTGAGGCTGCGAAAACGTTTGTAGCAGCAGATGGCGGCGGCCAGTCCGAGAAAGACCACGTAGTTGGAGGGTTGGCGTTCGTAGTTCCCACCTACCGCCTGTGCCCCACCGCCACCGAACGCGTCCTGTCCTGACCGACCTGAGAAAGGCCATCACCATGAGTGAGACGACCGAATTCCACACCTCCACCGCCCCCGCCGACGTGGTGCGCCGTCAGTACCTCGCCTCCGCGAACGGCGACTTCGAAGCGCTGCGAGCCACCCTGGCCGATGACGTGGAATGGACCGAGATGGCGGGCTTCCCCCTGGCCGGCACCTACCGCACCCCGAGCGGCGTCACCTCCGCCGTCATGGAACAGCTGGGCAAGGACTGGGACGACTGGACCGCCCATGACGACACCTACGTCGTCGACGGCGAGAACGTCGCGGTCCTGGCCCGCTACACCGACACCAACAAGGCCACCGGCAAGGGCATCGACGTACGCGTCGCCCACCACTTCATCGTCCGTGGCGGCCGCATCGTCCGCTTCGAACAATTCGTGGACACCGCCAAAGTCCGCGACGCCATGTCCCCTGAAACCACGGCGCAAGGACCGGACTACACGATCACACTGCCTGAAGGGGCTCGCTCCTGCCCGTCATCGCCCTCCGTCGAGAGCGCAGCTGCGGTGGACAGTTGCTCAGGTGGTGTGCGCGCACGCGATGAGAACGGCGATGTCGCCCTCGGCGCCTGACAACGATCCAGCCGCCCGGGAGCGACACCGGGTCCGGGGCTTCAGGATGCCGCCCCAGCCGCACCGTCCGCCGACAGCTGTGCAGTTCTTGTCTCGGGCGCGGTGCGGGGGCTGGGCACCATGGCCGCCGCCGCGGCGACGGGGTCGAGGTGGGACTGCATGTCCGACTCGAACCGGCTGTAGGGGTTCACGTGCATCCAGAACGGGGACAGGGCCCGCCGGTCGGCGTCGGAGAGCCTCCTCTGCCACTTCTCCTCGCTCAGGATGTCCTGGAGGAGAAGGGTGTTGACGTGCACCGGCGCGGACTGGAGGAGGCGCAGGCGCAGGGCGAGCATGGACACCTCCTGGATCTCCTTGTCCACACTCGTCAGAAACCATCCGCATATCGTTCGGTTGGCTTGATCAGTCGAACTGGGTTGTGGATCGGGTAATCGCTGCGGCGTCGACGCATGAAGTAGCGGCCCCTCGGTAGCTCGAAGTTGCGAAGCTCAAGTACCGAGGAGGCCCCGTTGTGGCAGTTGCGTGACCATGTCTGCCGCGTCCAACTCGCACGTGCCCTCCCGCACCAGTTCGGGGTGGATTCACGGGTGAGCCTGCGGCATACAGGTCGATGCGAGCCGACTGGCGCCGAGGTGTCGAGGACGACGGCGTGGTGCGCCTGGTCACCGTCCGCGGACGCGCCCAGACCGCCCGGCGGACCAGGTGCCCCGGTATCCGTTCCCGCTCAGCGCTCACCGGCCCCGTACCAGCACCGGTGGACCGTCGAGGAGCACAGCCGGTCCCACTGCATGAACCCGCGCGGCCACGCCGATGGCGACTGCACGCACGAGGACATCACCATCTTGGACTTCGTCAAAGGGCGCCCGCAGGCGCCCCGTTCCTGCGACGCGACATCGTGCACATTCCGCGCAAGCTCGATTGAGAGGCTTTGACGTCGCAGGCGGGTCGGGCGCGGTACGGCCGCGTCCACAGATCAACGGCTCCGCCCCGGACTCCCCGCGGTTTCGGGCGCCGCCGGGGACACGCGGCCGGCGCTCTGGCCGAGGGGTGCGGGACGACCAGTGGTCAGACGGCGGCGATGGGCCCCAAGGTCGCCTTGGTGTGCTACATGTTGGTCAGCTTCCGCACGAAGGCGATGGCGAGGACCGCGGCCGCCAGGTTGAGCACGTCGGCGACCAGGATGACGTCGGTGGCGCGCTGGAGGGTGTCCGGGGTGTCGGCGTGGTCTTGCATGGTGGTGCCGAAGCGGTACATCAGCAGGGCCGCGACCCACGTTCCACCACCACGTCGTGATGGGCCGCTCCGAGACCTCGCGCCACGAGCCGTCAGGTGCGGTCTGCGCGCTGGCGGTCCATACCTCGCGGGCGATCGTGAAGGGGATCCACAGGTTTCCGAGGGGATGAACCATCCGCCCACGGCCCAGCCGCGTGTCCGGGTACACACGTCCTGCGTGAAGGCGTCCGAGCGCACCCTCCGGTGTGCATCACCACGGCGGACGAAGAACCCTCACCGGAAGGGAGGCCTCACATCGGCAGATGCCGGGCGAAGAACGACCGTACGAGGTCGCGAACGGCGGGCACGGTGACGCGCGGGTCTCCCCGGCCGACCATGGCGGCGCGTCCGGCGGCGGTCATCAGGCCGGCCTTGTGGAGCTGGGGGACGAGAGCCGCGTAATCGGTGAAGACCCAGTGCGCGGTGTCGTCGAGCTGCCGCCGGGCGACGGGGCCCGCATGGGTGAGGAGGGCTGCCCAGGACCGGTCCAGCCGTGCGTCGCGGAAGCCGTCGGTGCCGGCCAGGAGCAGCGGCCGGTCCGTCCTCTGCCGGGCCACCGGCAACAGTTCGCCGTCCATCTGGTCGAGGTACCCCTCCAGGTTGACGGCGGCGGTGATCCGCCGGTCCTCGTAGAGTGCCTGCGCGGCCGCGGTGCCGCCCGCGGAGTGCCCGTGCGCCGACGGGGCACGGGCCGGTGGGCGCGGGCAGCCGGGACCACGGCTGCGCGACGGAGTCTGGGAATGGCCCCTGACAGGCGTCCCGGGTGTGCGAGAGGTACGGCTCGGCGGGCGCGGACTGATCCTGAGCCCGACCTTCCACTGGCGTCGCGGACCGCTCGTCCAGGACCTTCCGGACCGCCCGGTGGCGCTCGCCTACCCGGCAGGCCGGGGACTGCCGCCCGTCCCGGACAGGGCTGGCCCATCGGACGAGCCCCTCGCGGGAGTCCTCGGGCGCACCCGGCTCGCCCTACTGCGCGCCTTGGACGAACCACCTACAACCACAGGCCTGGCCCGCCGTATCGGCGTCAGCAACGCCACAGCATCCGCCCACGCCTCGGCGCTGCGTGCCGCTGGTCTCCTCACCACCACCCGCACGGGCCGTTCGGTGCACCACGCGCGTACGCCCTTGGCGGAGCTGCTGCTGACCGGTGGTACGGCCGACGGCTGACCCGTGCAGGTGACGCGCTTGCCACACGCCCAGGAGCACACCCTTCCTGTCTGCCCGTCACAGCATCGGGCCGCCCGCCGAGCCGCAGGGCGTCTTGTGTAGCCCCTCTGCCGCACCTCGAACACCCTGAGTGCCGGTCACCTCTCGTGAACGTCTCGTTGTGACCGTCCCAGGACGTGGGTGACGGGCGACACGCCTTGACTTCAACATGGGGAAGCCTCCCAGCCCAACCGGTCCGCGCGCGCCGTTCGCCCCCCTGCGCGGTCAATGAAATTTCAGCATGCTGGCAGGAAATTCCAGGGCACACTCGCTTGGTGACCAGCGGGAAGCGAAAGCATGGAGAGGGGAAGCGTGGAGGATCTGCCGATGTCGGCGACGGAGCCTGAGGGTTGCGTGGTCGTGCGCGTGCTCAGTTACAACATCCGTTCCATGCGCGACGACGTCGCGGCCCTCGCCCGGGTGATCCGGGCCTGCCGCCCCGACGTCGTCTGCGTTCAGGAGGCGCCGCGGTTCTTTGGCTGGCGCAAGGCCGCCGCCCGTCTCGCCCGGTCTTCCGGGCTCGTGTACGTCGCGGGCGGCGCCACCGCCTCCGGCCCCATGATCCTCACCTCGCTCCGCGCCCACGTGGAGCGCACCGAGGACGTCCTGCTGCCCCGCACCCCCGGCCTGCACCAGCGTGGCTTCGCGACCGCCGTGCTGCGCTTCGGCCAAGCCCGCCTCGGCGTGCTCAGCTGCCATTTGAGCATCAACGACCAGGAGCGCTACGAACAGGGACAACTGCTTCTTGAGCGGCTGTCCGCCATGGACGTGCCGCACGCGGTTGCCGCGGGCGACCTCAACGACCGGCCCGACGGCTATACCTTCGGCCTGCTCGCGGGCGCTCTGCAGGACGGCTGGGCGACGAAACCGTGGGGACGGGAGCACACCACCCGGCTCGGCGACCCGCTGCAGCGCATCGACGCCGTCTTCGCCACACAGGGGGTCCAGGTGCTGGGGTGCGGAGTACCGATGGGGCTCCCCGGGGTCTCGGAACGAGACCTGCGAGCAGCCACGGATCACCTGCCAGTGCTGGCCGCTTTGCGCGTATCCCCCACCTAGCTTGATCTTTAACCTGTGCGGCGGGGTTTTGGTTTGGTTGATTTCTTCGTTTGCCGCTTGGGTGGCTGCGGTTTGCGGGGTGTGTGGACGTTGTGGCGGGGTGCGGGGCGGGTGTTCTTCCGGCCCGGTGGCCATCCGGGACCGGGCCGGGAGGGTTTCGGTGCTCGGGCCGGACAGTCGGCCTGTGGGCGGATGTGCCGGAAGTCGCGGCGGACGCGGGCGGGGGTGAGCCGGTCCGGGGAACTGGGCTTCTCCCAGGGCTTGCGCAGGTCGGCTGCGAGTGGGCGGGCGAGCCGGAGTCGGGTGTATGCGGTGAGGATGAGCCAGCTCCAACGGTCGGCGGCTTGCGGGGTGCGGATCTTCGGGGTGGTCCAGCCGAGGGTCTGTTTGAACAGGCGGAAGGTGTGCTCGATGTCGAAGCGTCGTAGGTAGGCCTGCAGAGACGGTCGGTGTCTGCTGGGATGGCGTCGGTGCCGGACCACCACAGCCAGACCGGCTTGGGGGTTGCTCCGCTGGGCAGGTGGTCGGTGTCCAGGCGGATCACCGTTCCCTCAATGACGGGGAGGGTGCCGTCGGCTGCGGCCCAGGAGGAACGGTGGGTGAGCCTGGGGTGGAGCCGGTCCCAGGAGCGTGCGGTGGCCATGCCGTGGAGGCGGGTGTCGGTGACAGTCTGGGCGTCCGGGGTGCCCCAGGTGTCGGGCTGTCCGAAAACGAACTCCCCTCCGTGCCGGGGTGGCCGGCCCATGGTGTGCGGCTGGCGTCGTGGGACAGTCCTGCGCAGGACGCGGTCCGAGCGCATCCGAGCCAGCACCTGCACGGGTAGATCCTTCAGGAGAAACGCGAGGCGGGGTGCGTCGTATCCGGCGTCCGCGACGACGAGGATGTCGGGGTCGTTTTCTTGCCACTGCCCGGAGGCGATCAACCGCCGGAGAAGGTCGCGCAGTCGCCGGGCGGTGACGGTGACGGTGGCGGTGTCATCGCCGGGTGCCAGACGGGTCGCGTCCAGCGGTGCGGTCCATGAGCTGCGGCCGGGTTCAAGCGCGCAGATGATCGAGTAGGGCCAGCCGGGAACCGGGATGTGCTGGTCTTTGCCCCGGCCGTAGGTATGGCACAAGATCCGTTCCGGTGAGGTGTGTGCGTCGGGCCGTAGCCAGCAGGTGATATCGACAGCCAGGACCAGCCCGCCGTCGTCGGATCGCGGCAGTGGTACTTCGGCCAGTGCCCGCCGCAGTCAGCCGGTATCGATGCGTCCACGGGCCAGAGCGGCGTAGAGCCCTCCGTGGCCGCGGCGGTGTTCGCCCACCAGCGACAGCTCGGGCAGTGATCTCACCGCCCCGTCACCGCACAGAACCACATCTGCCAGCTCGAACAAAGCGTCCGAACGAGCTGTCAGGCAGGAGTAGACCTCGCCCCGGAAGCATGACAGTTCCGTCAATGCCTCCACCGGGCATCGCGATGCAGCAGACTCATTCTCACGGCCTACGTGCTGAATGTGTGTGTTCCTTGGTCGGATCACATGTTCAGCCGAAGGCCGCTTCCACGTCTGCCGGATACCGAACCGAGTGACCCAGTTCGACGTGCCATTCGACGCCCGACGTTAAAGATCAAGCTAGCTGCGGTGTCGCCCGGGCTGGACACAGGGAACGCGCTGAGCTGCTGGTGCAGCTCGGGGTGGTGGCGGTGATGGGGCTGCCGAATCTGCGGCTGCCCCGGGTGGTCAGCTGAGACGCGGATGGTAGGCCGAGCGCTGAGTGGGACCGGCCGCGCCCGGTACGGCAGGAGAGCCCGATACGGCAGCAGGGGGGGGGGGGGGGGGGTGGGGTTGGTGGGTGACCCCCCCCCGGTGTTCCGCCCTGCTTCGTTG
>NZ_JBVIHM010000047.1:0-13667 GCF_055570295.1 Streptomyces sp. NPDC031265
GCCGTTTGTGTCGGGTAGCGGAGTTCCCCGCCCTGCTGAAGGGCATCTGCGCGGCATCCTCGGGGGGCGCCCCGCAGGGGCGCTTCCAGGGGCGCGGGGAACTGCGCGAGCAACCCACCCCACCCCGCAGACGAACACCGGCCCGATAAGGGCGCGGGGAACTGCGCGACCAGCCCCCGCCGGCCCCCACCCGGAAACGGCCTACCCGGCCGGAGGCCACGTGTCGCCCCACTCCGCGTCGCGGGCCTCGCGGTACAGCGCGCCGTGGCGCTTGGTCACCGTCTCGCGGCGCAGCGCCTCCTCCGCCGTGCACAGGTCGAGCAGCACCTGCCCCTTGCGGATCTGCGGCCGCCGGACGACCCGGTTCACGGCGGGCTCGGCCGCCCCCCGCACCGCCGCGACGTAGCTGAACTTCTCGTCCTCGTACGCCAGTGAGCCGCCCTTGACCTGCCGGTGCAGGGAGGAGCGGCTGACCCGGGCGGAGAAGTGGCACCAGTCCGTGCCGGGCTCGATGGGGCAGGCGGCGCTGTGCGGGCAGGGAGCGGCGACGGTGAACCCGGCCCCGATCAGCCGGTCCCGGGCCTCGATGATCCGGGCGTAGCCGTCCGGGGTGCCCGGCTCGACGATGACCACGGCGCCCGTCGCGGCGCGGGCGGCGGCGTCCACCAGGGCCCGGCGGTCGTCGGCGGTGAGCTCGTTCAGTACGTACGAGACGGTGACGAGGTCGGTCTCCGGGAGGCTCAGCGCCGAGCCGATCCTGGCCCGCTCCCAGCGGATCGCGCCGAGGCCCTCGATGCCGGAGGCGTCGGCGAGTTCACGGCCGAGCGCGAGCGCGGGCTCGGCCCAGTCCAGGACCGTGGTCGCGGTGTTCCACGCCTCCGCGACCGCCCAGCTCGCCGCACCGGTACCGCCGCCGACGTCGGTGTGGGTGGCCGGGGCCCAGTCCGGGACGGCGTCCTGGAGGGCGGCGAGGGCGGACCGTACCGCCTCGAAGGTCGCGGGCATCCGGTACGCGGCGTACGCGGCCACGTCGGAGCGGTCGCGCAGCACCGGGGCGTGGGTCTGGGTGGCTCCCCGGTAGTTGGCGATCAGCCGGTCGACGGCCTGCGCGGCCTGCGACGGCGGCAGCCCGTCGAGCAGCCCGGCGAGGGCGGAGCGCAGGGCCTGCGGGACGGGGACGTTCTCGTTCACCTGGGGATTCTACGGGCGGGACGCGGGGCGGCGGCGCCGTGCCCGGGGACGGCTCAGACTCCGGCTTCCTGCCGCTGCCAGGGGCGGCACAGCACCAGGAAGCACAGCAGCGCGGCGACGCCCGACACCAGCTGCACCACCGCCATCGGAACGGCCGTCCCCTCCCCCGCTATCCCCACCAGCGGAGAGGCCACCGCCCCGATCAGGAACGACGACGTACCGAGCAGCGCGGACGCGGAGCCCGCCGCGTGCGGGGTGCGCATCAGGGCCTGGGCCGTGGTGTTGGGCGTGGCCATGCCCATCGCGGACATCAGCACGAACAGCCCGGCCGCGACCGGCGCGAGGCCGGGGTCGCCGAACACCCCCGACACCATCACGAGCAGCGCCGCCGCCGCCAGGACGACGACGGACAGGGCGCAGACGAGCACCTTGTCGAGGCTGACCCGGCCCACCAGCAGCTTCCCGTTGATCTGCCCGGCGGCGACCAGGCCGACCGAGTTGAGCCCGAACAGCAGCGAGAAGGTCTGCGGCGAGGCCCCGTAGATCTCCTGGATCACGAACGGGGAGGCCGAGATGTACGAGAAGAGCGCGGCGAAGGCGAGCCCTCCGGCCAGCACGTACCCGGTGAAGACCCGGTCCTTGAGCAGCGAGCCCATGGTGCGCAGGGCCTCGCCGACCCCGCCCTCGTGCCGTCGCTCGGGCGGCAGCGTCTCGCCCAGGCACCGCCACACGAAGAGGGTGAGCAGCAGCCCGACGGCGGTGAGCACCACGAACACCCCGCGCCAGTCGGTCAGCCGCAGCACCTGCCCGCCGATCAGCGGCGCCACTACGGGGGCGGCGCCGGAGATCAGCATCAGGGTGGAGAAGAACCGGGCCATCTCGACGCCGTCGTACAGATCGCGCACCACCGCCCGGGCGATCACTATGCCCGCCGCGCCCGCCAGGCCCTGGAGCAGCCGGAAGGCGATGAGCAGTCCGGCGTCGGGCGCGAAGGCGCAGACGGCGGTGGCGATCACGTACACGACCATGCCGACCAGCAGCGGCCTGCGGCGGCCCCACTTGTCGCTCATCGGCCCGACGACCAGCTGGCCGAGCGCCATGCCCGCCAGGCACGCGGTGAGCGTGAGCTGCACGGTGGCGGCGGGCGCGTGGAGCGCGCCGGTGACCTCGGGCAGCGCGGGCAGGTACATGTCCATGGAGAGCGGCGGGAGCGCGGTGAGCCCGCCGAGGACCAGCGTGACCAGCAGACCGGCGCGGCGGGCGGCGACGGGGGCAGCGGCCGGTATCGGGGCCGGTGCGGTCCGGCTGGTCTCCGCCATGGTGTCTCCCGCTTCCGGCCGTACCGACCGTTGTAGTTTCAAGCATCTATGCTCTCAGCCCGGCGGGGGTGCTCGGGACCGGGTCGGCACCGGGTCGGGGCCGGGCCCACATCCCGGACGGCTCCGGCCGGGGCGCGGGCGGCTCCCGTACGCTCCGGGCCATGAACGCATCCGCAGCGCGCAAGACCGCCGTCGTCACCGGCGCCGGTTCCGGCATCGGCCGCTCCGTGGCGCTCACCCTGGCCGCGGCGGGCTGGTCGGTGGCCCTGGCGGGCCGCCGGCCGGAAACCCTGGCGGAGACCGCAGCCCTGGCGGGCCCCGAAGCCGATGCCCTCCCGATCCGTACGGATGTGACGTCACCGGACGAGGTGGCGGCGCTCTTCGAGGCGGTACGGGACCGGTTCGGGCGGCTCGACCTGCTCTTCAACAACGCGGGCACGTTCGGGCCGGGCGGGGTCGCGGTGGAGGACCTGGCGTACGAGGCGTGGCGCCATGTCGTCGACACCAACCTCAACGGGGCGTTCCTGTGCGCGCAGGCGGCGTTCCGGCAGATGAAGGAGCAGGCCCCGCAGGGCGGCCGGATCATCAACAACGGCTCGATCTCGGCGCACGTGCCGCGGCCGCACTCGGTCGCCTACACGGCGACCAAGCACGCGATGACCGGCCTGACCAAGGCGCTCTCCCTGGACGGCCGCCCGTACCGGATCGCCGTGGGCCAGATCGACATCGGCAACGCGGCCACGGACATGACGGCCCGGATGAGCACGGGCGTGCCGCAGGCCAACGGGGAGCTGGCGGTGGAGCCGGTGATGGACGCGGCGGACGTGGCCCGCACGGTGCTGCACATGGCGGAACTGCCGCTGGAGGCGAACGTGCAGTTCGCGACGGTGATGGCGACGACGATGCCGTACATCGGGCGGGGCTGAGGGGCACGCCCCCCTCGCCGCTGTGGGCATGCGTGCCGCCGGGCTGCGCAACCCCGCCCTGACCCCGGGAATGATCACACCCCACCCGGAGTTGACCGCGACATGACCAACGTACTGCGCTACACCGCCTTCTCCTCCGACCCCGCCGGCGGCAACCCCGCCGGGGTCGTCCTGGACGCGTCCGGGCTCGACGACGCCGCCATGCTCGCGATCGCCGCAGAGCTCGGGTACAGCGAGACCGCGTTCCTGACCGCTCCCCCGGAGGGCCTCGGCGAGGAGGGGCGCGCGTTCACGATCCGGTACTTCAGCCCCCAGGCCGAGGTCCCGTTCTGCGGTCACGCGACCGTGGCGACGGCCGTGGCGCTCGGCGAGCGGATCGGCGTGGGCGATCTGGTCTTCGCGACCCCCGTCGGCACCGTCCCGGTGACCGTCACCGAGGACGGCGGCGCCCTGCGGGCCACGCTCACCAGCGTCGAGCCGCACAGCGAGGACATCGCGCCCGACGACCTCGCCGAGGCCCTGGCCGCGCTCGACTGGCCCGCCGCCGACCTCGACCCGGCCCTGCCGCCGCGCATCGCGTACGCGGGAAACCGCCACCTGGTCCTGGGCGCCGCCACCCGCGAGCGCCTGGCGGACCTCGACTACGACTTCGACCGGCTCGCCACGCTGATGCGACGACTCGACCTGACGACGGTTCAGCTGGCCTGGCGCGCGTCGGACACGGTCTTCCACGTCCGCGACCCGTTCCCGATCGGCGGGGTCGTCGAGGACCCGGCGACGGGCGCGGCCGCGGTGGCCTTCGGCGCGTACGTACGCGAACTCGGCCTGGTCCCCGAGGAGTCGGTCCTCACGCTCCACCAGGGCGAGGACATGGGCCGCCCCGGAGTCCTGACGGTGACACTGCGGGCGGGCGACGCGCGCGTACGGGTGGGCGGCGCGGGCACCCGTATCCCCGAGTGACGAGGGCGGCCTTTAGGCCTGCCCGGTCTCGAACCGGCTGACCTTGCCGCCTTGGACGTCGAAGCGCCAGGCGGTGCGCATCTCGCCCCAGGTGTCGTTGCGGTAGTTCGCGATCAGCGAGAGCCCGCCGTCACTTTCCTTCTCGACGTCCATGTGCCCACCCGAGGAGAAGACCTCACGTTCGGTCCACTCGGCCGGGTCCCGGTCGGTCCCGTCGTCGGACATGGTCGCGTCCGGGGTGAGCAGCGCCTGGAAGGCGGCGCGGTCGTTCGCGTTGAGCGCGGTGACGAAGGCCCGGACGGTCGGGTCGCTGAGCTGGTCGACGGGGACGCTCATGGGGGCTCCTGCGGGTGCGGGGTCCGGGACCGGGCTCGCCCATCACGGGGCGGGCCCGCCTCCCAGCTCACCCCATCGCCACCACTCCCGCCACCGGTCGCGGCGCGGGAGGGGGAGGTGTGAAACGGCAGACGAGTCGGGCTGTACGCCGGGTTCTGTCGCCCGGTCGCCTCGCGGCGGCCGGGGAGACGGCCATCCATCTAGGACCGGTGTTGCCATCGGCCTCGTGCGGTCTACCCGCGGACTCGGGCGGGCAGCCCTCGAACGTCCGCGCAGGAGCACCGGAGTGCTCCCTCTTGACCTTGCTCCGGGTGGGGTTTACCTAGCCGCCTGAGTCACCCCAGGCGCTGGTGGTCTCTTACACCACCGTTTCACCCTTACCCAGCGCCTGAGCGCTGGGCGGTCTGTTCTCTGTGGCACTGTCCCGCGGGTTACCCCGGGTGGGCGTTACCCACCACCCTGCCCTGTGGAGCCCGGACGTTCCTCGGGAGGATCCGAGGATCCCCACGCGGCCGTCCGCCCGGCTCGTCTGCCGTGCCGACCATGCTACCTGCCGGGAGGGTGGGCCTGCCGCCGACGCCGTCAGGCAGGGGCGAACTCCACTTTCGCCGTGCCCGGGTCGGCCTGGGTGAGGCGGACCCGGAGGCGTTCGCCCAGGGGGAGGGGGGTGGCGCCCTTGACGGGGGCCACCACGGCCGGGTCGGTCAAGTGGACGGTGCCGACGGCCGGTTCGTCGTCCTTGACGTCGACGACCATCGCGTCGAAGACATCGCCGACGCGGTCTTTGAGGAGCGCCGCCTCCACCAGGTCGACGCACTCGCGCTCGACCGTGTTGGCCCTGCGGGTGCCCTCGGCCATCTCCATGGGGAGGGCGTCGAGCCCGGCGAGCACCCAGTCGGGGATGTCGGCGGTGGCGACCGCCGCGAGGCAGAGCTCACTGGTGTAACGGTCGACGAGGCGGCGCAGGGGGGCCGTGCAGTGGGTGTACTCGTCGGCGACGGCGGCGTGCACCGCGGGGTGCGGGACGTTCCCGCCGGTGAACACGGTGTACCCGGCGCCGCGCAGCAGCGTCGTGCACTCCTGGAGGAACGCTGCGTGGCGCGGGTCGCGCGGGTCGAGGGAGCGGATGACCTGGGCGTACGGGACGTGGTGCGGCCAGTCGATGCCCAGCGCCTGGGCGCAGAGGCGCAGCCGGGCGACGGCGCCGTCGGGGGCGCTGGGGAGGGTGCGCAGGACGCCGGTGCCGTACGCCAGCATCAGGTCGGCGGCGGCGATGCCGGTGAGCAGAGAGATCTGGGCGTTCCAGCCGTCGGCGGGGAGGGGGGCGCGGTACTCAAGCCCGTACCGGCCGTCCCGCTCGACGACCTCCTGCTCGGGAACGTTGAGGGAGATGCCCCCGCGCGCGACCTCCTGCTGTTCGCGCAGCCGCCCGATGTCCTGGAGGAGGGCGAGGGGCGGCTCGGCGGTACCGGCGTCGATCTGCCGCTGCGCCCCGTCGTAGTCGAGCTTGGCGCGGCTGCGGACGAGGGCGCGCTCGACGTGGGTGGCGGTGGTGGCCCCGTCGGCGTCCAGGTCGATGGTCCACAGGACGGCGGGGCGGATGCGGCCCGGGAGCAGGCTGGCGGCGTCCTCGCTGAGTACGGGCGGGTGGAGCGGGATGCGCTCGTCGGGGAAGTAGAGGGTGTTCACGCGGCGGTGGGCCTCGGTGTCCACGGGGCTGCCGGGGACGACGTAGGCGGCGACGTCGGCGATGGCGTAGTGCACGCGGTACCCGCTGCCGCGCTTGGCCAGGTGCATGGCCTGGTCCAAGTCCATGGACGCGGGTGGATCGATGGTGAAGAAGGGGAGGTCCGTGGCGTCGCGGGCGGGCAGCCGGGGGGTGCCCGCGGCCCTGTCCGCCTCGGCGAGGACGTCCGGGGGGAAGCGCTCGGGGACGTCGAGGGTGGTGCGGAGGTCGCGCAGGGCGGCCCTCAGCGGGTCGGCTGCGCCGGTCATACGGAGGTGGCGGCGAGGCATGCCCCGAGCGTAGGCCGCGCGCCCGGGCTCGGCCCCTTTTCGGGGCTGGGCCCCGGGCCCGGTTGCCCGGCTGGGCTGCTCCGCCTGCGGCGGGCCTGCCCCCCCACCCCGCCCCTTCCCGAAAGCCCTCGGGCGGGCGGCCGGGTTCGTCGCCGGCGGGCCGATGACCGTTTCCGGGGCTTCGCCCCGGACGCCCCTTCATCTGCGGGCGGGCGGGGGCTGGTCGCGCAGTTCCCCGCGCCCCTTTTCGGCCCGGTGTTCGTCTGCGGGCTGTGTGTGGCTGGGCGCGCAGTTCCCCGCGCCCCTGAAGGCAGAACGGGGCGCGGCCACATTCAACCCCTCCGGCGTTTGAGGAGCCGGGGGCAGGAGCCGCGGTTCCCCGCCCCTCAGGGGCGCAGGGAACTGCGCGACCGGCCACAGACGCCCCGCAGGCGAATGCGAGGTGGGCCGCAGGCCCCGCCAGGGGCGCCGGAGTGCAGCCCCACCCGGGCGCCGGAGTGCAGCTGCCCCGCCCCTCAGGGGCGCGGGGAACTGCGCGACCAGCCACAGACGCCCCGCAGGCGAAAGCGAGGTGGGCCGCAGGCCCCGCCAGGGGCGCCGGAGTGCAGCCCCCACCCAGGGCGCCGGAGTGCAGCCCCACCCAGGGCGCCGGAGTGCAGCCCCACCAGGGGCGCCGGGGCGGACCCCCGGGAACCCATCTCCGCCCCCTCCCCATCCCCCGGAGGGTTTAGGGAAGGGGCGGGGTGGGGGCTTAATCTGGCTGCGGGGCCGCGCCCCCGTCCCGTACCACCCCCGAGGAGACCCCGTGCTCGTGCTGCTCCCGCCCTCCGAAGGAAAGGCCGGCGGGGGGCGCGGGACGCCCCTCAAGGAGGAGGCGCTGTCCCTGCCGGGGCTCAGAACGGCCCGCGCCGCCGTCCTCGACGAGCTGGTCGAGCTGTGCCTCGGGGACGAGGACAAGGCCCGCGACGTGCTCGGCCTCAGCGAGGGCCTGCGCGGCGAAGTAGCCAAGAACGCCGAGCTCCGCACCGCCGGCACCCGCCCCGCCGGCGAGATCTACACCGGTGTCCTCTACGACGCCCTCGGCCTCGCCACCCTCGACCCCGCCGCCAAGCGCCGCGCCGCCAAGTCGCTGCTGGTCTTCTCCGGCCTCTGGGGCGCCGTCCGCATCACCGACCGCATCCCGTCGTACCGCTGCTCGATGGGCGTGAAGCTGCCGGGACCGGGCGCGCTCGGGGCGTACTGGCGCGGCGTCATGGACCCGGTCATGACCGAGGCCGCCGGGACCGGCCTCGTCCTCGACCTGCGCTCCTCCGCGTACGCCGCCGCCTGGAAGCCCAAGGGCGAGGTGGCCGGGCGGACCGCGACCGTACGCGTACTGCACTCCCGGATCGTCGACGGCGTCGAGAAGCGTTCGGTGGTCAGCCACTTCAACAAGGCCACCAAGGGCCGCCTGGTGCGGGACCTGCTGCTGGCGGGGGCCGCCCCCGCCGACCCGGCGCGGCTCGTGGAGGCCCTGCGCGACCTCGGCTACGCCGTGGAGTGCGCCGCCCCCGCCAAGCCGGGCAAGGCGTGGGCGCTGGACGTGGTCGTGGAGCAGATCCACTGACCGCCACGCCCTTTTGACGCCCCGTTGCACCTTCCGCAACAGTCGTTGCAGGCCCCGCATCCGCCCGGCAGGATGCCCCCATGACCTCCGTCCTGGACCTCGCCCCCGTCGTCCCCGTGGTCGTCCTCGACGACGTGGCCGACGCCGTGCCGCTCGCGCGGGCCCTCGTGGCGGGCGGGCTGCCGGCGATCGAGGTGACCCTGCGTACGCCCGCCGCGCTCGACGCGATCAGGGCGATCGCGGACGGCGTGCCGCAGGCCGTGGTCGGGGCCGGGACCGTGGTGTCGGCCGCCGGGGTCGCCGACTCCGTGGCGGCCGGGGCGCGCTTCCTGGTCAGCCCCGGCTGGACCGGCGGCCTCCTCAAGGCGATGACCGCGTCCGGGGTCCCGTTCCTGCCCGGGGTCGCGACCGCGTCCGAGGTGGTGGCGCTCCTGGAACGCGGGGTCAGCGAGATGAAGTTCTTCCCGGCGGAAGCGGCGGGCGGTACCGCCTATCTGAAATCCCTCGCCGGGCCGCTTCCCGGCGCTCGCTTCTGCGCCACCGGCGGCATCTCGCTCGCCTCGGCGCCGGAGTATCTGGCGCTGCCGAACGTGGGCTGCGTCGGAGGTACGTGGATGCTGCCCCCGGACGCACTCGCCGCGCGGGACTGGGGGCGGGTGGAGTCGCTGGCCCGGGAGGCGGCGGCGCTCCGCTAAGGGTGCGAGGTCAAGTGCAGTCGTTCGGCTGCGGGCCGTCTGTGGCTGGTCGCGCCCGCGCGGCGCAGCCGCACAGTGCCGCATGCCCGCGCCCCTGATGGGCGCGGGCAACCACGCGACTCAGCGCAGATGCGACGTCTCATTGAGCAGCCGCACCGACGCGTTGCCGTCGCCGTAGTACGCCACCGCCGACACCGACGCCGCCGACAGCTCCATCCGGAACAGCGACTCCGGCGGGGCGCCCAGGGCGAGCCGGACCAGCGTCTTGACCGGGGTCACATGCGTGACCAGCAGGACCGTGCGGCCCTCGTACGCCGTGAGCAGCCGGTCCCGGGTCGCCGAGACGCGCCGCGACACCGTCGCGAAGCTCTCGCCGCCGCCCGTCGGCGCCGCCTTGGGCGAGGCGAGCCACGCGTCGAGATCGGCGCCGTACCGCTCGCGCACCTCCGCGAAGGTCAGGCCCTCCCACGCGCCGAAGTCCGTCTCGCGCAGGCCTTCCTCGACTCGTACGTCCAGACCGAGGCGCGCCGCGACCTCCGCCGCCGTCTCACGGCAGCGCCGCAGCGGGGACGAGACGACCGCCTGGATCGTGCCCCGGGCCGCCAGCGCGGCGGCCACCTGCTCGGCCTGGCGACGGCCCGCCGCCGACAGCTCCGGGTCGGAGCCGCCGCTGCCGGAGAACCGCTTCTCGGGGGTCAGCGCGGTCTCGCCGTGCCGCAGCAGGACGAAGGTCGTGGGCGTACCCAGGTCGGGCGCGCTCCACCCGGCCGCCGGGGCCCCGGCGGTGGCCACCCGGGCCGGAGCCGGAACGGTGGCCGCGGCGGCAGCCGGAGCCGTCACGGAAGACGTCCCCAGCGCCGCCCGGGCCCGCGCCGCACCCGCCGCCGCGTCCCCGACGACCCGCGCCGCACCCGCGTCGGCGGAGCCGGAACCCGCGTTCAGCGCCGCCATGGACGCCGACGGCTCCCACTGCTTGCCGCGCTTGCCCGCGTCCATCGCCTCGTTGGCGAGCCGGTCCGCGTGCTTGTTCTTCTCGCGCGGGATCCACTCGTACGTGATCTGCGCGGGCGGCAGGATCCGCCCGGCCTCGGCCGCGAGCGGCTTCATATCGGGGTGCTTGATCTTCCAGCGGCCCGACATCTGCTCGACGACCAGCTTGGAGTCCATCCGGACCCGGACCTTCGCCGCCGGGTCCAGGGCCTTCGCGGCCTTCAGTCCGGCGATCAGGCCCTTGTACTCGGCGACGTTGTTGGTCGCGACGCCGATGTACTCCGCCGCCTCGGCCAGTGTCTCGCCCGTCACCGGGTCGAGGACCACCGCGCCGTAACCGGCCGGGCCCGGGTTGCCCCGGGAGCCGCCGTCGGCCTCGACAACGAACTGCCGCACTACAGGCCCGACTCCGACGTACGGACCAGGATGCGGTGGCAGTTCTCGCACCGCAGCACGGTGTCCGGGGACGCCGCCTTGACGTCGTTGACCTCGGTGATGTTGAGCTCCAGGCGGCAGCCCTCGCACTTGCGCTGGTAGAGGCGGGCCGCGCCGACGCCGCCCTGCTGCAGGCGGAGCTTGTCGTAGAGCTTCAGCAGGTCGGCCGGGATCACGCCCGCGACCACCTCGCGCTCCTTGGCCACGTCGGCGGCCTCGGCGTCGAGCTGCTGGGTCGCGGCGTCGCGGCGGGCGGTCGCGTCGTCGGTCTTCGACTGCACGGAGGAGACGCGCTCGGTCAGCTCGGCCGCCCGCTCCTGGGCGGACTCACGGCGCTCCATGACCTCCAGGACGACGTCCTCCAGGTCACCCTGGCGCTTGGCGAGCGAGACGATCTCGCGCTGGAGGGACTCCAGGTCCTTGGGGGACGAGACGGCGCCCGAGTCCAGGCGCTGCTGGTCGCGGGCGGCGCGCTGGCGGACCTGGTCGACGTCCTGCTCGGCCTTGGTCTGCTCGCGGGCGGTGTCGCTCTCCTCGGTCTGCGCGGCGACCAGCAGGTCGCGGAGCTGGGCGAGGTCCTTGTTCAGCGACTCGATCTCGGCGTGCTCGGGCAGCGAGTTCCGCTTGTGGGCGAGCTGCGACAGGCGTACGTCGAGGGCCTGTACGTCGAGGAGGCGGATCTGGTCGGCGGGCGCGGCGTTCAGTTGGGGGCTCCAGAAGAGTGGTGGGATGACCAGGGGTCGGTGACCGTCTTCGAGACGTGGACCCGCAGGTCCCAGCCGTGACGGTCGGAAATCTCGTCGAGCTGTGCGGCGGCCTGCTCGCACCAGGGCCACTCGGTGGCCCAGTGGGCGGCGTCGATCAGGCCCAGCGGTGCATGGTGGGTGGCCTCCGACACCGGGTGGTGGCGCAGGTCCGCGGTGAGGAAGGCGTCGGCTCCCGACGCCCGTACGGCGTCGAAGAGGCCGTCGCCCGAGCCGCCGCTGACCGCGACGGTCTTCACCAGCGCCCCGGTGTCGCCCGCGACCCGGATCCCCTGCGCGGCGGCGGGCAGCCGGGCGGCGGCGCGGGCGGCGAACTCGCCCAGCGTCACCGGGTGGTCCAGCTCGCAGATCCGGCCGAGGCCGCGGCGGCCCGAGGGGTCGGTGGCATCGGGCACGAGCGGCCGGACGACCCGGAGGTCCAGGGCGCCCGCGAGGGCGTCGGAGACGCCGGGGTCGGCGGTGTCGGCGTTGGTGTGGGCGACGTGCAGCGCGATGTCGTGCTTGATCAGGGTGTGCACGACCCGGCCCTTGAAGTGGCCGGCCGCGACCGTCGTCGTACCGCGCAGATAGAGCGGGTGGTGGGTGACGATCAGATCGGCGCCGAGCTCCACGGCCTCGTCCGCGATCTCCTGTACGGGGTCGACGGCGAACAGCACGCGCCGGACCTCCGCGTCGGGCTCGCCGCAGACGGTGCCGACCGCGTCCCATCCCTCGGCCCGCTCGGGCGGCCAGAGGGCGTCGAGCGCGGCGATGACTTCAGACAGACGGGGCACGGACACAGGTTACCCGCGCGGGGCGCCCCGCCCACCATGGCTTCGGCCCCGCCCGCCCCGGGCGGCTGCTCAGGTACGCCTTGCCTTACTTGCACCGCACTGCACATCCGTCGCCCCGCTCACAGGGGAATCGCCCGATAGCCACCCTTTGGTGTGAAGCGGGTGGTCTCGTGTTGTTCGGCAGGAAGTGCGAAAACTACCTTCATGGGCCGGAGGTGAGCCATCTCATGACGGCCTTGGCCATCGAGACCGCTGCCGGGAACGGCGCGGCCCAGCAGACGGAGTTCACGATCACCGCGGACGGCGCCTACGCGGCCCGCCTGGTGAGGGGAGAGGGCGGGGGCGACCGCTGGTTCCCCGAGCGGTGGACGCTCGACGGACCCGAGCCGTACGCGGTGCCGCTGCCCGGCAACCAGCCGGAGGAGCCGGACGCCTCGGTGCTGCCGATGGCGGACGGGCGGGTGCTGATCCACCGCCGGGTCGCGGACCGGGACGCCTTCGCCCTGCTCTACCCGACCGGCCCCGGCACCGGCGAGCTCGCCCTGGGCACGGTCGCCCACCACGGCACGCCCGGGCGGCGGATGACCCTGCTGCCGCCGTCCCCGAACGGCAGCTGTGCGTACGCGCTGGCGGCCGGGCCGCAGGACAGCACGATCTGGCTGGTGGCGGGCGGCGCCTTCGGCCCGGAGCCGGTCGCCACCCTCAAGGGCCACTGCTCGGGCGGCGTCTGGCTGGACCGGACGGGCCGGATGCTCGCCGTGGACCGGGAGCTGGACGGGCGGACCAAGGCGGTCGCGGTGGACCTGGAGCGCGGCGGCGAGGTGACCCCGCTCCTCCAGATCACCGAGGAGAGCCAGGACCGGCTGCTGCTCGCGGACCCGGACACCGGTCTGCTGCTGCTGCGCTCCGACGCGCCCGGCCACGACCGGCTCGGCTGGGGTGTGCTCGGCTCCACCCTGCCGGTCCGCTTCCCCGAGTGCCTGCGGCTCGCGGACGCGGCGGTCACCCCGTTCGCCGTACAGCCCCGGCAGGCGCTGATGCCGGAGAGCTGCGCGGTGGCGCTGCGGATCGACGCGGCGGCGGGCACCTGGCTCGGGGTGTGGCGCCCGGCGGGCCGCCGGCTGCACCAGCTGGCCGCGCCCGAGGGGTGGCTGGCGGGCTCAGGTCTGTGGACCCGGTACGGAGTGCTGCGGCTGCCCTGCGCGACGCCCGCGGCGCCCTGCTCGGTGGCTGCGGTCCCGGCCCCGGCGGACGTGCCGCGGCCCGCCCCCGTACCGCTGAAACCGCAGGCCCCCCGGCCCGTACCGCTCGCGCAGGCACCGCTGACCGGCCGTCAGTAGGCCGTGGGCGTCTGGTTAAGATCCACGGCGAACGCAACGGACGAAACACAACGGGGTGACTGCACCACATGTCCGAGACACTGACCGCCATGTCCGCCGAAGCCACGACGGACCCCGACGGCCACGGCCGGCACCGGGGCGGCGCGGCGGCGACCGAGGAGCCGACCCACGAGGCCCACGGTCGCCATCGCAGGATGGACGCAGGGGCAAGCTGATCAGGTGGCCGGGGGGGGGGGGGGGGGGGGGGGGGGGGGGCGGGGAAACGGGGGGGGGGGGGGGGGGGGAGTGGTGTTTTGTCCCCACCGAGGGGCCCCCA
>NZ_JBVIHM010000047.1:13677-46665 GCF_055570295.1 Streptomyces sp. NPDC031265
AAGAGAAGGATGCGGCCGGGTATAGGGGCAGGGCGCGCCGCCCCCCCCCCCCCCCGGCCACTTAGGGGCGCGTGGCTGTGACATCTGCGGCTCCGCCACGATGGGGGTCCCCCTGTTCGAGCCTGTTCGAGCGAAGCCGAGAACTTGGGGGAGCGACCAGTCCAAGACGGCCCGCACCCGGCAGACAAACGAGTCAGCCCCGCTTCAACCCCAGCACTTCGGCGGCGCCGAACGTCTCCCCGGCGGGCCGGGAAGCGAAGTACGGCCCGAGCAGCCCATCCAACTCCTCAAACCCAAACGTCTCCTTGGCCGCGTCGAACTTGGCGGCCACCCTGGGGCGCTCCACGATCGCGACCATCCCGCCGTGCACCACCATCAGCTGGCCGTTGACCCGGCCGGCCGCCGGGGACGCCAGATAGCCGACGAGCGGCGCCACATGCTCGGGCGCCAGCGGGTCGAGCTGCCCCTCCCCCGGCTCCTCGCTGCCTGGATTCGCTGAGATGGCCGCGAAGACGTCCTCGGTCATCCGGGTGCGGGCACGCGGGCAGATGGCGTTGGCCGTGACCCCGTACTTGGCGAGCGCGAGGGCCGTGGAGGTGGTCAGGCCCACGATCCCGCCCTTGGCGGCCGCGTAGTTGGGCTGTCCGGCCGACCCGGCGAGGAACGCCTCCGAGGAGGTGTTGACGATCCGGCCGTAGACCGGGCCGCCCGCCGCCTTGGACCGCTCACGCCAGTGCGCGGCGGCGAAGTGCGTGGTGTTGAAGTGGCCCTTGAGGTGGACGTGGATCACCGCGTCCCACTCGGCCTCGGTCATCGAGAAGATCATCCGGTCCCGCAGGATGCCCGCGTTGTTGACCAGGACGTCGAGCTTCCCGTACGTGGCGACCGCCAGTCCGACCAGCTCGCGGGCCTGCTGGTGGTCGGCCACGTCGCCGGTGTGGGCGACCGCCGTGCCGCCCGCCGCGCGGATCTCGGCGGCGACCTCCTCGGCGGGCCCGGCCGAGGCCTCGCCGGAGCCGTCCCGGCCCGGCTGCCCGAAGTCGTTGACGACGACGGACGCGCCGAGCCGGGCGAGTTCGAGCGCCTCGGCCCGGCCCAGGCCCCGCCCGGCGCCGGTGACGATCGCGGACAGGCCTTCAAGGGGCAGTGCTGCCATGCCGGTCGGCTCCTCTCGGGTTCACAGGGAGATGCTCGTACGCAGGGCCTCGCCCGTGCGCATCTGGTCGAGCGCGTCGTTGACCGCGGCGAGCGGCACCCGGTGGGTGATCAGGCCCTCCAGGTCGATCCGGCCCGCCCGCCACAGCGCGACGGCCCGCTCGTAGGACCGCAGCACATCGCCGCCGCCGTACAGGGAGGGCAGGATGCGCTTCTCGTCGAAGAACAGCTCGAACATGTTGACCTGGAAGAAGTCGTCCATGGCGCCCGCGCCGACCACGCACAGGGTGCCGCCGCGCCGGGTCGCCCCGTAGGCGGTGCGGGTGGTGGCGGACTTGCCGACGACCTCGAAGACGTAGTCGAAGCCCTCGCCGCCGGTGATCCGCTGCCTGGCGTCGTCGAGTTCGCTGGGCGAGACTGCCTCGGTCGCGCCGAAGGTGAGCGCGGCCTCGCGCCGGGAGGCCACCGGGTCCACGGCGACGATCTGCGCCGCGCCCTGCACCCTGGCGCCCTGGATGGCGGAGACGCCGACCCCGCCGCAGCCGATGACCGCGACCGACGAACCGGCCTCCACCTTCGCGGTGTTGATGGCCGCGCCGAGCCCGGTGGTCACCCCGCACCCGATGAGCGCGGCGATCTCGTACGGCACGTCGTCGGGGATCGGGACCGCGCACCCGGCGGCGACCACGACCTCCTCCGCGAAGGTGCCGGTGCCCGCGAAGCCGAAGAGGTCGCCGCCGGGGCGCTTGAAGTTGGGGGTGCCCGCGTTCATGAACCCGGCGAGACAGAGATGGGTCTGGCCGCGCTTGCAGGACGGGCAGACACCGCAGGCGGGCAGCCAGCACACCAGCACGCGGTCGCCCGGGGCGAGCGAGGTGACCCCGTCGCCGACGTCGAGGATCTCGCCCGCGCCCTCGTGGCCGGGGATGAAGGGGGCGGGCTGCGGGAGCACCCCGTTCATCGCGGAGATGTCGGAGTGGCAGAGCCCGGTCGCCCGGATCCGGATCCTCACCTTCCCAGGTCCGAAACCCACCGCCTCGACGTCGTCGAGCACATCGAGCTTGTCCTGGCCGATCTCGTGCAGTACGGCTGCGCGCATGGTGCGGCTCCCCTCTGATGAGCCTTCTGATGAGCCTTGGATGAGGCGGTGTTGAGGCGGTTCAGACGTGTTCGACGAGCGTGTCGGAGAGCACCGGCGCGTCGTCCCGCTCGGCGGCCGTCACCGACACCTGGACGCGGCCCTGACCGGCCCACATCCGGATGCGCAGGGTCTCGCCGGGGAAGACGACCCCGGTGAAGCGGGTGGTGTACGAGCGGACGCGGGCCACCTCGCCGCCGAGCAGGGTGTCGACGACCGCCTTGAGCGTCATGCCGTACGTGCAGAGCCCGTGCAGGATCGGCCGGTCGAATCCGGCGAGCGCGGCGAAGTCGGGGTCGGCGTGGAGCGGGTTCCAGTCGCCGGAGAGCCGGTAGAGCAGCGCCTGCTCCTCGCGCACCTTCCGCTCGACGGTGTGGTCGGGGGCGCGGTCGGGCTGCTCGGTGCGGGCGGAGGGGCCGCGCTCGCCGCCGAAGCCGCCCTCGCCGCGTACGAAGATCTGGGCGTCGCTGGTCCACAGCGGCCCCTCCGCGTCGGCGGCCTCGGTGCGCAGTACCAGGACGGCGGCCTTGCCCTTGTCGTAGACGGCGGCCACCTTGGAGGTGGAGACGGCCTTGCCCCGTACCGGGATCGGGCGGTGCAGGACGATGCCCTGGCCGCCGTGGAGCACGGCCGCGAGGTCGACCTCGATGCCGGGCGCCGAGAGCCCGCCGACCACGCCCATGCCGGCGCCCGCGACGGTGGCGAAGGAGGGCAGCACGTGCAGCCTCGACTCCAGGGTGTACCGCAGCTCGTCGGGGTCGGTCGCCGGGACGCCCGCCCCGAGTCCCAGGTGGTAGAGCTGGATGTCCTTGTGGTCCCAGACGATCTCGGTGGACCGGGGCTCGGCGGCGAGCGCCTTCGCGACGTCAATGGGCATACGGGGCCTGCTCCTTGGAGGTGGGAAGACCTCGGCGCGGCCGTCCGCACCGTCGGCCGCACCGAGGTCGTGCGGGACCGGCTCCGGACGCCGGTTCTAGAACGCGTTCTAGGGCTCGATGGCCCCTATGTATAACGCAGCACCATGGGATTGGGAACACTTCTGACGCGCCGTCAGCTTCGCGATGGACTGCGGTTCGCGGGTGGCTCGCGCAGTTCCCCGCGCCCCTGGGGGACTGTGGGTGCCCGGTGCTGATGGGGCAGGGGCCGCAGGCCCCGCCCTTCAGGGGCACGGGGAACTGCGCGATCAGCCCCCGCCGGCCCGCACCCGAACGAACCACCGGGACATTTGTCCCACCGAACCCCGTACAAGAACATCTGCCGAACGCAGGGGCCCGCTTCGTACGGTCAGAGACATGACGCAGACAGCACACAGCGCCGTGCACTTCGAAGGCGTGGTCAAGGCATACGGCCCCGTACGGGCAGTAGACGGCATGGACCTCGACATCCGCCGGGGCGAGACCGTCGCCCTCCTCGGCCGCAACGGCGCCGGAAAGTCCACCACGATCGGCCTCCTGCTCGGCCTGGACGAGCCGGACGCGGGCGAGGTGCGCCTCTTCGGGCAGAGGCCCGAGCACGCGGTACGGGCCGGGCTCGCCGGGGCGATGCTCCAGGAGGGCCGGCCGATCCCCCGCGTCACCGTACGGGAGCTCGTCGCGTTCGTCGGCTCGACCTACCCCCATCCGATGCCCGCCGGCGAGGCGCTCGCGCTCGCCGGGCTCGCCGAGTTCGCGGACCGCCGGGTCGACAAGCTCTCCGGCGGCCAGGCCCAGCGCGTCCGCTTCGCGGTGGCGATCGCCGGGGCGCCCGCGCTGCTGGTCCTGGACGAGCCGACCGCCGCGCTCGACGTGGAGGCACGCCGCGCGTTCTGGGACGCGATGCGCACCTACACGGGCCGGGGCAACACCGTGCTGTTCTCCACCCACTACCTGGAGGAGGCGGACGGCAACGCCGACCGGATCGTGGTCGTCGACCAGGGCCGCGTCGTCGCCGACGGCCCCGGCGAACGGATCAAGCGGGCGGCGGGCGGCAGCCTGGTCTGCTTCGACCTGGCGGGCGGCTCCAGCGCGGGCCTGGCGGCGCTGCCGGGCGTGGTCTCGGTGGAGGTGCGCGGCGACCGCGCCCGGCTGCGTACGGACGATTCGGACGCCACGGTCGTGGAGCTCGCCCGGCGCGGCGCGGTCCGGGGCCTCGAAGTCGCCCCGGCCAGCCTGGAGGACGCGTTCCTCTCCCTCACCTCGACCGTCGGTTCCGTACGCGGAAGCGCGACCGTACGCGAAAGCGAGACCGTCTGATGCACGCCTACATCGCGCTCGAAATCCGGCGCACCTTCCGCGACGCGTCCTTCGTGATCTTCGGCATCGGAATGCCGGTGCTCATGTATCTGCTCTTCACCAACATCGGCTCGGGGGGCGGCGACTCGGCCGACTGGAAGGCCGCCTCGATGGTCGGCATGGCCGCGTACGGCGCGCTCGGCGCGTCCCTGAACGCCGGTACGGGAGTGGCCTCGGACAAGACCGCGGGCTGGCTGCGCCAGCTGCGGATCACCCCGCTGGCGCCGTCCCGGGTGGTGGCGGGCCGTGCGGTCAGCGGCTCCGCGACCGTGCTGCCCGCGGTCCTCGCGGTGCTCGCGGCGGGCGCGCTCGTCAACGGCGTACGCCTGGATGCCTGGCAGTGGGCCGCGCTCGCGCTGCTCCTGTGGGCCGGGGCGCTCCCCTTCACCCTGCTGGGCCTCGGCAACGGCTACCGGCTCAGCCCGCAGGCCATGGGCGTGGTCAATACGGCGTGCCTGATGGGGCTCGCGGTGATCGGCGGGCTGTGGTTCCCGCTCACCTCCTTCCCCGACTGGCTCGCCTCCCTCGCCGCGTACACCCCGGCCCACCGGTTCGCGGAGCTCGGCTGGGCCGTCTCGCACGGCTCGGCCCCCGGGCTCGGGACGGTCGCGGTGCTCGGCGCCTGGCTGCTGGCGTTCGGCTCGTACGCCGTGGTCTCCTACCGACGGTCCGCGAGGACGGTGTGAGCCTGATGAACGGGGAGAACGAGACAGTGGCACGACTCCTGCCGAAGCTGCCGGAGCTGACGAGACACAAGCCGGAGCGGTCTTCGCCATGCGACCGCGACGCCGACCTCCCCGGCCCCCCGGCGAGCGGCTACACCCTGCTGCCCTGGCTCCTGATGGGCCTGGGCGCGTTCTCCAACCTGGTCGAGGGCAGGACCCCGAACCCGTGGATCGGCGGCGCGGGTCTGCTGGCCTTCAACTCGCTCTACATCACGATCTCCTTCCGCGCCTTCGTCAAGGAGAAGCGGGAGAGCCGGACGACGCTGGTGGTCCTGGCCGCGATGGCCGCGATCACCTACGGCCTCACGATCGCCTACGGCGGCACCTGGCTGTTCTTCTTCCCGCTGCTCGCGCTGGCCTGCGGCGCGGTGCTGCGGGACCGCCGGCTCGGCCTGACGATCCTGGTCCTGGCGGCCTCGGCGGGCGCCATCTCCGGCATGGAGGCCGGCGAGGTGTGGGACAACGTGACCATCGCGTACGGCACGTTCCTCTCCGGCATGGTGACGGCGGCGGTCCTCTCGCTCTCCCAGACCGTGCGCGAACTGCGCGACACCCGCCAGGAGCTGGCCCGTACCGCGGTGGAGAAGGAACGTCTCCGCTTCTCCCGGGACCTGCACGACCTGCTCGGCCACACGCTCTCGGTGATCGTGGTGAAGTCGGAGGCGGCCCGCCGCCTCGCCCCGCGCGACCTGGACGCCGCGCTCGGCCAGGTCGCCGACATCGAGTCGGTCGGCCGCCAGGCGCTCACCGAGATCCGCGAGGCCGTCACCGGCTACCGCGAGGGCAGCCTCGGCACCGAGCTGGACCGGGCCCGCTCGGCGCTCCTGGCGGCCGAAGTGGAGCCGGTGGTACGCCAGTCGGGCCCGCCGCTGCCCTCGCAGGTGGAGGCGCTGCTCGGCTGGGTCGTACGGGAGGCGGTCACCAACGTCGTACGGCACAGCGGCGCGGCCCGCTGCGAGATCGTGGTCGACGGCACGCCCGGACGGGTACGGCTGAAGATCACCGACGACGGGCGCGGCGTACCATCCGAACAGCCCGTCGCCCCCGGTCCACGCATCGGCGGCACGGGTCTGAAGGGTCTCACCGAACGCCTCGCGGCGGCCGGCGGCTCACTCGAAGCGGGCCCCGGGCCGCGCGGCGGCTTCCAGGTGACCGCCGGGCTCCCCGTCGACCCGCTCGACGCCGAGCTCGAAGCGGAGCTGGAGACGGAACGCGGGGTCGCACGGGGATGACCACCGGCACGATGGGGAGAACGGCATGATCAGAGTCCTGCTCGCCGAGGACCAGGGCATGATGCGCGGCGCTCTGGCCCTGCTGCTCGGCCTGGAGGAGGACATCGAGGTGGTCGCCCAGGTGTCGGCGGGCGACCGGATCGTGGCCGAGGCGCTCACCGCCCGGCCCGACGTCGCCCTCCTGGACATCGAACTGCCGGGCCTCAGCGGCCTCGACGCGGCGGCCGAGCTGCGCGAGGAGTGCCCCGACTGCCGGGTGCTCATCCTCACCACGTTCGGCCGGCCCGGGTATCTGCGGCGCGCGATGGAGGCGGGCGCGGCCGGGTTCCTGGTGAAGGACGGGCCGGTGGAGGACCTGGCCGAGGCGATCCGGCGGGTGCTGCGCGGCGAGACGGTGATCGACCCGGCGCTCGCCGCGGCCGCGCTCAGCGCGGGCGCGAACCCGCTGACCGCGCGGGAGCGGGACGTCCTGAACGCCTCGGTGGACGGCGCGACCGTCGCCGACATCGCCGGGAAGCTGCACCTGTCGGAGTCGACGGTACGCAACTACCTCTCGTCGGCGATCGGCAAGACGAGCACCCGCAACCGCATGGAGGCGGTGCGGGCGGCACGGCAGCAGGGCTGGCTCTGAGCGGTCAGCGCTTCGTGCTCCTGGGCAGCCACACCAGCGCGACCACCGTGCTCGCGAGCAGGACGAAACCGCCGGTGCGGAAGGCGAGCGCGTAGCCGTCGGTGAGCGCCTCGGGCGTCAGCGAGTCGCCGGTACGGGCGGTGGCGGCGGTCGACAGGATGGCGAGGCCGAGCGCGCCGCCCATCGTGCGGGAGGTGTTGATCAGCCCGGAGACGAGCCCGGCCTCGCCCGGCGCGGCGCCGGAGGTGGCGAGGGAGGCGAGCGGCGTCGTCGCGAGGCCCGCGCCGGTCATCATCAGCACGCCGGGCACCAGGATCGCCATCCAGTACGGGTCGTGCGCGTGCATCGTGGACTGCCAGCCGAACCCGGCGGCGGCGATCAGGACGCCGATGACGGTGAGGTTGCGGGTCCCGGTCACCGGCATCAGCCGGGGTGCGATCTTGGCGCCGAGGACGATGCTCAACGAGCTGGGAATGAGGGCGAGTCCGGCGCCCAGCGGGGTGTAGCCGAGGACGTTCTGGGCGTACAGCGTCATGAAGTACCAGGTGCAGAAGGTGGCCGAGCCGCAGGCGAACATCACCACGTTGGCCGACGACACCGCCCGCAGCCGCAGCAGCCGCAACGGCATCAGCGGCGCCGCCGCCCGCGTCTCGACGACGAGGAACGCGCCCAGCAGCGCGAGCCCGCCGAGCAGCGTGGCGAGGGTCTGCGGCGCGGTCCAGCCGGCCTGTTCGGTCTGCACGATGCCGTACGCGAGGACCGCGAGCCCGCCGGTGACGGCGACCGCGCCCGGCAGGTCCAGGCGGTTGCGGGTGGCCGCGCGGCTCTCCGTGATCCACAGGGTGGCGCCGGTGAGGACGAGGGCGCCGACGGGCACGTTGATGAGCAGCACCCAGCGCCACGACAGCGTGTCGGTGAGCACCCCGCCGACGAGCCCGCCCGCCGCGCCACCGCCCGCGCCGACCGCCGCCCAAGTGCCTATGGCCCTGGTACGGGCCGCCCCCTCGGGGACGGCGGCGGTGAGGATGGTGAGGGTGGACGGCGCGAGTACTGCGGCGCCGAGTCCCTGCACGCCGCGCGCCAGCAGCAGCTGCCAGCCTTCCTGGGCGAGCCCGCCGGCGAGGCTGGCGGCGGTGAACAGGCCGAGCCCGACGAGGAACATGCGCTTGCGCCCGAAGAGGTCTCCGGCGCGGCCGCCGAGGAGCATGAAACCGGCGTACGCGATGGAGTAGGCGTTGACGACCCACTGCAACCCGGTCGGGGTCATCCCGAGTCCGGTCCGCATCGAGGGCAGGGCCACGTTGACGACGGAGACGTCGAGCACGACGAGGAACTGCCCGGCGCAGGCGGCGAGCAGGACGAGCCAGGTGCGGGTGTTGTTCGTCCGGGTGGGTATGGCGGCGGTGTCTGGGGGCGCTTGGACCATGCGGCCATGTTTGCAGCCGGGGGTTCGATTCCCCACCCCGCCCCTTCCCTAAAGCCCTTGGCAGGCAGCCGGGTTGGGGGTTGAGGCGGCTTCCCCGGCGGCTACGCCCCCGGACCCCCGAGCGGGGCCTGCGGCCCCTGCACCCCGACCCCCTCGTTTGTCTGCGGGTGGTTGGAGGGCTGGTCGCGCAGTTCCCCGCGCCCCTGAAGGGCGGGAGCTTCGCTCCCTGCCCCCCGGCTCCTCAAGCGCCGGAGGGCTGAAACGTGGCGGGGCCCTGTTCTGCCTTTTAAGGGCGCGGGGACTGCGCGACCAGCCACAGGCGGCCTGCAGAGGAGCGGGGTACGGGGCGGAGCCCCGAAAGCGGGGGCGGGGGCGCAGCCCCAGCCGGAGGTACCGGGGGCGCAGCCCCAGCCGGAGGTACCGGGGGCGCAGGCCCAGCCGGGGGTACCGGGGGTACCGGGGGCACAGCCCCAGCCGGAGGTACCGGGGCCGCAGGCCCCGCCGGAGGTACCGGGGCCGCAGGCCCCGCCGGAGGTACCGGGGCCGCAGGCCCCGCGAGAGGGGTGCAGGGGCGCAGCCCCAGCGGGCGTGCCGGGGCGCAGCCCCCGTGAGCGGGGTGCAGGGGCCGCAGGCCCCGCGAAGGGGTCCGGGGGCGCAGCCCCCGGGAAACCACCTCAACCACCCACCCACCCCCGGAGGGTTCAGGGAACGGGCGGGGTGGGGGGCTACCTCCGTAGGAGCGTCAGCACTGCCGCTCCCCCCAAGCCGATGTTGTGCGCCAGCCCCACCGCCGCCCCCTCCACCTGCCGCCGACCCCCCTCCCCCCGCAACTGCGCCACCAGCTCCCCCACCTGCGCAAGCCCCGTCGCCCCCAGCGGATGCCCCTTGGAGATCAACCCCCCGGACGGGTTCACCACCCACCGGCCCCCATACGTCGTCGCCCCGGATTCCACGAGCTTCCCGGACTCCCCCTCCCCGCACATCCCCAGCGCCTCGTACGTCAGCAGCTCGTTGATGGAGAAGCAGTCGTGGAGCTCGATCACGTCGACGTCCTCGATGCCGAGGCCGGAGCGCTCGTACACGAGACGCGCCGCCGCCCGCGACATGCCCGCGCCGACCACGTCGATGCACCGGCCGGAGGCGAACGACTCCTCCGTGTCCGTCGTCATCGCCTGGGCGACGATCTCCACCGCCCGCTCCTCCAGGCCGTGTTCGGCGGCGAAGCGCTCGGAGACGACGACGGCCGCCGCCGCGCCGTCCGACGTCGGAGAGCACTGGAGCTTGGTCAGAGGGCGGTGGATCTCCTTCGAGGCGAGTACCTCCGCCACCGAGTAGTCCACCTGGAACTGCGCGTTCGGGTTGTTCACCGAGTGGCGGTGGTTCTTCGCGCCGACCGCCGCCAGCTGCGCCTCGGTCGTCCCGTACAGCTCCATGTGCTCACGCGCCGCGTTGCCGAAGATCTGCGCGGTCGGCGGGCTCATCTCGAAGCCGTGGGCGGCGGCCATGACGGAGTAGTGGCGGGCCACCGGGGACGTCGCGAAGTCGCCGCCGTCCGCGCCGCCGCCCAGCGCGCCCCGCTTCATCTTCTCGAAGCCCAGCGCAAGGACGCACTCGCTCGCCCCGCCCTCCACCAGCTGCCGCGCCAGCATCAGCGCGCCGGCGCCCGTCGCGCAGTTGTTGTTGACGTTGTGGACGGGGACGCCGGTCAGACCGAGTTCGTACGCCGCCCGCTGGCCCGCCGTCGACGGCTGGAAGCAGTAGCCCGCCAGGACCTGCTCCACCTGCCCGTACGCGATCCCGGCGTCCGCCAGCGCCGCCGTCCCGGCCTCCCGTGCCATGTCCCAGTACTGCCACTCCCGCGACTCGGGCTTCTCGAACTTCGTCATGCCGACACCGGCCACAAAGCTCTTCACATCCGTACTCCTTCAGTCTCGCGGCAGGCCGAGGATCCGCTCGGCCACGACATTGAGCTGGACCTGGGTGGTGCCGCCCGCGATGGTCAGACAGCGGGACATCAGATAGCCGTGGACGGCCCGCTGCGCCGGGCCCTCGGCCGCCGCGCCCGCCGGGCCGAGCAGCTCCAGGGCGAGGTCGGCCACTTTCTGCTGGTGGGCGGTCTGGACGAGCTTGCGCACGCTCGCGCCCGCGCCGGGCTCCAGGCCCGACACCTGAAGCATCGTGGTGCGCAGCCCGATGCAGGCGAGCGCGTGCGCCTCGGCTGCCAGCGCGCCGATCCGGGCGCGGTACGAGCCGTCCAGGCCGTCGGCGCGGGCCAGCAGCGCCTCCAGGCCGGTGTCGAAGGTCAACTGGTCGGCCATGTGGACGCGTTCGTTGCCCAGGGTGTTGCGGGCGACCCGCCAGCCGCCGCCCGGCTCGCCGACGACCGCGTCGTGCGGCAGGGGCGCCCCGTCGAAGTACACCTCGTTGAAGAGCGCGTCGCCGGTGATCTCGCGGAGCGGGCGTACGTCGATCCCCGGCGTGTGCTTCATGTCGACCAGGAAGTACGTCAGGCCCTCGTGCTTGGGGGCCTCGGGGTCGGTCCTGGCGAGCAGGATCCCGTGGTCGGCCCACTGGGCCGCGCTCGTCCACACCTTCTGGCCGGTGATCCGCCAGCCGTCGTCGGTGCGCTCGGCCCGGGTCCGCAGGCTCGCCAGGTCGGAGCCCGCCTCCGGCTCCGAGAACAGCTGGCACCACAGCAGGTCCCCGCGCAGGGTCGGCAGCAGGAAGCGCTCCTGCTGCTCGCGCGTCCCGTACGCGAGCAGCGACGGCACCACCCAGGCGCCGATCCCCAGCTCGGCGACCTTCACCCCGGCCGCCCTCAACTCCTCCTGGACTACCAGTTGTTGGACCGGGTCCGCGCCCAGGCCGTACGGCGGGGGCAGGTGCGGTGCGGCATAGCCGGTCGGGGCGAGGGCGCGCCGGGCGGCCGCCGGGTCGAGGCCGCGTACGGACTCCGCCGCCTCCCGCGCCGGGCCCCGGAACGCCTCCGCCTCCTCGGGCAGTTCGAGCCGCAGCTCCCGGCGCGCCCCGGCCCCGGCGAGCCGGACGGCCCGCTGCCGGTGGGCGTCCCCGGCGCCGAGGAGCTGGCGGGCCACCAGGGCGCGGCGCAGATGCAGATGGGCGTCGTGCTCCCAGGTGAAGCCGATGCCGCCGAGGATCTGAACGCAGTCCTGGGCGCAGGTGAACGCGGCGTCCAGGGCGGTGGCCGCCGCAAGCGAGGCGACCAGGCCGCGCACCTCGGCCCGCTCCGAGTCCGCCGCCCGCGCCGCGTCCCACACCAGCGCGCGGGCCCGCTCGACCCGGACCAGCATGTCCGCGCAGAGGTGCTTGACCGCCTGGAACTGCCCGATGGGCCGCCCGAACTGCTCGCGCACCTTGGCGTGGGCGACCGCCGTCTCCAGCGCCCGGGCGGCGGTGCCGCACGCCTCGGCGGCGAAGAGGACGGCCGCGAGGTCACGTACGAGCGCGGGGTCCACGGCGAGCACCCGGCCGCCCGCGACCGTGAGGCCGTGCGCGGCGACCTCGGCGGTGGGGCGCGTCGGATCGGCGCCGGCGTGCGCCCGTACGTCCAGGTCCGCCGCGTCCACCGCCAGCCACAGCGTCTCCTCGCCCGCCCGTGCGGCCAGGACCAGCAGATCGGCCTGCGCCCCGGCGAGGACGGGCGGCGCGACCCCGTCGAGCGTCCAGCCCGCCGGGTCCCGTACGGCGGCGAGGCTCCCGGGGCCGAGCGCCACGGCGGCGGTCCGGCGCCCGGTCGCGATCTCATCGACCAGTCCCGCCGCTTCCGCGTCCCCGGCCCGTTCAAGGACCGCCGCCGCGAGCACGCTCGACAGGTACGGGCCGGGCAGCGCGCCCCTGCCCGCCTCCTCCAGGACCACCGCGAGCTCCAGCAGGCTCCCGCCGCCGTACCGCTCGCCCAGGTGGACCCCGAGCAGGCCCTGCTCGGCCAGCGCGTCCCAGTACGGCGGGCGGGCGTTGTCCCCGGCGGACGCGTCGAGCAGCTTGCGCACCTCCTCGGCCGGCACGGCCCGCGCCAGCCGGCCGCGTACCGCCTCGGCCAGCTCCCGGTGCTCCCGGGTGATTCCGATGCCCATGCGCACTCCTCCGCCGCCGCGGCCGCCACTGGAACGGCGACAGACTAGAACACGTTCCAATCTGACGGAAGGTCAGATCAGTGGCCGGTTCGGCGGGGATTACGATGTGGCGCCACCCCGGAGACACGATCCGCACCCGCTCACGACCCACAGGAGCCCTGCCATGGCGACACCCAAGCCGGAGATCCTCGCCGCCTTCGAGGCCGCCAAGGGGTTCATGCCCGTACGCGAGGGGCTCGCGCTCTACGACGCGGCCGCGCAGGCGGGCGCGCTCGGCCTGCCGCTCCTGGAGGTCGGTACCTACTGCGGCCGCTCCACGCTGCTGCTCGCCGACGCCGCCCGCGCCGCCGGGACCGTCGCCGTCACCGTCGACCACCACCGGGGCAGCGAGGAGCAGCAGCCCGGCTGGGAGTACCACGACGCGACCGTGGTCGACCCGGAGGTGGGCCTGATGGACACCCTGCCCACCTTCCGCCGCACCCTGCACAAGGCGGGCCTCGAAGACCACGTGATCGCGGTCGTGGGGCGCTCGCCGCAGGTGGCGCGGGTCTGGGGCGGCCGGGTGGGGCTCGTCTTCATCGACGGCGGACACACCGACGAGCACGCCACCGGGGACTACGAGGGCTGGGCCCCGCACCTCGCCGAGGGCGGTCTCCTGGTGATCCACGACGTCTTCCCCGACCCGGTCGACGAGTTCACCGGCCAGGCCCCGTACCGCGTCTATCTGCGCGCCCTCGCCTCCGGCGCGTTCACCGAGGTCTCGGCCACCGACTCGCTGCGCGTCCTGCGCCGCACGCGCGCCGGGGTGTGACGGCGCACACCGCAGTGCACCCCTTCGGCGCACGTGGGAACCACGCCCCCGCGGACCTCCCCCGCTAGCATCGCTGCGTGTCGTACGACAGTGAGTCCCCCACCCCTGCCCGGCGCCGTCTGCGCGGCAACCTCGTCGTCGTGACCGCCGCGCTGGTCCCGACCGCCCTGGCCGGATGGCTGGTGTGGCAGGCCATGGGCGGCTCCGGCGGCCAGGACGACAAGCCGCCGAAGGTGCTGCCGCTGCCGAGTGGGCCGGCCGTGCCGCCCTCGGGGAACGGGACCGCGAAGCCGCCGACCGTGACCGTGACGGCGACCCCGTCGCCGTCCGCCTCGGCCTCCACCCAGTCGGCCCGGCCCACCGGGCCGCTCGCCGGACGCGTCGTGGTGATCGACCCGGGGCACAACCCGAGCAACTTCAAGCACGCGGCCGAGATCAACCGCCAGGTCGACATCGGGACGAACAAGAAGGAGTGCGACACCACCGGCACCGACACGCAAGGCGGGTACACCGAGGCCGCGTTCACCCTGGACGTCTCGCACCGCATCCGGGCGCTCCTGGAGAAGCTGGGCGCGACCGTCACGTACACCCAGGACAACGACCGGCCGTTCGGCCCGTGCGTGGACGAGCGGGCGGCGATCGGCAACCGGGCGAAGGCGGACGCGGTCGTCTCGGTGCACGCCGACGGCGCGGACGAGGGCAACCACGGCTTCCATGTGATCCTGCCCGCCCTGGTGAACGCGGGGAAGGCGAACACCGCCCCGATCGTGGCCCCCTCGCGTGAGCTGGGTGTGAGGATCGCGGGGAAGTTCGTGCACGCCACGGGCATGCCGCCCTCCAACTACGTGGGCGACGGCACCGGGTTGGACGTCCGCCAGGACCTCGGCGGGCTCAATCTGTCGACCGTGCCGAAGGTGTTCATCGAGTGCGGGAACATGCGGGATACGGGCGACGCGGCCCTGCTGACGAGCGCGGACTGGCGGCAGAAGGCAGCCCAGGGCATCACGGACGGGATCAGCAGCTTCCTGCAGAAGTGACGGGTTCGCCGACGGGAGCGGTCGGCTGCGGGTCGGTCACGGTCTGAGCACCGAGGGGACTTACCACCCGGTCAGACGATAGATTCTTCTCCGGGTGGGGAACCACCCCCGTGCTTCGCGCCGTGTGCACGTACACCGGCGGCAGCGATGACCGCCCCGACGAGACGACCCAAAAGGACTATTTACGTGAACATCCGCTCCCTCACGCGAGGCGACGGCGTGGTGATCGGAGCAGCGGTGGTGCTGTTCATCGCCTCGTTCCTCGATCTCTACTCGGTCGGCAATTCGTGCTCCGGTACGTACTGCCCGAAGCTCGACCTGCCGAACGCCTGGGACTCGCTGGGCCTGCTGATGAGCATGTTCCTGGCCGGCATCATCGGAGCGGTCCTCATCGTGGTGGCCCGTTCGCTGCCGCAGCCGAAGAAGATCGCCGGCATCGACCTGGGCCAGTTCGGCACCGCGTTCACGATCTTCTCGGCGTGGACCGCGTTCTGGACCATCATCGACATGGACAAGGCCGGGGCCGGCATGATCCTCGGCCTGATCGCCACGCTGGTGCTCGCCGCGGGCGCCGTGGCCGGTCCGATGGTCGCCGCGCTCAAGGCCCCGCTGATGGGCGCCCCGCGCCCGGCCATGGCCCCGTACGGCGCCCAGCCCTACGGCGCGCAGCCCGCGGGCGGCTACGGCTACCCGGGCGGCGCCCAGCCGCAGCCCCAGCCCTACGGTGCCGCGAGCCCCGACCCGAGTCAGGGCGGCCAGACCCCGGCGCCCGGCGCCCCGGCCCAGCCGCAGCCCGCGGCCGGCGCCGCGGCGGGCGACTTCGCCCCGTTCTGGTTCGCCGTTCCGGTGGCCCGTCCGCTGTACCCGGAGGACGGCTCCCCCACGCCGATCGCGGAACTCGCGCCCGGCACGTGGTACCTGGCGGTGGAGCAGCGTGGTGCGGCACTGGTCGCGCAGACGCAGGACGGCCGTCGTGGGGTTCTTCAGGACACGACGGGTATCCAGCGGGGTTAGTCGCTGGTTGCTTCGGCTGCGGACCGTGTGTGGCTGGTCGCGCAGTTCCCCGCGCCCCATAGGGGCGCCACCGCATGGCATCTACGGCCCCTCGCCCCTTTCGGGCGGGGGGCCGTTCCCGTACGCTCCCCTGACGTTCCGTCAGATATCTCTACGGACAGGGGCTCTCGCTATGCGGCTGGGACTCGCACTGGGCTACTGGGGGCGGGGGCCGGACCCCCGGCATCTGGAGCTGGCCCTTGAGGCCGAGCGGCTCGGGTACGACTCGGTCTGGACGGCGGAGGCGTGGGGGTCGGACGCGTTCACGCCGCTGACCTGGATCGCCGCGCACACCTCCCGTATCCGACTGGGCACGGCCGTCGCGCAGATGGCGGCCCGCACCCCCACCGCGACCGCCATGCACGCGCTGACCCTCGACCACCTCTCCGGCGGCCGCGTGATGCTCGGCCTCGGGCTTTCGGGGCCGCAGGTGGTGGAGGGGTGGTACGGACGGCCGTTCCCGTCCAGCCCGCTGACGGCGACGCGGGAGTACGTGGAGGTGATCCGGCAGGTGCTGCGGCGCGGGGCGCCGGTGGAGCTGAACGGCCGCTTCCACGCGCACCCGTACCCGGGCGCGGACGGCACCGGCCTCGGCAAGCCGCTCAAGCCGATCACGCATCCGCTGCGGGCGGACCTGCCGCTGCTGCTCGGCGCCGAGGGCCCCAAGAACATCGCGCAGACGACCCGGATCGCGGACGGCTGGCTGCCGCTGTACTGGTCGCCGACGCGACTGGACGCGTACGAGGCGTCGCTGGCGGGGGCGCCCGAGGGCTTCACCGTCGCCCCCATGGTCCGGGCGCACGTCTGCGACGACGTGACCGAGGGGCTGTTGCCGGTGAAGGCGATGCTCGGCTTCTACATCGGCGGGATGGGGCACGCGGCACGCAACTTCCACGCGGATCTGATGGCGCGGATGGGGTACGAGGCCGAAGCCCGCCGGATCCAGGCGCTGTTCGCGGAAGGCCGCCGCGAGGAGGCGGTACGGGCGGTGCCCGACACCTTCGCCGACGAGATCTCCCTGGTCGGGCCGCGCGAACGGATCGCGAAGCGGCTGGAGTCGTGGCGCACGGGTCCGGTGACGGACCTGCTGGTCACATCACCGGACCTGACGACCCTGCGGGTGCTGGCGGAGCTGAACGGCTGAGCCGGACGGGCCGGACGGGCCGGCTCAGCCGCCGCTGAGCTGGGAGGCGGACGGCACCTGGTCCTTGACCTCGGCCCCGGCGCTCCTACCGGCGTCCTTGACCCCGTTGATGACGTTCTCGAACGTCCCGACGTCCGCGTCGTTGGCATCGCCCTTGCGCAGCTTGGAGCCGAGGTTCTTGAGCGAGTCGATGCCGGAGCTGAGGGGGGCGACGGCCTTGGAGAGAAGCGGGTCGCCCTTGGCGTTGTTCACGGCCGCCTTCAGCCGGTTGTATGTGAAGGCGCCGGCCAGACCGGCCTTGACCAGGGCGAACGTCCGGCCCTTGGCGCCCTTCTTGAACTTGCCCGCCCTGTAGGGCTTCACGATCCACTGGTAGGCGGCGCCCGCCGCGAGCCCCGCGTTGACGACGAACCGCGTCTTGGCGAGCTTCTGCTTCTCGAAGGAGCTGGACGGGGTCGGGGAGGCGCTGGCCTCCGCCACGGTCAGGCTGTCGTGGGCGCTCTGGGTTTCGCCTCCGCAGGCGGTCGTCGACACCAGGACGGTGGTGGACAGGACGACCGCCACGAGTATGCGGCGGAAGGGGAGCGTACTGGGCACGATGACCTCCGGGGATGTTTCGGCCTCCCCGGCAGCCTCACCCGCCCCCGCAGGTACCGCCACTCGGGCGAGCCCGGACGGGGCCCTTCGGGGGGTGCGGGATTCGCCTGCGGGCCGGTGGGGGCCGGGCACGCGGTTCCCCGCGCCCCTTCTTGGCCCGGTGTTCGCCTGCGGACCGGTGGAGGCCGGGCGCGCAGTTCCCCGCGCCCCTTCTTGGCCCGGTGTTCGCCTGCGGACCGGTGAGGGCCGGGCGCGCAGTTCCCCGCGCCCCTTAGGGGGATGGTGGGCGTCCGGCGCCGACGGTCAGTCAGAGGGGGCCGGGAAAATTCAGCCCCTCCGGCGTTTGAGGAGCGGGGGCAGGGGCCGGAGGCCCCGCCCCTCAGGGGCGCGGGGAACTGCGCGACCAGCCACAGACGGCCTGCAGACGAACGGGGGCCCGGGCCGCAGGCCCCGCCCGGGGTCCGGGGCGGAGCCCCGAAGCGGGGGCGGGGGTGCAGCCCCAGCGGGGGTACCGGAGGGCGCAGCCCCAGCGGGGGTATCGGGGGGCGCAGCCCCGTGGCGGGGTGCAGGGGCCGCAGGCCCCGCCCGGGGATGCAGGCCCCGCCCGGGGATGCAGGGGCGTAGCCCCCGGGAAACCCAGGGGCTACCCCCCACCCACCCCCGGAGGGTTTAGGGAACGGGCGGGGAGGGGCTGTCGCAGCACTCGGGACGGAGCCCGCGCGGCAGGCGCTCGCCGCTGAAGACCGCCGTCGTCGCCTCGTCACCACCCAGCGCCGCCACCGCCAGCACCAGCGACCCCGCCGTCCACGTCGTGAGCTCCTCCGGCCACACCGCCCGGTTGCCCTCGAAGACGTAGCCCGTCCAGTAGAGGCCGTCCCCGGCCCGCAGGTGCTGGATGGACTGGAGGATCTCCAGGGCGCGGTCCGACTCGCCCATCACCCACAGCGCGAGGGCGAGTTCGCAGCTCTCGCCACCCGTCACCCACGGGTTCGGCAGCACGCACCGCACCCCCAGCCCGGGCACCACGAAGTCCTCCCACCGCGACTCGATGCGCGCCTTCGCCTCGGCGCCGGTGACCGCGCCGCCGAGGACGGGGTAGTACCAGTCCATGGAGTAGCGGGACTTGTCCAGGAACCGCTCGGGGTGGGCGGCCACGGCGTGCGCGAGCGCACCCGTCGCCAGCTCCCAGTCCGGCTGCGGCTCCTCGCGCTGCTCGGCGATGGCAAGCGCGCACCGCAGCGCCTGGTGGATCGAGGAGCTGCCGGTCAGCAGCGCGTCGGTGACCGGAGAGCCGTCCTCCTCGCGCTTCCAGCCGATCTGCCCGCCCGGCTGCTGGAGCCGCAGTACGAACTCGACGGCCGCGAACACGACGGGCCACATCCGGTCGAGGAAGGTGTCGTCGCCGGTGGCGAGGTAGTGGTGCCAGACGCCCACCGCCACATACGCGACGAAGTTGGTCTCCCGGCCCCGGTCGGTGATCTGAGCGAAGTCCCCGTCGTGGTACGCCGCGTACCAGGACCCGTCCTCGTTCTGGTGCCGCGCCAGCCACTCGTAGGCGCGCGCCGCGGCCTCGTGCTCGCCCGCCGCGTCCAGGGCCATGGCGGCCTCGGTGTGGTCCCACGGGTCCAGGTGGTGGCCGCGGAACCACGGTATGGCGCCGTCCTCGCGCTGCACGGCGAGGATGCCGGCCACCGTGGCGGCGGCCTGCGCGGCGGTGAGCACCCCCGGCAGGACCAGGTGTTCGGTCCGCTCCGGTGAGGTCACTTGGCAGCGACCTTGTCGAAGCGCGCGAGGTGCGGCTTGGTCGCGTACGCCACGAAGCTCTTGCCGACGACCGGGTTGAGCGCCTGCTCGGCGAGCCGGGTGACCAGGGGCTTCTTCATGATGTCCCAGACGAGCAGCTTGTGGTACGCCCGCACCGGCAGCGCCTTGTCGTTGTCCACGCCGAAGGCGCACTTGAGCCACCAGTACGGCGAGTGCAGCGCGTGCGCGTGGTGCGTGCCGTACGGCTTGAGGCCCGCCTCCTTCATCTTGCCCAGGAGCTCGTCCGCCTTGTAGATGCGGATGTGGCCGCCCTCGACCTCGTGGTACGCGTCGGAGAGCGCCCAGCAGACCTTCTCCGGCCCGTAGCGGGGCACGGTGACCGCGATCCGGCCGCCCGGCTTGAGGACCCGGACCATCTCGGCGAGCACGCCCTTGTCGTCCGGGATGTGCTCCATGACCTCGGAGATGATCACGACGTCGAAGGACTCGTCGGGGAAGGGCAGGTTGAGCGCGTCGCCCTCCATCGCGGTGGCGGTCGCCCCCTCGGGCGCCTCACCGGCCTCCTTCATCGCCGCGAACCACTTGGCGACCTCGCGGATCTCCTCGCCGTTCTGGTCGAGCGCCACGACCTGCGCACCGCGCCGGTAGCACTCGAAGGCGTGCCGCCCCGCGCCGCAGCCCAGGTCGAGCACGCGGTCGCCCGGGGCGAGCGGGAAGCGGGAGAAGTCGACGGTCAGCACGGGGCCTGCCCTTTCACATAACAAAGACCGGAGGCCGCGGAGCGGCCGGGAATGGGGGCCGCGGAGCGGCCGGGGCCTGGGCGGCCGGGGTGGCGGGGGTCGGGGCGGTGCCGGGTCACCCGGTGGGCTTTCCGGCCGCGGAGCGGCCCTGCGCGGCGATCGCGGAGCGGTAGAGCTCGGCGGTGCCCTCGGCCGCCCGGGCCCAGGTGAACCGGTCGAGGACGCGTTCCCGCCCGGCCGCGCCGAGCCGTGCGCGCAGCTCCGGGTCGGCCAGCAGCCGGTTCAGCGCCGCGGCCAGCGCGCCCGGCTCGCCCGGCGGCACCGCGAGGCACGTCTCCCCGTCGGGCCCGGCGACCTCCGGGATGGCGCCCCCGGTCGTGGCCACCAGCGGTGTCGCCGTCGCCATCGCCTCGGCGGCCGGGAGCGAGAACCCCTCGTACAGCGAAGGCACACAGCTGACCTGCGCGGACCGTACGAGGTCGACCAGCTCGGCGTCGGTGATGCCCTTGACGAACCGGACCGCGTCGCCTAGCCCGTACTTCTCGATGGCCTGCGCGACCGGTCCGTCCTCGGCGCGTTTGCCGACCACGACGAGGTGCGCCTCGGGGTGCTCGGCGCGCACCTTGGCGAGGGCCTCGACGAGGAAGACGAGCCCCTTGAGCGGTACGTCCGCGCTGGAGGTGGTGACGATCCGGCCGGGCACCTCGGCCACCGACGGGTCGGGCGACCACAGGTCGGTGTCGGCGCCGATGTGCACGACCCGGATGCGGTCCTCGCGGACCCCGAGGTGCTCGACGATCTCGCGCTGCGAGGAGCCGGAGACGGTGAGCACGGACGGCAGCCTGCGGGCGACCCGCTTCTGCATCCGCGTGAACCCGTACCAGCGGCGCACCGAGGAGCGCCGCTTCCAGTCGCCGGCGGCGTCCAGCTCCAGCTGCCGGTCGACGGTGATGGGGTGGTGGATCGTGGTGACGAGGGGCGCGCCGAGGTCCGCGAGCAGGCCGTAGCCGAGCGTCTGGTTGTCGTGGATGACGTCGAACTCGCCCTTGCGGGCGGCGAGGTGGCGCCGGGCCCGCAGCGAGAAGGTCAGCGGCTCGGGGAAGCCGCCGGTCCACATGGTGGCGACCTCGACGGCGTCGATCCAGTCCCGGTACTCGTCCTTCTTGGGCGTACGGAACGGGTCGGGCGAGCGGTACAGGTCCAGGCTGCCCAGCTCGGTGAGCGGCACGCCCTCGTCCAGGACGGGGTACGGCTGTGCGCCGATGACCTCCACGCTGTGTCCCAGGCGGGCGAGTTCGCGGGAGAGGTGGCGTACGTAGACGCCCTGGCCGCCGCAGAACGGATTGCCCTTGTACGTCAGGAGGGCGATCCGCAGCGGGCGGTCGCCCGCACGGGCCGGCTCCCCTGCGCGGGGGCTTGCCTCTACGGCCTCTGCGGTCACTCGCGACCCCTTCATCGCTGCGTTTCGCCGGAGCGTAACCGCTCGCGCTAATCTAGAACAAGTTCCAGACTTGATCCTTCTTGATCTCTCCGAGGAGCCTCAAGAAGCTTCGAATCTACCGGCAGGTAGTGCGCGTGTGAGAGCCGGAACGGGTGATTCGCGCCACCACTGGAGCCCCTGCCATGCTGTGCCCCCGGAAACGGGCCGCCAGGGGCGTGGGAACCGCACGGGGAACACCGGGCATCGGACGACGGAACGGGACAGATGACAGCGGAAGCCAAAGCAGCCATTCCTGCGTCGCCCGCCCTGACCGAGCGCCAGGAGGCGCGCCGCCGCCGCATCCTGCACGCCAGCGCCCAGCTGGCCAGCCGGGGCGGCTTCGACGCGGTCCAGATGCGCGAGGTGGCCGAGGCCGCGGGGGTCGCGCTCGGCACGCTCTACCGCTACTTCCCGTCCAAGATCCATCTGCTGGTCGCCACCATGCAGGACCAGCTCCAGCATCTGCACTCCACGCTCCGCAAGCACCCGCCGTCCGGTGATTCGGCCGCGGAGCGGGTCGCCGAGACGCTGATGCGGGCGTTCCGCGCGCTCCAGCGCGAGCCGCACCTCGCCGACGCGATGGTGCGCGCGCTCACCTTCGCCGACCGCTCGGTCAGCCCCGAGGTGGACACGGTCTCCCGCCAGACCACCGCGATCATCCTGGACGCGATGGGTCTGGACCACCCCACCCCGCAGCAGCTCTCGGCGGTCCGCGTGATCGAGCACACCTGGCACTCGGCCCTGATCACCTGGCTGTCGGGGCGGGCCTCGATCGCCCAGGTGAAGATCGACATCGAGACAGTGTGCCGTCTGATCGACCTCACCGCGCCGGAGGGCCTCCCGGCGTGACTCGCTTCCCGGCCTGACCCTGCTCCCGGCCTGACTCGCTTCCCGGCCTGACCCGGCTCCCGGCCTGATCAGCGCGGCGAATCGGCTCTGCGTTCGGCGCGCACATACTGCGGGCACCACCGCTCCGCGCCGCTCTGTGCGCCGTGCGCGCCCCCATGCCACCCCGTGGCTGATAATCCGGCTTCCCGTTCCCCGGGCCCCGGATAGAAATGTTTCGCGTGCAAAAGGAAGGCAACCGGTAGGCGAGGAGCTGGAGGGGGCTTAAACGTGATCCGGGTACTTCTCGTGCACGATGCTTGTCTGATGCGCTCGGCTCTGGCCGAGCGCCTGGCTCGTGAACCGGGCTTCGAGATCCATCACGCGCCATGGCGCAGCGCACCCGCCCGCGCGCGGGTCCTGCGGCCGGATGTGTGCGCCGTGGACCTGGACTGTTCCGACTCGTACGGAATCGCACCGCTGGGAGAGTTAGAGAGTCGGCACAACGGGTCGCGGGGCACCCGGCTCGTCGTGCTGGCCAGCGCCAGCAGACCCGGGCCGCTGCGCCAGGCCGTGGAGGCGCACGCGCTGGGCTACGTCGACAAGGACGCCACTCCGGAGCGTCTCGTCACGGCGATAAGACGGGCCGCCGCAGGCCAGCGGTTCATCGACGACTCGCTGGGCTACGGGTTCCTGCGGGCGGCCGAAATGCCGCTGACGAGACGGGAGCTGAGCGTGCTCTCACTCGCCGCCGAGGGCGCCTCGATCGCGGACATCGCGCACAGCCTCCATCTGTCCAACGGGACCGTACGGAACTACATGGCGGCGATCACCCGTAAGACCGGCGCCCGCAACCGCGTGGACGCCATCCGCATCTCCCAGGGCGAGGGATGGGTGTAATCCAGTCAACTCCCGGTAGAACGCGGACTGTTGGAGAAGCTCGTCGTGCGTGCCGCGCTCCACCCCGGCGCCGCCGAGCATCAGCACCTGCCGGGCCCGGCGTGCCGAGCCGGTCCGGTGTGCCACGACCACCAGGGCCGTCCCGGGCCGCTCCGCGAACGCCCGCTCCGCCCGCGCCTCCGCCGCCGGGTCGAGATGGCAGGTCGCCTCGTCGAGCAGGACCAGTGGCACGGGGGCCGCGTACGCCCGGGCGAGAGCGATCAACTGCCGCTCCCCGGCCGAGAGTCCGGCCGGTGCGACGGTGGCGTCGAGCCCGCCGAGCCGGTCGACGAGTCCACGGGCGCCCACGGCCGTACAGGAGGCGAGCAGGCTCTCGTCGCCGGGCGGGCCGTCCGGGCACAGATAGGTCAGATTGGCGCGGACCGTGTCGGTGAAGACGTACGCCTGCTGGGGCACCAGGACCCGCGCGCAGCCGCGTAAAACCTCGCCGCTGTCCGGCACCCGCACCCCCGCCATGAGCTCGGCCAGCGTGGACTTGCCGATTCCGCTGGGGCCGACGACCGCGAGGTGCCCGCCTTCGGGCACGGTCAGGTCCAGGCCGTCGACGACGGGCGCCGCCCCCGGCCCGTACGCGAAGGTGACGCCCCGCAGCCGCACGGCCTCGCCCGGACCGGGCTCCCCGCCGGGGCGCGCGGGCGCCTCCTCGTGCGCCCCGTCCGCCGTCAGCCGCCGCAGCACCACGAACAGCCGCGCCCCCGAGGTGCCCAGGCCCTGCATCAGGGACTGCAGGGCCGGGATCAGGGACTGCGTGAGGTACGCGAGGGCGCCCACGAACGCGCCCGGGGTGACGCCGTGGTCGAGCAGCCAGGGGGCCGCCGCGAGCAGCAGCACCACGGTCAGCCGGCCGCCGATCCCGGCGGCGAGGGTCCGCAGCACGCCCCAGCGGGCCAGTGCGCGCGAGGCGTGGAACTCGGCGTCGATCCGCTCCCGTACGTCCGCCGCCACCCGGTCCTGCGCCCCGGCCGCCGTGATGTCCCGCAACCCGCCGACCGCGAGCCCGAGTTCGGCGGCCAGCGCCTCGTCGGCGGCCAGGAACACCTCCTGGCGGCGGGCGAGCGGGCGCAGGGTGGCGAGGAACAGGGCGAGCCCGGCGGCCAGCGGCAGCGCCACCACCGGCAGCAGCACCGGCGCCAGCGAGAGCAGCCCGATCAGCGCCCCCACCGCCGTGACGACGAAGGTCCGCGACACCATCACCAGACCGGCGAGCGTGTCGCGGGCGATCTCCACCTGGTGGGTGAGCCGGGAGACCGCCGCCCCGTCCGGCGCCCGCAGCGCCCGGCGCACCACCCTGCGTACGAGGTCGTCGCGTACGGGCTCGACGAGCGCGGCCACCGCCAGATGCACCCGGCCGGTGCCGAACGACCCGGCCAGCACGCCGAGCGCCGCGAGCCCGAGCCAGCCGAGGCCGGTCCCGGTGTGGCCCGCGAGGAAGCCCCGGTCGAGCGCCCGCGCCAGCGCGTAGCCGAGCAGGAACGTCTCCCCCGCCTCCAGCGCCGACCAGGCGGCGAGCCGGAGCAGCGCCCGCCACCGGGGGCGCGCGAACCGCAGCAGGCGCCCCTTCACCCGGCCTCCCCTCACCCGGTCTCCCCTCACCCCGCCTCCTCCCACCCGGCCTCCTCCGCGAACACCGCGCGGTACTCGGGCAGCCGCCACAGCTCCGCGTGCGGGGCGAGCGCGCGCACCCCGCCGCCGTCCAGCCACACCACCAGATCGGCGCGGGCGGCCGTGGTCACCCGGTGGGCGACGATGAGCCGGGTGCCCGGGGTCAGTTCGTCGAGCAGGGCGCGGGACACCTTCAGCTCGGTCGCGGAGTCCAGGCTGGAGGTGGCGTCGTCGAGGATCAGCAGCCGCCCGCAGTGCGCGAACGCCCTTGCCAGACCGAGCCGTTGGGCTTCGCCGCCGGACATCGGGGCGTCGGCGCAGGGCGTGTCGTAGCCGAGCGGCAGTCTGCGGACGAACTCGTCGGCGCACGCCGCCCGCGCGGCCGCCCTGACCTCCTCGGGGCCCGGTTCGCCGACGCCGAACGCGATCGTGCCGCCGACGGTCGCGCCGAGCAGCGCGGGGCGGGCGAAGGCGTGGCCGACCTCGCGGCGCAGCGCGTCCCGGGAGAGCTCGGGCAGCGGGACGCCGTCGACCAGGACCGTGCCCCGGTCGGGGTCCGCGAGCCGGCCCGCGACCGCCGCCAGGGCCGTCTTGCCGCTGCCGGACCGCCCCACCACGGCGGTCACCGCGCCGCCGGGCACGTACAGGTCGACCTCGCGCAGCGGGCCGGTGGAGACGCTCCGGAACTCCAACGCCCCAGCACCTTCGGGCAGTCGGCGCGTTCCGTACGTCATGGCGGGCGGGGCGAGTGCCTCGGCCAGGCGGTCGGTGGCGGCGCGGCCGCGCACCAGGCCGTTGAGCAGGCCGACCAGGACGCCGGTGCCGGTGGCGAGGACCGCGTACCGCCAGGCCGCGAGCATCCCGCCGACGCTCAGCGCGCCGTCCGCGAGCCGCAGCCCGGCGACCGCGAGCACGGTGAGCTGGAGCAGCGGCAGCAGGGCGGCGGCCTGGGCGGTGGAGCGGCCGGTGACGCGCCACATGCGGAAGCCCTGGCGGGAGAGTTCGGGCAGGGGGGCGAGGATGCGGGCCGCGTCGCGTTCGGCGGTTCCGGCGGCCGCGATGGTGCGGGCGCCCTCCACCGCCTCGGTGAGCCGCCCGGCGATCTCGCCCTGGGCGCGCAGATAGGCGGCGCCCACATCGCCGGACGCACGCACGAACACCCGTAGCAGCAGGGCGAGTACGGGCATCCCGGCGAGCAGCGCGAGGGCCGTCCACCCGTCGGTGAGGGCGAGCGCCACCAGGCCGCCGACCGGGGTGAGCACGGCGGCGAGCGTGGCGGCGAGGGTGGCGGGCACGGGTCCGGCCTGGGCCGCGTTGCCGACGAGCCGGGCCACCAGGTCGCCCTCGGGGAGGGCGGCGCGCGGCCCGGTCGCGAGGACGTGGCGCAGTACCCGGTCGCGTATCCACGCGGTGGTACGGGCGTTGGCGGTCGCGGTGACCAGGCCGTCGAGGGCGCCGAGCAGGACGGTCGCGCCGGTGAGCGCCGCGCACAGCGCGAGCCAGGGTCCCGCATCCGCCCGCTCGTCGCCGAGCAGCAGGTCGAGGGTGCGGCCGAGGGCCCACGGCAGGGCCAGGCCCGCCCCGGCGAGGGCCGTGGTCAGCAGCAGGACGAGGGCGGCGGGTGCCGCGCCGTACCGGACGGTCTCGCGGAGAAAGGGGCGTGGAGCCAAGGGACCCTCCGGGGCGCGCAGGCCCCGGGCGGAGAGCAGATCCGCCCGGGGCCACGTCACACGGTTGATCAGGATCGATCACGGTTGATCAGGTGCAACAGGGATTGATCAGGGTGGTTCGTGTCTCAGAGGCAGAGCAGCTGGCTGGCCCCGCTGTGCTTGTCACACAGCAGCAGGCTGACGCTGCTCTCGCCACCGCCACCACCGGTGGTCTCGGGAACGTCCATCTTCTGAAGGTCGAGAAGTGTCATGGCCATCTCCTTTTGTCGGGACTTTCGTCGGGACTTTCTTCGTGGGGACGGGTTCACCGTCCGGCCCCTCGCGGGGCCGTCTTGGGGGCCACCGGAAGCGGTGGCAGGAAGGGCAGCCCCGCGGGGCGCCTTCGGGCGGACGCGGCGGCGGGCAGCGAGCCCAGGGCGAGCAGACAGCCCGCCGTGCCGGTCGCGAGGTCCATGGAGAGCCGCATCATCTGGTTGCCGGGAAAGGCCAGGTGGCCCTCGTACGGCACGGCGTACCAGGCGAGCGCCGCGCTCTGCGCGTCCAGGTCGGCACGTGCGGCGCGGGTGCGGGCGAGGTGCAGCACCATGCCCGCGCGGCCGTCGAACAGGCCTGGCTGGGCGTAGTACCGCAGCCGCGCGGTGGGCAGGATCGCGGCCCTGGCCTCGGCGAACTCCTCGTCGTACCGGTGCGCCAGATAGTCGTCCAGCACCATCGCGATGCCGACGCCGCCGGAGCCGAGATAGGGCATGGTCCGTACGCCCTCGTCGACCTGGAGGGCGCCCGAGCGGTCGGTGACGCAAGCCCCGAGGTCGCGGCGGAGGAACTCGGCGGCGTGGTCGAGGAGCGCGGGTTCGCCGGTGTGCTCGTAGAGCCGCAGGAAGAGCAGGGCGGGGCCGCTGGCGCCGTGCAGCAGACCGGCGCGTCTGCGCCCGCCGCCCTCCTCGGGCCTCGGCTCCCCGGCGATGATCCAGGCCGCCTCCAGGGCCCGGTCGCGCAGATCGCTCTCGCCGGTGGTGCGGCCGAGCGAGTCCAGCGCGAGCCCGAGCCCGGCCAGGCCCCCGTGCAGGCCGGGCGCGAGCCGCTGCCACTTCTCGTCGAGCACCCGGTCGACGAGGTCGAGGGCGCGTTCGGTGTGGCCGAGCCGGTCCAGGACGTACGCGACGCCGCTCAGCCCGTCGTAGAAGCCCAGCGGACAGCCGGCGGGCGGCTCCTCTGTGCGGCGCAGCAGCCACTCCTCGCCGTCCCGGTAGCGCCCGGCGCCGGTGACGTCCAGGGCGTAGAGCACCCCGGCCGCGCCGTACGCGACCCCGAGGCCGCCGCCGTCCGCGAACTGGGAGATGTCACCGGGGAAGAGCCGGTCCTCGCGCTCGGGCGTGGCGGAGGCGAGGATCGCGCGGACCATCGAGTCGCGCCCGGCGGGCCACTCCTCGGGCCGGGCGGGCAGATAGGGCCGCGCCAGGGGCTCGTCCGTGCCCCGGATGACCCGTACCGCCTCTTCGAAGAAACCTTCCGGCACAGCGGGGAACTGGCTCTTCGCGACCTTCGCCAGATGCGCCGCCTTGTCCTGGTCGACCACGAGCAGCGTCGTCATCGGCACGAACAGGGCCAGCCGCAGACAGGCCAGCGCGTACTGGTCGACCTCGAAGCCGGTGCGGTCGCGCGGGGCGATGAACCCGGGGTGCGCCATCATCTGCCCCCGATGCTCCTCGACCGGCACCGCGCCCTCGAAGTCCAGGAGCCGCACGGAGACCTCACGGCCGCCGTTCGCCTCGCCCCCGTCCGGGCCGACCATCACGTTGAACATGTGCAGGTCGTTGCAGACCAGACCGCGCGAGTGCACCTCCTCCACGGCCCGCTCCACGGCCCGGTGCACCGCGAGCGCCCAGGTCGTGTACGAGGCCACCGCGTCCGGGTCGGGGTCGACGGCGAGCAGCGGGTGGCGCTCGGCGAAGAACGCGTTCAGCGTGCGCCCCTCCAGGAAGTCCATGACGAGGAAGCGGTGGCCGCCCAGCTCGAACCAGTCGCGCACCTCGGGCGCCACGCCGAGCCCCGAGATCCGCTCCAGGGCGGCCTTCTCGCGCTCAAGGCGGGTGACCGCGTCGGAGCCGTCGGCGGCCAGACCCGCGTACGGCCGGGCCTCCTTGAGGACGACCTTGCTGCCGTCGCGCACATCGGTCCCGGCGTACACACCGCCGCCGTTGGAGAAGTGCAGCGCCTGCTCGATGCGGTACGGCAGGTCGCCCACGGTCGTCGCGTTGCGCGCCTCCAGCTGGGGCCGCAGGAACGGGGGCAGGGCCACCCACTCGGGCACCTGGAACGCGGGGTCGCGGCGGTCGGGGACGAGCTCTCCCCTGGCGTTCTCGATCGCGGGCACCAGCGCCCCGCCCTCGCCGACGCAGTGCCGCTCGGCGAAGCCCCCGTAACGGACGTACAGGGGACCGGAGTTCCAGCGCAGATCGGTGAGTATGTACGGGCCCGGCTCGCCCTGGAGGAGCTCGCCGAGCTCGTTGAGTATTCGCTCCAGCTCGCCCACGCCGGAGGGGTAGATCGTGGCGAACTTCCCGCTCGAACCGCGCCCGGCATACTTGGAGTTGCGCAGGTGGAGCGGCTGGCGGCCCGGCACGAACTTGAACGGCACGGCTCTGGGGACGCAGTACTCCCACACCTGCGCCGCCATCTTCTCGGCGTTGTCCAGACACGCCGAGACGTGGATCTTCCAGCCCTGGAGGGGGCGGCCCTGGCGCGGTTCGCCGGCCGCGTCCACCGGACTGAAGTGGAGCCAGTCCCCGGAGAGGAAGGTGCGCCACCCCTCGGGGACCGGCCGCTGGGCCGCCTCGAAGAGCGGCACGGACTCCCCGGTCCTGGACGAGGACAAGCGGTCCGGAGTCTCGTAGAAGTGCCTGTCGGCCAGGCAGAAGACCTCGTACCGCTTGTCCATCGCTTCCCCCCTCGGTGGCGTGGCAACGAAGGTGCCACGTCGGCCGGGGGCCGGGCAGTCGCATGTGTCATGCGGTCACCGTGCGGTACTCATGCGTCAACCTGTGTTCGCAGGAGTTCGAACGCGCTGAGATGCGGCTGCGGGACGCCGGTGACTGGGCGATTCGGCTGCGGGCCGGTGGGGGGCTGGGCGCGCAGTTCCCCGCGCCCCCCAGGAGATCCGGGTCCCCGCATCCAGCGAGGGCGCCCCGAAGGGACGCATTGAGGGGCGCGGGGAACTTCGCGACCAGCCAGTACGGCCCGCAGCAAACCGACCATGCAGTCGGCGGCGGACTCACTCCTCCGGAGGAAAAACCGGCTCGCCGGACTCAAGCAGGGTGATGCTGATCGCCTCGACCGGGCACCCCTCGGCCGCAGCGAGCACTCGCTCATTGGCGTCGGTCTCGGCGGCCCGCGGCCGCGACTGCCGCGCCGTATCCAGCCCGAAGCCACCGGGCGCGGTGTTCACGCACATGCCCGACCCGATGCAGACGCTCCGGTCGACCTCGACGTGCCAGCGGTCACCCATCACACCTCACCTCCATATCCGGCCGGGAGGTGGATCATCTTGTGCTCCAGGTACTCGCTCAGCCCCTCGGGCCCGAACTCCCGCCCCAGGCCAGAGTTCTTGTAGCCGCCGAACGGGCCGAACATGTCCAGGCTGAAGGTGTTCACGTTGAAGGTGCCGGTGCGCACCTGGCGGGCGAAGTCGATGCCGTGCTCGACGTCGCCGGTCCACACGCTGCCGCTGAGTCCGTACTCGGAGTCGTTCGCGATCCTCAGCGCCCCGGCCTCGTCCGCGTACGGCAGAAGGCAGATCACCGGCCCGAAGATCTCCTCGCGGGCGATCCGCATGGAGTTGTCGACGGCGCCGAAGAGCGTCGGCTCGACGTACCAGCCCCGGTCCCGCCCGGCCGGACGGCCGCCGCCCGCAAGGATCTTGGCGCCCTCCTCCTGGCCGATCCGGATGTAGTCGAGCGAGCGCTGCTGCTGCCGTTTGGCGACCAGCGGGCCGACCTGGGTCGCCGGGTCGAGCGGGTCGCCGACGACGAGCTGCCCGGCGGCGGCCGCGAACGCCTCCGCGAACTCGTCGTAACGGCTCGCGGGCGCCAGGATGCGGGTCTGGGCGACGCACGCCTGCCCGTTGTTCATCCACGCGGCCGGGACGACTCCGGCGACGGTCGACGCCAGGTCGGCGTCGGACAGGACGACGGCGGCGGACTTGCCGCCCAGCTCCAGGGTGACCCTGGTGAGGTTGCGCGCGGCGACCTCCATCACCCGCCGCCCCGCCGCGACCGACCCGGTGAACGACACCTTGTCCACGTCCGGGTGCCCCACCAGGTACTCGCTGACCTCGCGGTCGGCGGGCAGGATCGAGAGCACGCCCTCCGGCAGCCCGGCCTCCCGGGCGATCTCGCCGAGTATGTACGCGTCGAGGGGCGTCTCGGGGGACGGCTTGAGCACCACCGAGCACCCGGCGAGCAGCGCGGGCGCGAGCTTGGCGGCGGCCACGAACTGCGGGACGTTCCACGGGACCACGGCCGCCACGACCCCGACCGGCTCGCGCCGGACCAGGATCGGCCCGAGGACGCCGACGCGCCGCTCCTCGTACGGGAAGTCGCGCGCCACGGTGATCGCCGCGTCCCAGACCATCATCGCGCCGAGGGCCTGCGCGAGGACGCTCCAGGAGTACGGGGAGCCGTTCTGCGTACTGATGGAGCGGGCGATCTCCTCGTGGCGCACGGCGATCGCGTCCTTGATACGGGAGACGACCTCGATGCGGTCGGCGAGTGGCAGCCGCGGCCAGGGCCCCTCGTCGAAGGCCCGGCGGGCGGTGGCGACGGCGTGGTCGACGTCGGCCCGGGAGGCGTGCGGCACACGGCCGATGACCTGCTCGGTGTGGGGCGAGACGACTTCGATGACGTCGGATCCACGGGGGTCGGTGAGCTCCCCGCCGATGTAGAGCCGGTCGTGCTCGATCAGATCGTTCGTGGCATCGGTCATGGCGTGGTGCCTCCCGCTCGGGTCCGCTCCGGACCACTTTCTGACGGCATTTCAGATCTGCCAGAACTGATACCAGTTCCCCTATCAGGAGTCCACGGGCCGGGAGACCTCTTGAGGGCTGACTGAAACACGTTCTACTGTGGCGGTGCCCTGGAGCTTCCAGCGGGTGGCCAGAGACGAGGCTGATCCATGACGCAGGTGACACGGGGGACGCGGGTGGGCGACCACGGCGGGGGCGTCCGCTCCATCGAGGTGCCCATCCCGGACAACCCCCTCGGCCACACGCTGGTGTACGTCGTCGACACCGACCGGGGCCCCGTCCTGGTCGACACCGGGTGGGACGACCCGGCGTCCTGGGACACGCTGACGGAGGGGCTGCGGCAGATCGGAACGGACGTCGCCGACATCCACGGGGTGGTGCTCACCCACCACCACCCCGACCACCACGGGCTCTCCGGCCGGGTACGGGAGGCGTCCGGCGCGTGGCTCGCGATGCACGCGGCGGACACGGCGGTCGTACGGCGCACCCGGGAAGCCGAACCGGGGGCTTGGCTCGACTACTTGACGGAGAAGCTGACGGCGGTGGGGGCCCCGGAGGACCACCTCGCGCCGCTGCGGGCGGCGCGGGCGCGGGGGTCCGGCCGGGTGCTGCCGGGCCTGCGCGCGGCGCTCCCCGACCGCGAGATCGTCCCCGGCGACCTGCTCCCGCTGCCGGGCCGCCGGCTGCGGGCGATCTGGACGCCGGGCCACACGCCGGGCCACGTCTGCCTCCACCTGGAGGAACGGCATCCGTCCGACCGCCCCGGCCACGGCCGCCTGTTCTCGGGCGACCACCTGCTGCCCGGGATCACCCCGCACATCGGGCTGTACGAGGACCCCGACGACGCGACGGTGACGGACCCTCTCGGCGACTACGTCTCGTCCCTTGAGCGGGTGGGGCGCCTGGGGGTGGCGGAGGTCCTTCCCGCCCACCAGTACGCGTTCACGGACGCGGCTGGGCGTGTCCGGGCACTCCTGGCCCACCACGAGTCCCGCCTCGCGGACCTGCTGGCGCTACTGGCATCGAAGCCGCTGACCCCCTGGCAACTGGCGGTCCGCATGGAGTGGAACCGCCCCTGGGCGGACATCCCCCACGGCTCCCGCAACATCGCGGTGTCGGAGGCGGAGGCGCATGTGCGGCGGCTGGTGAAGCTGGGGCGGGCGGAGGGGGTACCGGGCCCACCGCTGTCCTACCGAGCTGTGGATCCCCCCACCCCACCCGTTCCCTGAACCCTCCGGGGGTGGGTGGGTGGTTGAGGCGGGTTTCCCGGGGGCTGCGCCCCCGGACCCCCGGGCGGGGCTACGCCCCTGCACCCGCTTGCGGGGCCTGCGGCCCCTGCACCCCGCTCACGGAGGCTTCACCCCCGGTACCCCCACCGGGGCTGCGCCCCCGCACCCTCTCGCGGGGACTGCGGTCCCTTCGCCCCGGTTACGGAGGCTTCGCCCCCGGTACCCCCGGCTGGGGCTGCGCCGCCGCCCCCGCTTCGGGGCTCCGCCCCGGGACCCGTTCGCCCGCGGGTCGCCTGTGGCTGGTCGCGCAGTTCCCCGCGCCCCTGAAGGGGCCCGCTCCTTGCACGCCGGAGGGGCTGGAGGTGCCCAAGGGGCGCGGGGAACT
>NZ_JBVIHM010000048.1:0-24871 GCF_055570295.1 Streptomyces sp. NPDC031265
CTCAAGGTACGGACGCTTCCTTTGTTCCCGTTTCCGGGCCCTCCGGGCGCTTCCTTCGTTTCCGACTCTATCAGACTCTTTCGCGTCCGATTCCCGGTCTCCCAGGTCAAGTCGTTTTGTCTTTCCGGCTGTTGGGCCGTTCCGACGTCCCAGACTCTAGCGGATTCTCCGGGCGGCTCCTAATCGGGCCGTTCGAGTCGTCCACTCCCATTCGAAATAAAATTCGGCATGCCGAAATTCATCCCGGTCGGGAGGTCGTGCTGAGTTGGGTTGCCGCAAGTCTGCGGCGGACGGCTGTCGCAGAACCGTGACGGCCCCGCGACAACTCGGAGAACACTACGCACTCCCGTACCCGACGTCAACTCGGGTCGGCGGCCGTCGTCAGCCCTCGTCCGCCGTCAGCCGCAGCGAGATCGAGTTGATGCAGTAACGCTGGTCGGTCGGGGTCGGGTAGCCCTCGCCCTCGAAGACATGGCCCAGGTGCGAGCCGCAGCGGGCGCAGCGCACCTCCGTGCGGGCCATCCCGTGCGAGCGGTCCTCGATGAGCTCCACCGCGTCCGTGTCCTTCGGGTCGAAGAAGGACGGCCAGCCGCAGTGCGACGAGAACTTCGTCTCGGAGGTGAAGAGCTCCGCGCCGCAGGCCCGGCAGGAGTAGACGCCCTTCGTCTTGGTGTCCGTGTACTCACCGACGAACGCGGGTTCCGTACCGGCCTGCCGCAGCACCGCGTACTCCCCCGGGCTCAGCTCCGCCCGCCACTGCTCGTCCGGCTTCTCGACCTCGTACGACATCGAAGGCACTCCCTCAGCTCAACCGCGCCAGGATCTGCGGGCCCAGGTCCGTCACATCGCCCGCGCCCATGGTGAGAACGAGGTCACCGGGCCTGGCCATTCCCGCGATCACGTCCGGCACCGTCGTCTTGTCGTGGACGGCGGTGACGTCGGCGCCGGCCGTCCCGGCCGCGTCGATGATCAGCGCGCTGGTCACACCCGGGATCGGGTCCTCGCGCGCGGGGTAGATGTCGAGGACCACCGAGGCGTCGGCGAGCGCGAGCGCGCGGCCCATCTCGGTGCCCAGCTCCTGGGTGCGGGAGAAGAGGTGCGGCTGGAAGACCACGAGCAGCCGGGATTCCGCGGCGGCGCCCCGCATCGCCTCCAGGTCGGCGGTCATCTCGGTCGGGTGGTGCGCGTACGAGTCGATGACCTGGACGCCCGCGGCCTCGCCCTTGAGCTGGAGGCGGCGCTTGACGCCGGTGTACTTACCGAGGGCCGAGGCCAGGTTGTGCGCCGGGATGCCGAGGGCGACGCCCGCGGCGAGCGCGGCCACCGCGTTGAGGGCGTAGTGGCGGCCGGGGACCGAGACTGTGAAGGTCAGGTACTTGCCGCCGAGCAGGACGGTGACCTCGCTGCTCAGACCGCGCGGGGTGATCCTGTGGACGCGTACGTCGGCGTGCTCGTCCGCTCCGTACGTCACGACCTTCAGCGACGAGAGGTCGCGCACCCGCCGGGTGAGCTCGACGGCGCCCGTCTGGTCGGCGGAGATGACGAGGGTGCCGCCGGGGACGACCTTGCCGACGAAGGTCTCGAAGGAGTCGTAGATCTCGTCCATCGAGGCGTAGTTGGCGTGGTGGTCGAGTTCGACGTTGAGGACGATGGCGACCTCGGGGTCGTACTTCTGGAAGCTGCGGTCGCTCTCGTCCGCCTCGGCGACGAAGATGTCGCCGTCACCGTGGCGGGCGTTGGTGCCGGGTCCGGCGAGGTCGCCGCCGATCGCGTACGAGGGGTCGAGGCCCAGCTCGGTGAGGGCGACGGCCAGCATCGAGGTGGTGGTCGTCTTGCCGTGGGTGCCGGCGACGGCGATGGCGCGCAGGCCGCCCATGAGCGCGGCGAGCGCGTCGGAGCGGTGGACGACGGGGATGGAGAGCTCGGCCGCGCGGACGAGCTCCGGGTTGTCGGCGCGGATGGCGCTGGAGACGACGACGCTGCTGGCGTCGGAGGCGAGGTGCTCGGCGGCGTGTCCGATGTGGACGGTGGCGCCGAGCGCGCGCAGTGCCTCGGCCGTGCCGGACTCCTTGGCGTCGCTGCCCGCGACCTTCGCGCCGCGCTGGGCCAGGATCTTCGCGATCCCCGACATTCCGGCACCGCCGATGCCGATGAAGTGCGGCCGTTCCATGGCGGTGGGAATCGCGGGTGCCATTGCGTGTGTCTCCCGGGGGGTGCGACGTACGGACTTTGGTTCGGCCTCAGCCTATTCGCTGGGCGGCGCTCGCCCTATTCGCCGGTCGGGCGGGCGCACCGCCCGTCGGGCCGACGGGCGGGGGCTCTGCCTGCCCCGGCCTGACAGGCGGGCCCCTGCCTGCCAGGCCGCCCGTCCCCCCCTACTCGCTGTGCGCCTCCTCGCTGTGCGCGAAGAGCTTGAGGACGGGGACGCCGACCTTGTGCCGGGCGCGGGAGGCCCAGTCGCGGTGGAAGAACTCCTCCACGTAGTGCGGCGCCGTCAGCACGATCACCTCGTCGGCGTTCACCTCGTCGACGACGGACTTCAGCAGGTCCAGGGGGTGGTCCTCGACGATCTGACCGACGGCCTGGCTGCCCGTCGTGCGCAGGGACTGCAGTGAGTGCTCCAGGGCGCGTACGGCGGCGGCCGGCCCCGCGTCACCGCCCTCGTGGACGGCCTCGTCGAGTTCGCCGAGTGCCACGTCGTCGATGGCGCGCAGCAGGCGGTCCTGGTCACCGCGGGGCTGCATGAGCACGACGAAGGAGACCGGCTCGTCGCCGTGCAGGGTGGTGACGAATTCCACGTCCACGGAGGTCAGGGGCTTCTCGATCATCAATACGCTTGTGAACACGACAAACGCCCTTCTCTTCACTCCGGCCGGGGCCCCGCGAGGCAGCGGGGCCTCGACGTGGTTACCCGCCCCTGCGGAAACCATCCTTCCCCGTGCCCGCACGGGGTCCTGCGCGAGTAAGTAAGTGTGCCCACCGGGGGCTAACCGGAACGGCAAATTCCGCTGATTGTCAGATCCGACGGTAACGCGTGTAGAGGAACCCGGCCTCCTCCAGCAGCGAGTCGAGCTGGAAGTGCTCCGGGGCGCTCACCGAGGGCCCTCCGGCGATGCGCTGAGCACTGCCCGCGGTGAGCATCGGCGACACCGTCAGACAGAGCTCGTCGAGTACTCCGGCGGCCACGAACTGGCCCAGCAGCCGGGGCCCGCCCTCCGTCAGCATCCGGTTCAGCCCGCGCTCGGCCAGTGCCGCGACGGCCCTGGCGGGCTCCACGCCCGGCCCGTCGCCCGCGATCACGACCTCCGCGCCGGACAGCTCGGCCTCGCGCACCCGGTCCGGGGGCGCGACGGCGCCGGTCAGGATGAGCGTCGGCACCAGCGGCGAGGTGAACAGGGGCAGGCCGAAGTCCAGGTCGAGACTGGCCGTCACCACCGCGATCACGGGGGCCGGGCCCTGGCCCGCGGCCGTGCGCCGGGCCGCGAAGGCGTCCCGCGCCCGGGCCGGGCGGTAACCCTCCTGGCGTACCGTTTCCGCACCCACCACGACCACATCGGCCAGCGCCCGCAGGGTGCCGAAGATCCGCATGTCGGTGTCGGAGGAGAGGGGCTGTGAGCGGCCCTCGTGCTGGCCCGCGCCGTCGAGCGAGGAGACCATGTTGGCCCGCAGCCAGGGGCCGTCCGTCTCGGGGTACGCGTAGGCCTCGGCCAGCGCGTCGAACGACCACTCGCCCTCTTCGGAAGCGGGTGTCTGGTCGGTCACAGGGAACAGGCGTCGCATCCGTGCAGTCTTACACGGCGCTTACAGTGGGGAACTGTGTCGACCAGTCCCATAACCGAAGCGGCCCCGCTGTCGCTCTGCGCGCGCGAGCCGCATGTCCCCGCTGACCGTCTGGTCGCCGAGATGGTGCCGCCGCCGCGGTTCGACTCGGTCCGCTTCGAGACGTACGTACCGGACCCGAACCAGCCCAGCCAGAGCGAGGCCGTCAAGGTGCTCGGCTCCTTCGCGGCCGGTCTGGGCGGGGCGCACGCCACCGGGAGCGGGCGCCGCAAGTGGTTCGCCAGGAAGCCCGCCGCGCCCGCCGCGCCGCGCGGGGTCTACCTCGACGGCGGGTACGGGGTGGGCAAGACCCATCTGCTGGCCTCGCTGTGGCACGCCACCCCGGCCGAGCCCGCGCTCAAGGCGTTCGGCACCTTCGTGGAGCTGACGAACCTGGTCGGCGCGCTGGGCTTCCAGCAGACCGTGCGCACCCTGAGCGGGCACCGGCTGCTCTGCATCGACGAGTTCGAGCTGGACGACCCGGGCGACACCGTTCTGGTGTCGTCGCTGCTCGGCAAGCTGGTGGAGCAGGGCGTGGCGCTGGCCGCGACCTCCAACACGCTGCCCGGCAAGCTGGGCGAGGGCCGGTTCGCGGCCGTCGACTTCCTGCGCGAGATCCAGGGCCTGTCGGCGCACTTCCGCCCGCTGCGGATCGACGGCGAGGACTACCGCCACCGGGGGCTGCCCGAGGCTCCGCCGCCGTACTCGGACGAGCAGGTCGCCAAGGCCGCGTACGCGACCGAGGGAGCGGCGCTCGACGACTTCCCCGGGCTGCTCGGCCATCTGTCGCGGGTCCACCCCAGCCGGTACGGGGCGCTCACCGACGGCGTGACTGCGGTGTGCCTCACCGATGTGCAGCCGGTTCCCGACCAGTCGACCGCGCTGCGGCTCGTGGTCCTTGCCGACCGGCTCTACGACCGCGAGGTGCCGGTGCTGGCGTCCGGGGTCCCCTTCGACCGGCTGTTCAGTGACGAGATGCTGAACGGCGGTTACCGGAAGAAGTACTTCCGGGCCATCTCCCGGCTCACCGCCCTCGCTCGCGACGCGAAGGGGCTTGTGGAGCAGTAGGTTTGGCGCACAGGGGGCCGTAAACCCCCCTTAGCCACCAGAAGGGATACATCATGGCCACCACGCGTACGGCGCACACGGTCTGGGAGGGCGAGCTCCTCAAGGGCTCCGGGACCGTCACCTTCGACTCGTCCGGCATCGGTTCGCAGCCGGTCAGCTGGGCGTCCCGCGCCGAGCAGGCCAACGGCAGGACCAGCCCGGAGGAGCTCATCGCGGCGGCCCACTCCAGCTGCTTCTCCATGGCCCTCTCGCACGCTCTGGCCGGCGCCGGCAACCCGCCCACCCGGCTGGAGACCAAGGCGGACGTGACGTTCCAGCCGGGCGAGGGCATCACCGGCGTCCACCTCACCGTGCGCGGCGAGGTGCCGGGCCTGGACGCGGAGGGCTTCGCCTCCGCCGCCGAGGACGCCAAGAAGAACTGCCCGGTCAGCCAGGCGCTCACGGGCACGACGATCACGCTGACCGCCGAGCTCGTCTGACGCTCCGGACCTTCCGACCGGCTGGCTCTCCCGCCCTGTCCGGCCGACTCCCCGGCCGTTTTCGGCCATGTGAGGCGACACGACCCGCATGATCCTCGTATCACCCGATCGCTTGATGGATCATGCGGGTCGTCTTACCTGTCCGCCAACAGGGGAGTTGCCTCATGTCCGAAGCGCGAGCAACACGACGCCAGATCCTCGCCCGCACCGGCGCCTCGGCCGCCGCGATCGCTTTCACGGGCGCGGTCTCCGAACTCTTCAGCGGGGGCCCGGCCGTGGCCGCCCCCAGCAGGCGCGGCTACGGGCCGCTGGTTCCCGACCCGGCCGGGCTGCTCGATCTGCCGGAAGGATTCCGCTACCGGGTGCTCTCGCGTGAGGGCGACCCGCTGCGCTCCGGCGAGGGCCGGGTGCCGAGCAACCACGACGGCATGGCCGCGTTAGCGGGGCGCCGCGGCGGCGTCCGGCTGGTGCGCAACCACGAGAACCGGGTCACCGCCGCGATCGCGGTCCCGCATGTCGAGGGTCTGGTGTACGACCCGATGGGCAAGGGCGGGTGTACGGCCCTGGAGCTCGACGCGGAGAACCGGGTGCTGTCCGAGCGGGTCGCCCTCAGCGGCACCGCCGTCAACTGCGCGGGCGGCCGCACCCCTTGGAACACCTGGCTGAGCTGCGAGGAGACCGAGGACCGGGCCGGTACCAACGGGTACACCAAGGACCACGGCTACGTCTTCGAGGTCGACGGCGCCGACCCGCGCCGCACCGGGGCCGTACCGCTCACCGCGATGGGCCGCTTCCAGCACGAGGCGATCGCGATCGACCCGCACCGCGGTGTCGTGTACGAGACCGAGGACGCCTTCGACAAGCCCTTCGGGCTCTTCTACCGCTTCCTGCCGGAGCGGCCGCTCGGCGGCACGGGCTCGCTGCGCGCGGGCGGCGTCCTGGAGGCGATGCGCGTCCCGGACGTGCCCGATCTGTCGGTGGTGCGGGAGCCGGGTGCGTGCTTCGACGGGATCGAGTGGGTGCCGGTGCCCGACCCGTCGGCCCGGCAGACACCGGTGCGGCTCCAGGACTTCGGCCGGCGCGGCATCACCCACGCGCAGAAGCTGGAGGGCTGCTACTGGAGCGGCGACTGCGTCTACTTCGTCTCCAGCTACGCGCGCGTGGCGGAGGGCTCGGGCGCCGACCACTTCGGCCAGGTGTGGCGGTACGAGCCGAGGCGCCGCCGCCTCACCCTGGTGGTCGTCTTCGGCCCGGCCACCGACCTCCAGCTGCCCGGCGAGTCCCCGGACAACATCACGCTCGCGCCCGACGGCGGGCTGATGGTGTGCGAGGACGGCAACGGCGCCCAGCACGTCTTCGGGCTGACCCGGCGCGGCGAGGTCTACGCGATGGCACGCGGCCGCCAGGACATCGGCAAGCCGGGCGCCCCCGAATGGGGCGAGTTCGCGGGGGTCACCTTCGCCCCGGACGGGCACACGATGTACGTCAACTGCTACACGCCGGGAACGACCTTCGCGGTGACGGGGCCCTTCGCCCGCTAGCACCAGCGCTCGCGCCGCGTCGCGTTCCGTCGCACGATCGAGGGAACCGACCGTAAGGGGTGCGCAGTGGCCGAGAAGGGCAGCAAAGGCGGCAAGGGCAAGAAGAAGCCCGAGCAGCGGGATCTGCGCCGGCTGCTGCGCGTCCCCAAGGGCAAGCGCGTCGACCTGTCCTCCTGCCCGGCCGACGCCACCCCGGCCGGGCCGAAGGACAAGGCGGAGGGGCTGGCGGCGACCGCCCGGATGGGCGAGGAGCTCGCCGGGCTGCAGGAGCGGCTGTACGCGGCGAGCACGGCGGGCGACCGGCGCCGCGTGCTGCTCGTGCTCCAGGGCATGGACACCAGCGGCAAGGGCGGCACGGTCAAGCACGTCATCGGCCTGTTCAACCCGTCCGGCTGCCGGATCAAGGCGTTCAAGGCGCCCACCCGGGAGGAGCTGAACCACCCGTTCCTGTGGCGGGTCATGCGGGCGCTGCCGCAGCCCGGCGAGATCGGCATCTTCGACCGCTCGCACTACGAGGACGTGCTGATCGCCCGGGTCCGCGAGCTGGTCCCGCGCCGCCAGCTGGGCCGCCGCTACGGGCAGATCAGCCGGTTCGAACAGTCGCTCGTGGACGACGGCGTGAGCGTCATCAAGATCTTCCTCCACATCAGTCGCGAGCAGCAGCGCCGCCGGCTGCTCGAACGGCTCGACAACCCGGACAAGCACTGGAAGTTCAACCCGGGCGACATCGACGAGCGGGCGCTGTGGCCCGCGTACCAGGAGGCCTACGAGACCGCCCTGGAGCGGTGCTCGACGGACGCGGCCCCCTGGTACGTGGTGCCCGCCGACCGCAAGTGGTACCGCAACTGGGCGGTCAGCCGGCTCCTCCTGGAACATCTGCGCGAGCTCGACCCGCAGTACCCGAAGGGCGACTTCGACGTGGAGGAGTGCCGGAGGCGGCTGACCTGACCGGAACGGATGGCCTGACGGCCTCAGATCGCCATGGCCTCCTGGATCCAGCGGTTCACCCGGTACGGCAGCCACCACGCCAGGTCGCCCACCTCCAGGACCAGCTTCTCGGAGAGGAAGTCGGCGAGGACCGCGGGCGGCACCGAGTCCGCCGGGGCGCCGTAGACCAGGGTCTCGATGACCTCGTGGTACTCGGGCTCGTCCGCGGTGAAGCGGCGCAGGTCGCCCCAGCGGCGGTCGCGGATCTGGACGAAGCCGGGCCCCTGCCGCCACAGGCACTTGCACAGGTAGTGGCCGTCGCGCCAAAGGCGCAGCGCTTCGGCCGCCTCGGCGGGCCCCTCCAGGCGCTGCGGCGGCTGGATATGGCTCAGAAGCTGCCAGGCGTCGGCGTCCGCCGCCGGGTCGAGCCGCAGCTTCCACTCGACGAGCACGGCGCGGGCCGTCAGATCGCGCACGAGGCTGAGGGCGCGTACGGCGTGGTGGGCGGCGCCCGGGGCGCGCGTGTCGGCGAGGTCTACCGGCTCGGTGAGGCGGACGCGGCGCACGCCCGCCGCCCACAGCCGGTCGGCCTCCTCCCCCACGGGGCCGGTCAGTTCGAGCTCGCCCAGGTGCATCCCGGGCAGGGCGCAGGCGTCGGGGTCGTAGTCGCGCCAGGCGGCGACGGTGAGGGCCGCGGTGCGCGTGGTGAGGGCGGTACTCATCGGGCTGGTCCTCCGGCTCGTACGGTCTTCGCGGTCGGCGGTCGTCGCCGTCATACGTGGGCGGGCTCGGGGCGGGCGGGCTCGGCAGCGTCCAGGGCGGCGTGGGCGTGGCGCATGAAGTCCAGGCGCAGCAGGTCCTCGTTGACGGCCGAGGGCGCGATGTGGACGTACTGGCCGCCGTCGGTGAAGACCAGGCCGAGCGCGAGCCAGGAGTCGAGCAGGCGCTGCACCTCGCTCTCCTCGCGGGCGGCGCCCTTGGCGCGGGCGGCGGCCTTGCGGGTGAGGGCCGCGGCGGTGTGCGGCTGGTCGAGGAGGCGGAAGGCGACCAGCTCGTACGGGTCGCTCAGCTCCATCGCGCGCCACGCGAACGTCCGGCGCCGGCTGACCAGGACGATGCGGTCACCGAGGTCGGTGTGGGTGAGCCGGGCGTCCGCGTGGTGCTTCTTCCAGGCGTCGATGGCGTTGTTGAGGGCGGTGACGGTGGGTTCGCCGATGCCGCGCTGCGGGGCCTCGAAGACGTACGCGAGGTCGTAGAGCTCCGACTCGGGCAGGTCGTAGGTGAAGCGGTAGTGCTCCTCGGGGCGCAGGCCGTCGAAGCCGAGCTCGGGGCGGTTGAAGTAGGGGCTGAAACGCTCGATGGCGATGCGCGCGGACAGGTCGACCGGCGGGTTGAGGTGTTCGAGCGCCGGTATCTGGGCGATCACCGGGTCGTAGTCCTCGGCTGTCTCGCCCGGGAAGCCGTGCAGATAGTTCCAGGCCACCGAGAGCCCGGTCTCGGCGCCGTCCCGGAGCATACGGACGTTCTGGCAGCCGCTGACGCCCTTGTCCATCAGGTCGAGCACCCGGTTGTTGAGGCTCTCGATGCCCGGCTGGACGTAGATCAGTCCGGCCTCGGCGAGCGTACGGAGCTGACTGCGGCGCATGTTGGCCTTGATCTCGATGTGCATGCGCAGGTCGTAACCGCTCTCGATGATGCGGGGCAGCACCGTGGAGAGGTAGCCCATGTCGAGGATGTTGTCGACGAGGTACATGTCGAGGACCCGGTGGCGGCGGGCGAGTTCCATGATCTCCGAGTAGAACGTCTCGGGGCTCTTGGAGCGGTACTGCATGAAGGAGCCGTTGAGCCCGCAGAAGGTGCAGTGGTGCTTCTCGCCCCACCAGCAGCCCCGGGCGCCCTCGACGACCAGCTTCGGCTCGACCCAGTTGCGGGCCACCGAGGTGGCGAGCCGCTCGAAGTAGCCGCTGTAGTCGGGGGGCAGGATCGCGGCGGGCGGGATCGGGCTGGTGGCCATCGGGTTGACCACGATCGCGCCCTCGGCGCCGCGGTGGCACAGGCCCGGCACGGCGGCGAGCGCGGCCGGGGCGGAGCCCTCGCCGATGGCGGTGAGCAGCTGCGGGAAGGCCGTCTCGCCCTCGCCGCGGATGACGTGGTCCACGAACGCGAAGTTGCGGTGGACGGCCTCCCCCTGCTCGCCGTCGCAGTTGGCTCCGCCCATCACGGTCACGATGTGCGGGGCGAGCCGCTTGACGTGCCGGGCGGCGGCGAGGGCCGCGGTGTTCTGCTGGAAGGTGGAGGTGAAGCCGACGACGTCGGGCGCGTACGCGACGATCCGCTCGGCGATCATCTCCACGAACTCCGGTACGACGCGGTGCAGTTCCTGTGACATACGCAGTCGGGACTTGCGCAGCTTGCCCTTCATCGCATCCGCGAACTCCTGGTCGCGCCAGGCCGGGTCGTCGTAGAGGGCGGAGGAGAACACCCAGTCGCCGCAGCCCATGAAATAGGAGGAGAGCGCGTAGTACTCGTAGTCGTCGGCGGTGAATGCGGTGCGCTCGGTGATCCAGTCGGTGAATTCGAGATTGGCGTGCAGCACTTCCGCCTCGGCGCCCGGCACCCGTTCGTCGACGCTGCGCTTGAGGATTCCCAGGGCCAGCGACGGCAGGTCGATCGGCGACCAGGGCATGTTGACCAGCAGAACACGCATGTCGGCTCCTCGCGGGTACGGCGACGTAAGAAGGAAAAGAGCGGTAAGGGTGTACGAGAGGTAAGGAAGAAAGGGCCCTGGTGGCAAGGCGGCATCCCGGGGCCGCACCGGCCGGCCCGGCGGTCGAAACCCCCGGCCCGGCCGGCAAGGATCAGTCCTGTTCGCCGTCCTCGGCGTTACGGAACGGAACCTTGATGGTCACGCCGACGCTCGGCTTGCGGTTCTCCTCGTCACCCGCGAGCGGGTCGTTCTGGATGATGTCCTTCTGCATGGGAACTCCTCTCATCGTGTCGGGTGGTGCTTTTCCCGGCGGGGGCCTTGGTGCGGACCCGTCCGGAATCCCCGCTCCGGTCCGAGTGGGGAGTCTTGGGGGCGGCTGCGCGGCCGGGGCCGCGCAGCTCGCGGTCGAGGAAGACCACGGCGCGGCGCAGGACCGCCACGTGGTCGTCCGCCCGGTAGCCGTCGTGGCCGGTCTCCAGCCACATCGACTCGTGCGGTACGCGCGCGTGGCGCAGGGCGGCGAGGTAGTCGCGCACCTGGCCGGGCGGGCACTTGGCGTCCCGGGTCGCGGCGACGATCAGGAGCGGGGCCCGCACGGCGGCCGCGTACCGCAGGGGCGAGCTGCGCTCGTACCGCTCGGGCACCTCGTCGGGGGTGCCGCCGAACAGCCGCTCGTCCAGGGCGCGCAGGGCCGGGGTGCTGGTGCGGTAGGCGGCGGCGCAGTCGGCCACGGGCTTCACCGCGACGCCCGCCTGCCACAGGCCCGGGCGGAGCCCGAGGGCGAGCAGGACGAGGTAGCCGCCCCAGGAGGTGCCCCACAGCCCGGCCGCGTCGGCGCGGACGACTCCCCGCGCGACAAGGTCGGCGCGCACCGCGGCCAGGTCGTCGACCTGGGTGAGCCCGACGCCCTGGCCGAACGCCCGGCGCCAGCGCGGCCCGTAGCCGGTGGAACCGCGGTAGTTGACGCGGATGACGGCGAAGCCGGAGGCGACCAGTGAGTGGACCACGCCGTCGTAGGCGTCCCGGTCGTGGTCGGCGGGCCCGCCGTGCACCAGGAACACCGCGGGGACGGCTCCCCCGCGGCCCTCGGGCCGGCTGAGCAGGCTGTGCACCGGGCCGTCGGGGCCGGGCGTCCACAGGTCCCGGTGCTCGCCGGGTACCGGGGCGGGGATGCCGTGCGTGGGCGGCAGCGGCGTCCCGGCGGTGGAGCCCATCCGGGGCGGGTTCGCGGTGTCCGTCCAGAGGTAGTGGACGTCGGTTCCGGCGCGGGGCGCGGCGTCCAGCAGGGTGCCGCGCGGCGCCGGCACCGGCTCGACCGTGCGTTCGCGCAGGTCGACGCGGTGCAGGGTGCTGCGGCCGTGGCGGTCCTGGCGCACCAGGACCGAGCGGCCGTCGGGGTGCCAACGGGCGGTGATCTCGGTGTCGAAGGCGCACCAGCTGTGGGTGGTGATGCCGGACGCGGGGTGCGGATCCGTGTCGGGGTGCCCGGTGCGGGGCTCTGTTGCCGGGCGACCGGTGCCGGGCTCCCCCTCCGGGCGCCAGCTCGCCAGCAGATAGTGGTCGTCGGCCTCGCGGACGAGGAGCAGTTCGGCGTGGTCGACGGTGGGGGCGAAGCCCAGGGACCAGAGTCTGCCCTGCGGGCCGTCGCCGGGCAGCACCGCGCGCGTGGTGCCGTCGTCGGACAGGACGGTCACGGCCCGCGCCGAGCCCGCCGCGCCGCTGACGGCGAGGAGACGGCCGTCGAAGGTGATGCCGGAGAGGGTGACGTGGCCGTCGACGCGCGTCACTTCGCGGGCCGGGCCGCCGCGCGGCCCGATGTGGACGGCGGTGGTCCGGGCGTCCCCGAGGCCCATCGCCACCGTCGCGTTGTCGCTGACGGCGAGGCCGCGCGGCTCGCCCGGGGCCGGCCCGGTCAGGCCGGGGCGGTCGGCGCCGCCGTCGAAGGGCTGGAACCGCCAGTGCCCGGCGCCGTGTTCGTCCTCGTCGAACCACCACACATGGCCGTCGCGGTCGAGGGCGTGGTGGAAGGTGCCGTGCGTGCGGTCGGTGACCTGCCGGGTCCGTCCGGTCCCGGCGTCCCAGGTGAACACCTCGCAGCGGCCGTCGGCGTCGCCGGTGAACGCCATCCGCGCCGGGTCGGCGGCGCACACCTCGGGCAGGGCGGCCCGGTAGACCTGGTAGCGGCCCGTCATATGGCGACCCCCCGCGCCGGGACCCGTACGTACGTCGTCCAGCAGGCGAGCAGCGTGAGCACCGCCGCGCTCGCGACGGCTGGCGCGGCGGTGCCCGCGCGGGACGCGCACACTCCCGCGACGACGGGCGCGAGGGCGGCGGAGCCGCCGACGGCGCCGGCGAGGACGGCGGCGGTACGGGCCTGGAGGGCGGGCGGGGTCTCCTGGATCGCCCGGGACTGGAGCACCACGGTGACCAGCGGCATCAGCAGGCAGAACACCCCGAACAGACCGCCGTACGTCCAGGGCCCCTTCGCGGTCGCGAGCGCGGCGGCGAGCGGCACCAGCAGCCACGAGACGGTGACCAGGAGCCGGGTCGCGCTGATCCGGCCCGCGATGCGGGGCGCGGCCAGCGACCCGACGAGCCCGGCGGCGCCGGAGAGCGCCAGTACGAGACCCATGGGGGCGCCCCCGTGGCCGCCCTTCTGGAGGGTGAAGACGGCGCCGTAGTACAGCGCGACGATCACGCCGTTGACGGTGGTCGTCCAGATCAGGACGAGCCGGAGGAAGGGCGAGGTACGGACGAGGGCGAGCCCGGCGCCGAGCTCGGCGCGGAGGGCGGGGCGACGCGGGGGGCTTTGGGCGGGGTCCGCCGGCCTCTGGGCGCCGGGGCCAACGACGCGCCCGGGCTCCCCCGCCGCCCCTCCGGGCGCCCCCTCCCCCGGCCGCAGGTCCGACTCCAGCGCGCCCACGCACACCGCCGCGACCGTGTACGACACCGCGTCCGCGACGAAGGGCAGGGCGCGGGAGGCCTGGTAGAGGGCGCCGCCCAGGGCCGGGCCGAGGATCAGCGCGCCCTGGTCGGCGGCCGAGAGCCCGGCCACCACCCGGGGGCTGTCGGCGAGCGGCGCGATCATGGCCACGGTGCCGGCCGCGGCAGCCTCGTACACCGCGGTGGAGAATCGTTCCACCAGGACCGCGCCCAGGAGCAGGGCGAGCGGCGGACGCCCCGCGGCGGCGGCGACGGCCACCCCGCCCATGGCGAGCGCCGAGACCACGGCCGACCAGAGCATCACCGGTTTGCGCGCACCCCGGTCGGCGGGCACGGCGGCGAGCGGGGCGAGGAGCAGCCCGGCCGCGGTGGACACGCCCGCGACGAGCCCGACGGTCGTGGCCGAGTAGCCGAGGCCGAGGAGCAGCAGCGGCAGGACAACGCCGGAGGCCTGGCTGCCGAGCGCGTCGGTGCCGCTCGCGCACCAGAACAGCCGGACGTCCCGGGACACCGGCCGACGGACGGCGGCCTTGCCGGGCGCCGCGGTGGCGGAGCCCATCAGCGCCCCACGGGCAACAGAGCCAGGGCCTGTCCGGCGGATCCGGTCGGCTTCGGCGCGGGGTTCCCTTTTCGGTGCTGGGGAGCGGGGGTCTGGTGCTTCCCCAAGCTCTCGACTTCGTTCGAGCAGGGGAGACCCCGATGCTGCAAGGCGGAGGAGGGCGACATGGCGGAGCCATGGCAACCGACGACAACGCCGCTGGAGGTCCCCCTGGCCCTCAAGGCCTTGGGGGAGGGCGCGCCAGACCCCCGCGGCACAGACAAGATCCGCCGGACAGGCCCTGGCTCCGACGACTGCGGCAACTGCGGTAAGAGCCCCGTCAACGCCGAAAACACTGGTTCACGCACAGCCACCCCACAGTCGGTCAGGTTGCGAAGAAAGTGTGCAGGATTCGAAACGAGCGGGAGCCTAACCACGGGTCCGGCGGAGCGACAAGGGTCCTGCCGACGGGGCCGGAATTGAACTCCGTAAGCGCTCGGCAAAGAAACCGATTGCTCTGTACGGGTTCCGGCGCGGGTGGAGGCTCTTGCCGACTCCGGTGCGGGAAAAGGGGAATGATCGCGTCCCCTGACCGGATTCGTCGGCCGGATCCGGCGCCCTCGCTTCGCTGCGGCGAACACCCCGTCCGAACACGCAGAATCGTGCAGCCCCGCCGGCATATTCACCTTCCCTGCGGCGAACCGGACCCAGGGCCCGCACGGCGGACGGCCGACGCGCGGCCGGGCCCGGGCGCCCCGCCGAGGCGACTCGACGCACCCGGACACGCTCCCCGGCACCGGGTTCTCGGAGCGGTTCCGTCCGGTTCACTCATTGGCCGGAAACGTATGCGGCCCGACGGCGGCGCACACCGTTGCTCAGCGAATGATCGGATAGTTTCCGACCGTGACCATTTCTGTACGAAAGCTGCTGGCGATTGCCGTTCTCGGTGCCGCGCTCACGGGCTGCAGCTCCGATCCCGCCCCCGCCGACCGTGGCGCGAAGGCGGCGCCGGGCGCGAGCAAGCCGTCCACCGCCCCCGCGGCGCCCACCGCCTCCCCCACCCCGCAGGCCCTCCGCCAGGCGCCCACCGTCGCGCCCGGCCCCGGCGGTCTCACCCCCGTCTTCAGCCGCGCCCCCAAGGGCGGGCAGAAGGTCGTCGCGCTCACCTTCGACGCCGACATGACCGCCGACCAGGGGCCGCGCGCGGCGAGCGGCGAGCACTTCGACAACCCCGCGCTCATCGCCGCTCTGCGGCGGCTCAAGGTGCCCGCCACGATCTTCATGACGGGCCGCTGGGCCGACGAGTACCCGGCCGAGGCGCGCGCCATCGGGACCGACCCGGACTTCGAGGTCGCCAACCACTCGTACAGCCACTACGCCTTCAAGTCCCCCTGCTACGGGCTGCCGGTCGTCGGCAAGGACGAGATGCGCATCGACGTCGAGAAGGCGACCGCCTCCTTCAAGAAGGCCGGGGTGCGCAACGCGGTGCCGTACTTCCGCTTCCCCGGCGGCTGCTACAACGACGAGGTGCTGCGGACGCTGGCCCCGCTGAAGATGACGGCGGTGCAGTGGGACGTGGTGAGCGGTGACGCGTTCGCGCACGACGCGGACGCGGTGGCCGAGCAGGTCCTCGCCGGGGTGAAGCCGGGCTCCTTGGTGGTCATGCACTGCACCCGCAGCGCGGCGCCGGTCACCGACCGGGCGATCCAGCGGATCGTGCCGGAGCTGCGCAAGCGCGGCTACCGCTTCGTGAAGGTCTCCGACCTCATCGGCTCGGCCGCCAAGAGGTAAGCCCCCCCGGGGGGGGCGAGGGCCCGCGGTCAGCCGGAGCAGGCGGTGCGCTCGGCCTCCTGCCACTCGCACACCGGGCAGAGCGTGATGCCCTTGACCGACTCCGGGTACTCGGTCGGCTCGCGGCACAGCACGCACTCGGCGTACGGAGGCCCCTCGGCGGGGGCGGGCCGCGCGGGGGCGGCCGGCGCACAGTACGTCTCGTCGTCCCTGCCCGTACGGTCCATACGTACGAGCGTAGTCACCCGCGCCGGGAAGTGAGCGCGCAGGCGCCTGCCCAGGCCGCCGCGGTGAGCGCCGCCGCGGCGATCAGCGGCACCACCGCCAGGTGCACATCGCCGGTCCGCGAGCCGGTGACCAGGCCGTTGACTGCGTACCTGGCGGGCGACGGCGTGGCCACCAGAGCGAGCAGCGCCGCGAGCGCGGTGAGGCAGAGCGACCAGCCGCGCGCGTGCAGCAGCGGGCGGCTGCCGAGCGCTCCCACCGCGGCGCCGAGCAGCGCGCAGACCGCGCTCGCCAGCAGCCCGGCCGCCGTGGCCCAGCCGAGCGGCACCGCGACCCGGTGGTCGGCGCTGGCCGGATCACCCACCGCCGCGACGTACAGCGTCCCGGCGGCCCCCAGCAGCGCGGTAGCCCCGAGCGCCGTGGCGAGGGCGGCGAGATGGACTCGGCCGGGGCCCGCCGCCGCGGCCGCGCACTCTCGGGCGGCGGCCGGTTCCTGGGTGACGCAGACCCGGGCGAGCCAGGCGCCGACGGGGAGCAGCCCGGCGGCCGCGTACCCCAGCGAGTCGAGGACCGGGTTGCCCGGCTGGACGCCGACGGCGACGAAGGCCATGTACAGCAGCACGGGCGCGAGCCAGCGCTGCGAGCGCAGCAGCAGCGCGGTCTGGTAGCGGACGAGGGCGTTCATGGGCGCGACACTCCTCGGATGTGCCAGGGCGGCCGGGCGCTGAGCAGCGCGCGCAGCAGCGCGTCGGAGTGCGCGGCCGCGACCGTGAGCGTGTGCGCGCCGTCCGGGCCCGAGGTCCGCGCGGGCGCGCCGGGCAGCCCCTCCGGCGGTACGGGTCCGACGACGTCGACGCGGACCAGCGGGCCGCCCGACGGCCCGGAGCCGGAGTGCTCCGCTTCCGTGGCGGAGCACTCCGTACGGCGGACCAGGCCGCCGCGCTCGACCGCGTACCGCGTGTCCACCGCGTCCGCGAGCCGCCGCAGGTCGTGGTCGACGAAGACCACCGCGGCGCCGTCCGCGACGCGTTCGGCGACCGCGCGCTCCAGCTCGGCGCGGGCCGCGATGTCCAGGCCGGTCCAGGCCTCGTCGAGCACAAGGAGTTCGGGCGCGGCGACCAGGGCCTGGGCGGCGGCGACCTTCTGGCTGGTGCCCTTGGAGAGCTCGGCGAGCGGGGTACGGGCGTGGGCGCCCGCGCCGAACCGCTCCAGCCACTCCCCCGCGCGCGTGGCCGCGGTCCGCCGGGACAGGCCGTGGATGCGCCCGAGGCGGGTCAGATAGCCCGCCGCCGTGAACGGCAGGGCGGCGGGGAAGCGTTCGGGCACGTACGCGGTGCGCGGGCGGCCGAGGGCGCGGCCCTCGGTGGGCGCGTCGATCCCGGCCAGCAGGCGCAGCAGGGTCGACTTGCCGGTGCCGTTGGTGCCCTCCACCCGGACGAGCGTGCCCGCGTGCAGCTCCAGGTCGACCCCGCGCAGCACCCAGGGGCCGCCGAACCCGTACCGGCGGCCCACCGAACTCAGGGTGCGCACGGGCCTCAGTGCTGCTCGGCCTTCTTCGGGGTGGCCTCGCTCGGGCGGACGATGACGTAGCCCTCGCCCTGGAGCATCAGCTGCACGGCCTCGCCGGAGCCGCCGCGGATCATCGAGCCGATGGACTGCGAGCGGTGCAGCGAGGTGCTCAGGTTCGCGGTCCAGCCGACCACCGCGTCGGTGTCGACGTAGACGGGCTGCTGCGCGGTGACCGGGATCACCAGCGGGTTGCCCTCGCAGACCAGGCCGAGCCGGCCCCAGCCGGTGAAGACGCTGTTGAAGAGGCCGCCGCCGGCGATGCCGGAGCCCTTGACGGTCTTGATCTCGTACGTGAGGGACGCGTCGAAGCAGAGGACGTTGCGGCCGTTGACCGTCAGGACGTCTCCCTGCTCGATGTCGACGATGAAGCAGTTCTGCGCCTCGTGCGCGAACCACGCCTCACCTTGGCCCTTGACCGCCATCAGGGGCAGGCCCTCGCCGGTGACGGCGCGCTTGAGCATGCCGCCTATGCCCTGGCTCCGGCGCTCGAACTGCAGGTTTCCGCGGTAAGCGATCATCGCGCCCTGACGCGCGAGCATCTCGCCGTTGACCGCGTACTTGATGGACTTGGCGTTCTGCAGGGTCATTCCGGCCTCGGTGGCCGGCTGCGCCATGTGCCCCGCTGAGAAAAGATCGCTCTTCATGCCAGGCATCCTGTCCCGGAAGGATTCATTCCGCCAAGAATCCGGGAATCGGCGGCTGGCAGACTGGTCGGGTGAGCAGCGACGAGACCCCCGTGACCCCCGCCCCGAGCCCGTTCCACCAGGAGCCGAACGTCCGCGACGAGGCCCCTCAGTACGTCCTCCCGATGGTCGTCCGCATCGAGAAGACGGAGCCGCCGGCCCGCACCGACGCGCTGGAGACCGCGGCCCGGGCCGTCCTGGTGATGCTCAGCGACGAGCGGTCGCTCGGCGACGGCGAGTGGGCGCAGACCATGCGGGACTGGCAGGACGCCAGGATCCGCAAGGTGGTGCGGCGGGCGCGCGGCGCGGAGTGGCGCAAGGCGTCGGCGCTGCCGGGCATCACGGTCACCGGGAAGTCGGCGGAGGTGCGGGTCTTCCCGCCGGTTCCCCTCGATGGCTGGCCCAAGGAGCTGGCCAAGCTCCAGGTCTCCGGCACGGACCTGGACGACCCGGCCGGGCCGGGCGGCCCCGACCCCCTCGCCCCGGTGCTGTGGCTCAACCCGGAGCTCGACATGTCGGCGGGCAAGGCGATGGCCCAGGCCGGGCACGGGGCGCAGCTCGCGTGGTGGGAGCTCTCGGAGGCGGAGCGCACGGCGTGGCGGGAGACGGACTTCGCGCTGTCGGTACGGGTGGCGCCCAGCGAGGAGTGGGCGGCGCTGACGGCGAGCGGGCTGCCGGTGGTCCGGGACGCGGGCTTCACGGAGATCGCGCCGGGGTCCGCCACGGTGGTGGCGGACCACCCGGCACTGCGGGGCCGGCTCGGCTGATCGCGGACCGGTTCGCGGCACCGCTGAACGCGACACGCGTCCCGTCCGTACCTCCCGGTACTGCCAAGTTGCCTGCCTGGGAGGCATGTTGTGGGACGTATCCGACGGACGGACCGGACTGAAAGGGTCGGAATCCTCGGCCGGTTCAACGGAACGGCACTGATCATCGTGGCGCTCGCCGCCACCATCGGGGCACTCGCCTTCCCCGTCTGGTCGTACGCCGACCGGCTCGGGACGGACCAGTCGAACCTCGACGCGGCGTCCGTGTCGACCCGCTGGGGCCCTCTCTCGCCCACCGACCGCGAGTTCGTGACCAAGGTGCGGCTGGCCGGGCTGTGGGAACTGCCCGCCGGACAGCAGGCGCAGGAGCGGGCGCCGAGCGCGGCGGTCAAGGCGACCGGGGACCATCTCGTGATGGGCCACACCTCGCTCGACAAGCACGTCCGGGACGTCGCCGCGCAGCTGGGCATCGAGCTGCCCAACCAGCCCAACGAGCAGCAGCAGGGGTGGCTCAAGGAGCTGACGGCGGCGCAGGGCCGCGACTACGAGCTCAAGTTCGCCAACCTGCTGCGGCGCGCCCACGGCAAGGTCTTCAACCTGGTCGCCGAGGTCCGCGCCAACACCCGCAACTCACTGGTCCGGGACCTGGCACAGGACGCCAACCAGACGGTGCTCGACCACATCAACATGCTGGAGTCCACGGGCATGGTCGACTACGACTCGCTCACCCAGAAGTAGCCGGGCCCGGGCCCACGCCGCCGGCCCGGTCGTCCTCCAACCTCAAATGAAGCTCTGAAGGTGGGGCGCGGCGGGTTGGCCGGGGCGCGCCGGGGCCATGACCACTCCAGCATCACGTCCCTGCGTCGCGACGTGCCACGAACACCACGCCGGGGAGGCGACCATGGAGCTGGGCATCGGCATCGGCTGGCGGCCCGAGATCGCCGACGCGATCGAGCGGCTGCCGGGCGTCGACTGGGTGGAGGCGGTGGCCGAGAACCTCTGCCCCGGCCACCTTCCCGAGTCGCTGGTACGGCTGCGGCGGCGCGGGATCACGGTCGTGCCGCACGGCGTCTCGCTGGGCCTCGGCGGCGCCGACCGGCCCGACGCCGGGCGCCTGGCCGATCTGGCGGCGCGGGCGGAGGCGCTGTCGGCCCCGCTGGTCACCGAGCACATCGCGTTCGTACGGGCCGGGGGCGCCCTCACCGCGTCGCCGCGCCTGGAGGCCGGGCACCTGCTGCCGGTGCCGCGCACCTGGGACGCCCTTGAGGTGCTCTGCGAGAACGTCCGCATCGCGCAGGACTCCCTGCCGGTGCCGCTCGCCCTGGAGAACATAGCGGCGCTGGTGAACTGGCCGGACGAGGACATGACGGAGGGCCAGTTCCTCGCGGAGCTGGTGGAGCGTACGGGCGTGCGACTCCTCATCGACGTGGCGAACCTCCACACGAACCGGGTGAACCGGGGCGAGGACCCGGCGAAGGCCCTCTCCGAGCTGCCGGTGGAGGCGATCGCGTACGTGCACGTCGCCGGGGGCGTCGAGAAGGACGGCGTGTGGCACGACACGCACGCGCATCCGGTGGGGGCGGAGGTGCTCGACGTACTGGCGGAGCTGGTGTCGCGGGTGGCGCCGCGCGGAGTTCTGCTGGAGCGCGACGACGCGTTTCCGCCGGAGGCGGAGCTGGCGGGGGAACTGGGGGCGATCCGCAGCGTGGTGGCGGGGGGTTCCCCCACCGCGGGGCATGCGGCCCCTGCATCCCGCTCGGGGCTCCGCCCCGGACCCCGCTCCTCAGACTCCCCCAAGGACTTCGTCCAGGGGGGACCCCCAGGGGCTGGAGGTGCCTTCAGGGGCGCGGGGAACCGCGCGACCGGCTCCCACCGGCCCGCAGACGAACAGGGGCCCGGGGCGAAGCCGCGGCTGCGCCTCGCCCTCGCGCAAGCCTCGCTCCTCTCCGCGCTCGTTGCCGGCACCCCCGTCCCGTACGGGTTCGACGCCACCCGGCTGCGCGTCCAGGCGCGGGCGCTCGCGGCGAAGCGGGCCGATGTCGTCGCGAAGGTGGCGCCGGAGCTGCCCCGGATCCTCGGAGACGCGTACCGCCCGGCGTACCTCGCGTACGCCAGGAGCCGCCCCATGCGCGACGGCTACCGCCGCGACGCCCTCGACTTCGTGGAGTCGCTGCTCAAGGAGGAGCTCGACGGCGACGTCGCCCGGCAGTTGGGCCGGTGGTGGAGGGAGCGGGCCGGCACCCGGCCCCAGGGGCGGGCCGCCCGGTTCCTGAAGGGGCTCGTCCGGGCCGCCTAGGCGAAGCCGGGCAACGTACCACCCACCCTCGACCATTGGGGCGAACTCGCCCAACTCGTGATGGCCCCCACACCATCTCATCACTGTTTTCCTCAAAAGACTCCCCGGATCACCCGCCTCCGCATTACCGTGCGCACCGCACTTGGAGGCTTTCATGCGTCGGATAATTCTTTCCGGTACCGGCTTGGTCGTCGTCGCCCTGACCGCGACCATCGCCGCCCTGCTCTTCCCCGTCTGGTCCTACGCCGACCGCTCGGGTACCGGACTCGCCAATCTCAACGCGGGTTCCGTGCCCACCCGCTGGGGGCCGCTGTCGGCCGCCGACCGGGACTTCGTCGTACGGGTCAGACTCGCGGGGCTGTGGGAGCTGCCCGCCGGGCAGCAGGCCGTCGAGCGGGCGCCCAGCGCGGCCGTCACGGCCGCGGGGCACCACCTGATCGACGGGCACGCGTTCCTCGACGCGCGCGTGCGCGAGGTCGCGGCCCAGCTGGGGATGGAGCTGCCGGACCAGCCCAACGCCCAACAGCAGGGGTGGCTGCGGACCTTGACGGCGGAGAGCGGCACCACGTACGAGCAGGACTTCGCCAACATCCTGCGCTCGGCGCACGGGAAGGTCTTCTCGCTCGTCGCGCAGATCCGTGCCAACACCCGCAACTCGCTGGTGCGCGCCCTCGCCGACGACGCCAACACGACCGTCCTGGACCACATCCGGATGCTGGAGGCGACCGGCCTCGTCGACTTCGACGCGCTGACCCGGGACAGCGTCGCGGGCACCACCGCGTCCCCGAGCGGGCCGCCCCCGCCCACCCCGGGCGCCACTCCCCCGTCCCCGGCACCGCTCACCCCGTCGTTCCCGCTGCCGCCCGCCGCCAGCCGGGCCAACCCCACCGACACTCCGTAACGAACCGATAACTCCATGTCCACATCATGGGAAAGGCATGGCGCCGAGCTGCCCGTTTCACATACAACTCGGCCATGTTCTGGGTACTTTTCCTGGTCGCCGCGTGCCTCGCGTCCGCCGTCTCGTGCGGGCGGCTCTGCCTCGCCGCGTCCGCCGCGGCCGACCAGGGACCGGTCACCCGGGACCCGGAACTCGGCCTCTCGCTGTACGAGGCCGCGTTCCTCTCGGGCGGCCCGTTACGGGTCACCGACCTGACCCTGGTCACCATGCACCGCGCCCGCCGGCTGCTGCTCGCGCACACCGGCTGGGCCACGGTCGTCGACCCGGAGGGCCGCGACGACCTGGAGCGGTCGGTGATCGGCGCGATAGGCCCGGGCGGACAGGCCCGGATAGCGGCGATACGGTCCACTGCGGCCGCCGCCGACGCGGTGCACGCCCTGGCCGACCGGCTGGCGGCCGCCGGGCTCGCCGTCCCGGACGCGGCCAGGACGGGCGTCACGGCCTCCGTGCGGGCCGTACGCGGCGCGGCGGCGCTCACCTTCACCCTGGGCCTGATCGCGTCCCTGATGCCCGGCCAGGACCGCGCCACCCAGGCCGAGATCGCCGCCTGGTTCTCCCTGCCGATGGTCCTCACCCTCGGCTGCCTCTTCATCGCCCGCTTCGAGGTCCATCCGCACACCCGCTGGGCCTCCCCCGACGGCCAGCGGCTGCTCGGCCGGATCGACCCTGCCGACGACCCGCTCACCGCCGTCGCGGTACGGGGCGTGAGCGCGGTCGACGACCCGGCGCTGCGGACCGCCCTGCGCGGCGGACGAGCGGCCTGAACGGGGCTCCGGGCGTGACGGGACCTCGCTCGTCGGCCGGGGCTCCACCCCACGACGGGGCTCGCGGACTTTGGTCCCGGCGCACCGCACGGCGGTGCTTTACTTCGCCAATTACGCAGCTAATCATCCCTTTTATACCGGACTTTTCGTGCCGGATGGACCCGCAAAGGGATGTGCGATGAGAGCAGCAGCGCTGTACGGAACGCTCGGTTCCCTCGTTCTTTCCACCCTGACCGCCGCACCGGCCGACGGCGTGGATCCGCTCACCGCCGCGGCACGCGGCACCGTGGTCGCCGCCCAGCGCGCGGCGGCCGCCAGGATCGCCTTCGGCCGCTGTCCCAAGGCGGAGATGCTCCCCGACGCCATCCAGTGCGGCACGCTCCGGGTCCCGCTCGACTACGCCAAGCCGATGGGCCGTCAGATCTCCCTCACCGTCAGCCGGGTACGGGCCACCGGCAAACCGGCCGCGCGCCAGGGCTCCCTGGTCTACAACCCCGGCGGCCCGGGCGCCTCCAGCATGTACTTCCCGATGGTCGCGAACCTCCCCGAGTGGAAGCGGGTCGCGGGGGCGTACGACCTGGTCGGCTACGCCCCGCGCGGGGTGGGCCGCTCCGCGCCGCTGTCCTGCCAGGACCCCGGGGACTTCACCAAGGCGCCCACGCAGTCCCCGACCGACCCCTCGCCCTCGTACAAGCTGGAGCGGATCGCGCAGGCCAAGGCGTACGCGGCGGGCTGCGGGCGGAACGCGGGCGCGGCGCTGCGGCACTACACGAGCCTCAACAACGCGCGCGACCTCGATGTGCTGCGGGCCGCGCTCGGCGAGCGGAAGCTGACGTTCATCGGCGCCTCGTACGGGACGTACTTCGGCGCCTTGTACGCCACGCTCTTCCCCGCCCATGTGCGCCGGATGGTCTTCGACTCGGCGGTCGACCCCGACCCGCGGCAGATCTGGTACCGCAACAACCTCGACCAGTCGCTGGCGTTCGAGAGCCGCTGGGAGGACTTCCGCGCCTGGGTCGCCCGGCACGACGGCGTCTACCACCTGGGCACCACGGCCGAGCAGGTCCTGGACAACTTCGAGAAGGTGCGCGCCCGGCTGGCCGAGGAGCCGGCGGGCGGCACGGTCGGCCCCGCGCAGCTCCAGGGCGCGTTCCTCAAGGCCGGGTACTACGACGACTACTGGGCCATGCGGGCGACCGCCCTCTCGGCGTACCTCAAGGGCGACCCCAAGCCGCTGATCGCGCAGGCGGCGCCGCACCCGGAGGCGGCGTGGGACGACGAGAACGGGAACGCGGTGTACACGGCGATCGAGTGCAACGACGCGCCCTGGCCGACGGACTGGGCCACCTGGGACCGCGACAACACCGCGCTCGCGGAGATCGCGCCGTTCGAGACGTGGGACAACGCGTGGATGAACCTGCCGTGCGCCTACTGGCCCGCGCCCCGGCAGAAGCCGCTGGACGTGAGGACGCGGCGGGGAGCGCTGCCGCCGACGCTGATCCTGGCGGCCGAGCGGGACGCGGCGACGCCGTACCCGGGGGCGCTGGAGCTGCAGCGCAGACTGCCGGGGTCGGTCCTGGTGACCGAGAAGGACGCCGGTACGCACGGCATCGGCGGCGGTCCCAACAAATGCGTCAACGGCTATCTGCTGGACTACCTGCTGAACGGACGGACGCCGGTGGGGGGGGGGGGGGGGGGGGGGTCACCACGGGCAAAACACGTGTTGGCGGTGGCGAGGGTGGGTCAAAAGAGCGTGGAGGGGGAGTGCGTTTCCCCCTCTTTTCTGTCCGGGA
>NZ_JBVIHM010000048.1:24881-27547 GCF_055570295.1 Streptomyces sp. NPDC031265
GTAGCCGCGCTGTCGTCGGCGTCCCAAAAACTTCCTCAACCGGCTCTTGGGTGGCCCATTGCTGGACAGGCTAGCGTCGGGTCCGCCTCGCTGCTCGCCCCCCGCACCCGGAGCCGAACCCGGTGTCGCTGGACGAGCGGTCGGCACCCAGGGCTGGGCAGCGGCCGTCCGCTCTCTGATCTTCCGGGTCAGGGGTGGATCCGGGCCCGCCTCGGCGGGCCCGGTCACCGGGCATACGCGGTGGGGGCGGCCGTCAGGCCAGGCCCGCCACCAGATCCGCGACCGACTTGCGGCGGCCCGTGTAGAACGGGACCTCTTCGCGGACGTGCATCCGGGCCTCGGAGGCGCGCAGATGACGCATGAGGTCGACGATGCGGTAGAGCTCGTCGGCCTCGAAGGCGAGCAGCCACTCGTAGTCGCCGAGCGAGAACGAGGCGACCGTGTTGGCGCGCACGTCCGGGTAGCCGCGGGCCATCTTGCCGTGGTCGGCGAGCATCCGGCGGCGGTCCTCGTCGGGCAGCAGGTACCAGTCGTACGAGCGCACGAAGGGGTACACCGACACGTAGTCGCGGGGGGTCTCGTCGGCGAGGAAGGCCGGGATGTGCGACTTGTTGAACTCGGCGGGGCGGTGCAGCGCCATGTTCGACCAGACCGGCTCCAGGGCGCGGCCCAGCTTGGTGCGGCGGAAGAGGTTGTACGCGCTCTGGAGCTCGTCGGCCGTCTCCGCGTGCCACCAGATCATGAGGTCGGCGTCGGCCCGCAGCCCGGACAGGTCGTAGGTGCCGCGGACGGTGATGTCCTTGGCGGCGAGCTGGTCGAACAGCTCCTGGACCTCGTCCGCGAACCCGGCGCGGTCCTCGGGCAGCACGTCGCGCAGCTTGAAGACGGACCACAGCGTGTAGCGGATGACCTCGTTGAGGTCCTTCGCCTTCTTCCCTGCGTTCGGGATCTTTTCCGGTGCACTCATGAGGCTATTGTCCCGCGTCACGCTGAGTGTTCTGCGCCAGGGTCGACGTGGCGATGATCTCGTCCGCGGCGATCCGGGCGCCGGCGATGCACGCCGGGATGCCCACCCCGTCGTACGCGGCCCCGCAGACCCGCAGCGCGGGCAGCTTCGCGACGGCGGCGCGGACGCGGGCCACGCGCGCGAGGTGGCCCACCGGGTACTGCGGCAGGCCCCCGATCCAGCGCGTCACCTCGCTCGCGACCGGCTTGGCGGCTAGGCCCACCGCCTCCCCGAGGTCACCCAGCGACATGTCCACCAGGTCGGCGTCGTCGCGGTCCAGGTGCTCCTCCTCGCCGTACCGCCCGATCGAGGTGCGGAGCACGAAGAGGTCCGGGGCGCGGTCGGTGACCCACTGCCACTTGTACGAGGAGAAGGTGGACGCCTTGATCGTGCGGCCGTCCAGGGACGGGACCAGGAAGCCCGAGCGGCGCTCAAGACGCTCCAGGTCCGCGCGCCGGAAGGCCATGGTGACCAGGGCCATCGAGGCGTACTCCACGGTGGCCAACTCGGCCGCGGCGGCCGGGGACTCGGCCGCGAGCAGCGCGGACGCGGACCAGGCGGGCGACGCCAGGATCACACCGTCCGCCTCGATCAGGGGCGCCTCCCGGGAGTCCGTACGGACCAGCCAGCCGGTGGCGGTGCGGGTCAGGGCGAGCACCGGCGCCTCCGTACGGATGGAGCCGCCCTTGGCCCGCACCGCGTCCGCGACCGCGACCGGCAGGGTGCCCATGCCCCCGTCGAGGCCCATGAAGACCGGGCCGTCGTTCTGCGACCGGGCGGCGGCCTTCTCCTGGATCCGGGCGACGCCGTCGAGCAGCGAGGTGTTCTCGCGCGCGGCGGCGAAGAGCTGGGGCACGGCGGCGCGCATCGAGATCCGGTAGGCGTCGCCCGCGTACACCCCGCCCAGGAGCGGTTCCACGAGCCGGTCGACGACCTCGCGGCCGACGCGGCTCGCGACGAACTCCCCGACGCCGATGTCGTCCCCGACCTCGGTCGGCGGCAGTTCGCGGTCCTGGGCGATGCGCGCCAGGCCCTCGGCGGAGACGATCCCGGTGAGCGAGGCCGGGTCGGCCGGGACGCCCATCAGATGCCCCTTGGGCATCGGCCGCAGCGCGCCCCGCGTCCAGATCGCCGCCGTCGCCGCGGGCGGCCGCAACTGGTCACCGAGGCCCACCTCGCGCGCGAGGCCGATGCCCTCGGGCCGGCGCGCCAGCATCGACTCGGCGCCGAGGTCCACGCGCGCGCCCTCGATCTCGCCCGCGTACAGCTTGCCGCCGAGGCGGTCGGTGGCCTCCAGGACGGTCACGCGCGCGCCCGACTCCAGCAGGCGGTGTGCGGCGGCGAGTCCGGCGATGCCGCCTCCGACGACGACGATGTGCGGTGCGCTGACGGCCGAGTTGTCCATGCGTCCACTCTCTCAGACGCCACCGACAGCCCTGCGGCGAGTGGAGCGCCCGGGAATTCCCGGGCGCTCCCGCACGTATCTTCCGAAGGAAGAGCGGGACGGACCGAGCTAGGGGTGCGCTATGGCGGCGGAGCGACTGGTGGTCATCGGGGGCGGGGGGGGGGGGGGGGGGGGGGCGGGGTCGGGTACAAAAAGGGAGGAGAAAGAGGCAGCGGGGAATGGGGGGGTGCGGGCCGGGTAACGGCCGCCCCCCCT
>NZ_JBVIHM010000048.1:27557-46624 GCF_055570295.1 Streptomyces sp. NPDC031265
CTCTTTGCCCTCCCCCCCCCCCCCCCCCTCCCCCCCCCCCCCCCCCCCCCCCCCCCCCCCCCCCCCCCCCCCCCCCCCCCAGGCCCGCAGGATGAAGGGCCCGGACGACCTGGAGATCGTGGTGTTCGAGCGCGGCCACTTCACCTCGTACTCCGCCTGCGGCATTCCCTACTGGGTGGGCGGCGACGTGCCGGAGCGGGACGAGCTGATCGCCCGTACGCCCGAGGAACACCGCAAGCGCGGCATCGACCTGCGGATGCGCACGGAGGCCGTGGAGATCGACACGGCCGGGCGGCGGGTGCGCGCCCGCGATCTGGAGTCGGGCGAGGAGTCCTGGACGGCGTACGACAAGCTCGTCCTCGCCACCGGCGCCCGCCCGGTGCGGCCTCGGCTGCCGGGCATCGACGCGCCGGGCGTCCACGGGGTGCAGACCCTCGACGACGGACAGGCGCTGCTGGACACGCTGAACGCGACCGAGGGGCGCCGCGCGGTGATCGTGGGCGCGGGCTACATCGGCGTGGAGATGGCCGAGGCGCTACTGCACCGCGACTACGAGGTGACGGTGGTGACCAGGGGCGAGGAGCCGATGTCCACGCTCGACCCGGACATGGGCCGGCTGGTCCACGAGGCGATGGACGGGATGGGCATCACCACGGTCACCGGCGCCGAGGTCACCGAGATCCTGACCGGTGATGGAGGCAGGGTGCGGGCGGTGGCCACGGGGGACGCCGAGTACCCGGCGGACGTCGTGGTCCTCGGGATCGGCGTCGAGCCGCGCACCGAGCTGGCCCGGGCGGCCGGGCTGCCGCTGGGCGAGCACGGCGGGCTGCTCACGGACCTCGCGATGCGGGTCCGCGGCCACGACGACATCTGGGCGGGCGGCGACTGCGTGGAGGTCCTCGACCTGGTGTCGAGCCGCGAGCGGCACATCGCGCTCGGCACCCACGCCAACAAGCACGGCCAGATCATCGGCTCGGGCGTGGGCGGCGGTTACGGGATGTTCCCGGGCGTCGTCGGTACGGCGGTGAGCAAGGTCTGCGACCTGGAGATCGCCCGCACAGGGCTGCGCGAGCGCGAGGCGCGCGAGGCGGGGCTGCAGTTCGTCACCGCGACCATCGAGTCCACGAACAGCGCCGGGTACTACCCCGGGGCCGCCCTGATGACGGTGAAGATGCTCGCCGAGCGGCGTACGGGACGGCTGCTCGGCGTCCAGATCGTCGGCCGCGAGGGCGCCGCCAAGCGCGTCGACATCGCGGCCGTCGCGCTGACGGCGGGCATGACCGTGGAGCAGGTGGTCACGCTGGACCTGGGGTACGCGCCGCCGTTCTCGCCGGTCTGGGACCCGGTCCTGGTCGCCGCCCGCAAAGCCGTCTCGGCCGTACGGGCGGCGGGCGCCTGACGCGGGGTCCGGATCAGCGCCGGGTCTGCGTGTGGACGTAGTCCACCAGGCGGGTCAGCGCGTCCGGGTCCATGGTGGGCAGCACGCCGTGGCCCAGGTTGAAGACGTGGCCCTCCAGGCCCGCCGCCGCGTCCAGGACCTCGCGGGTCTTGGTCTCGACCGCCTCGGGCGTCGAGAAGAGGACCGCGGGGTCCAGGTTGCCCTGGAGCGCCTTGCCGGGGCCGACGCGGCGGGCGGCCTCGTCGAGCGGGACGCGCCAGTCGACGCCGACGACGTCCGCCCCGGCCTCGCCCATCAGGCCGAGGAGTTCGCCGGTGCCGACGCCGAAGTGGATGCGCGGGACGCCGTACTTCTCGACCTCGCGGAACACCTTCGTGGAGGCGGGCATCACCGAGCGGCGGTAGTCGGCGGGGGCCAGCGCGCCCACCCAGGAGTCGAAGAGCTGGACGGCGGAGGCGCCCGCCTCGATCTGGACCTTCAGGAAGGCGCCGGTGATCTCGGCGAGGCGGTCGAGCAGGTCGGCCCACAACTGCGGGTCGCCGTACATGAGCGCCTTGGTGTGCTCGTGGTTGCGGGACGGGCCGCCCTCCACGAGGTAGCTCGCCAGGGTGAAGGGCGCGCCCGCGAAGCCGATGAGCGGGGTCTCGCCCAGCTCGGCCGTCAGCATGCCGATGGCCTCGGTGACGTAGTGGACGTCCTCGGGGGTGAGGTCGCGCAGCCGCGCGAGGTCGGCCCGCGTGCGGATCGGATCCGCGACGACCGGGCCGACGCCGGGCTTGATGTCGAGGTCGATGCCGATGGCCTTGAGCGGCACCACGATGTCGCTGAAGTAGATCGCCGCGTCCACGTTGTGGCGGCGCACCGGCTGGAGCGTGATCTCGGTGACCAGCTCGGGCCGCATGCACGACTCCAGCATGGGGATGCCCTCGCGCACCTTCAGGTACTCCGGCAGTGAGCGCCCCGCCTGCCGCATGAACCAGACCGGCGTGTGCGGCACCGGCTCGCGGCGGCACGCCTTGAGGAAGGCGGAGTCGTACGTCTGTGTCGGCGGGCCCGGGAGTGGGGTCTCCCCTGCTCGAACGGAGTTGAGAGCTCGGGGATGTGCGTTGGCGTTCACGCCCAGAATCTTCGCACGTACCACGAAGCGGTCGGCGGGGCCCGGGTGTCCCTACCGGCGCGGGGCGCCCGTTCCGCCTAGTCTTCCCCGCATGGCTGCCGCTCAGGGACGAACTTCGGATGGCGCCGGCGGCACGGACAGTGCGGACGGCAGGACCGCTCCGCTCGCCTTCCGCCAGGCGGTCGACGGGCTGCGGGGCGCACGGCTGCGCCCCGAGATCGAGGTCGACCCGACCAGGCCACCGCAGCGTCTGGCGCCGCACGCGTACGCGCTGGAGGCCGCGGTCGTCGAGAACGACCAGGACCTCGCGGACGGCCGGCTGGTGCTGCTGCACGACCCGGCCGGGCACGACACCTGGCAGGGAACGTTCCGCCTCGTCACGCTCGTACGGGCGGAGCTGGAGCCGGAGATGGCGGCGGACCCGCTGCTGCCCGAGGTCTGCTGGTCCTGGCTGACGGGTGCGCTGGAGGCGCGCGGGCTCTCGTACGGGGAGGCGAGCGGCACGGTGACGCGGGCCGGGTCGTACTACTTCGGCGGCCTCGCCCAGCGGCTGCCCGCCACCCAGATCGAGATCCGGGCGTCCTGGACGCCCCGCGAGGGCCACGGCGGCGTCCCGGACACGGCCGCGCACCTGGCGGCCTGGTGCGATCTGCTCTGCCAGGTCGCGGGGCTGCCGCCGCTGCCGACGGCGGACGCGGGCGTCGTCAGCCTCCCCCAGCGCCGCGACCCTCGCTGATCACTCCGCTGGAGGTTCAGCCGGGCGGCTGCGGGCCGTCGTGGGCTGATCGCGCCCACGCGGCGGAACCGCACATGTCACAGCCCCGCACCTCATCAGGCGCGCGGCGGGGCCCTGCTCGCGGGCGGTCCACTTTCGACCGGCCGCGCCTTCCTCGACCACCTGTCCTAATTGCCCTAAATGTTTCTCACCAAATCGTGATCATTCCCTAAAGCCGGACGGGCACCCTGCCGAAGAGGTCTGTGACCCTATCTGCACGGTTCGCCCCGGCTTCATCCCCGAGCCGGCTCCGTCCCGCACCCTTCCCCCCCAGGAGGCCTGGTGTCCGTTCTCCTTGAGCAGCCCGCAAGCCTGGTCGCCTACCGCCCGAACAAGCCGACGGCCATGGTCGTCGTCGCCGACCCCCGAGTCCGCTCCACGGTCACGCGCCATCTGTGGGCTCTCGGAGTACGGGACGTCATCGAGGCGTCGTCCATCGCGGAGGCACGTCCCCGCGTCAGCAACCCGCGCGACATCTGCGTTGCCGACGTCCATCTGCCCGACGGTTCCGGGCTCACCCTGCTGTCCGAGACCCGCGCGGCGGGCTGGCCCAACGGCCTGGCCCTGTCCGCCGCCGACGACATCGGCGCCGTACGCAATGCCCTCGCGGGCGGCGTGAAGGGCTATGTCGTCACCGGTACGCGTACGAACATCGGCCACCCCACCCGCCCCGGCGCCGCCCCCATCGGCGCCGCGGCAGCCCGTATGCACCGCCGCCCCCCGGGGTCCCCGGGCCACCCGGGCGGCTACCGCGAGCTCTCCGGGCGCGAGGTCGAGGTGCTGCGGCTGGTCGCCGAGGGCCAGTCCAACAAGGCGATCGGGGTGTCCATGGGGCTCTCCGCACTGACCGTGAAGAGCCACCTCGCCCGGATCGCGCGCAAGCTCGGCACGGGCGACCGGGCCGGCATGGTGGCCGTCGCCCTGCGCACCGGAATCATCCACTGACCCAGGGGTCCCGAGGGGCATGCTCCCCCCACAAGGCGCCGTGCGCCCCTCGCGCGCCCGTCGACGGAACGTTCCGTCGACGGGCGCGGCATATACACAAGTACCCTTGACAGGTGACCGACGCCCAAAAGACCGCAGCAGAGACAGCACTGCGAACCACCGGGGGCGCCCCCCCGGACGACGACGTCCCGGTCGATGGGCAGCCGACTCCCCTGCTGGAGCCGCGTGACGGCATTCCGCCCGTCGTAGCCACCGACGAGGAGCTCGCCGAAGTCGTCGCCGCGTTCGCGGCCGGCACCGGCCCCGTGGCCGTGGACGCCGAGCGCGCTTCCGGCTACCGGTACGGCCAGCGTGCCTATCTCGTACAGCTCCGCCGCGAGGGCGCGGGCAGCGCGCTCATCGACCCGGTGGGCTGCCCCGACCTCTCCACGCTCGGCGACGCCCTCGCCGACACCGAGTGGATCCTGCACGCCGCCACCCAGGACCTGCCGTGCCTGCGCGAAATAGGCATGGTCCCGTCCCGGCTCTTCGACACGGAACTCGCCGGGCGCCTCGCGGGCTTCCCGCGCGTGGGCCTGGGCGCGATGGTGGAGAGCGTCCTCGGATTCGCCCTGGAGAAGGGCCACTCCGCGGTGGACTGGTCGACCCGGCCGCTGCCCGAGCCCTGGCTGCGGTACGCGGCGCTCGACGTGGAGCTCCTCGTCGACCTGCGCGACGCGCTGGAGAAGGAGCTCGACCGGCAGGGCAAGCTCGACTGGGCCCGCCAGGAGTTCGACGCGATCGCCGCGGCGCCACCCGCGCCGCCGCGCAAGGAGCCCTGGCGGCGCACCTCCGGGATGCACAAGGTCCGCCGACGCCGTCAGATGGCCGCCGTGCGCGAGCTGTGGACGGCCCGGGACAAGGTCGCCCAGCGCCGCGACGTCTCGCCGGGCAAGGTGCTCAGCGACTCCGCGATCATCGAGGCATCGCTCGCGATGCCGCTGAACGTGCAGGCCCTGATGGCCCTGCCCGGGTACGGGCACCGGATGGGGCGGCGCCAGCTGGAGCAGTGGCAGGCGGCCGTCGACCGGGCGCGGGCCCTGCCCGACTCCGGCCTTCCGCAGCCCGGGCAGCCGGTCGCGGGCCCGCCGCCGCCGCGCTCGTGGGCGGACAAGGACCCGGCCGCCGCGGCCCGGCTCTCGGCGGCGCGGGCGGCGGTCTCGGAGCTGGCCGAGCAGCTGAACATGCCGCAGGAGAACCTGATCACCCCGGACACGGTCCGCCGGGTGTGCTGGGAGCCGCCGGGCGACCGGTCCGAGGCGGCGGTCGCGGAGGCGCTCACGGCGTACGGCGCGCGGCGCTGGCAGGTCGAGCAGGTGACGCCGCTGCTCGCGGCGGCGCTGGCCGCGAACGCCTGAGCCGGACGGCACTCACGTACCCCCTGACGACCACGGTCATCAGGGGGTACGGCCATGACGGGGCTCCTGCGGAGTGTGACCTTCGCCGCTCCTGCCGAGGGGACTGGGCAGTTTGGTTACCCGCAAGTAGCATGACGGGGTGAGCGCGCGCTCAGGCGAGTGCGCCACGCGCAGCAGTGCCACCCCGCACCCTGGAGGAGAGCCATCGTGCCTCGTACCGTCAGGGACGTCGTCTTCGTCGACGGCGTCCGCACCCCGTTCGGCAAGGCGGGCCCGAAGGGCATCTACCACGAGACCCGGGCCGACGATCTCGTCGTCAAGGCGATCCGGGAGCTGCTGCGCCGCAACCCGGCCCTCGACCCCAACAAGATCGACGAGGTCGCCATCGCCGCGACCACGCAGATCGGTGACCAGGGGCTGACCCTGGGCCGCACCGCCGGCATCCTCGCGGGTCTGCCGCAGTCCGTGCCGGGCTACTCCATCGACCGTATGTGTGCCGGCGCGCTGACCGCCGTCACCTCGGTCGCCGGCTCGATCGCCTTCGGCGCCTACGACGCCGTGATCGCCGGTGGCGTCGAGCACATGGGCCGCCACCCCATGGGCGAGGGCGTCGACCCGAACCCGCGCTTCGTCAGCGAGAAGCTGGTCGACGAGTCCGCCCTGTTCATGGGCATGACCGCGGAGAACCTGCACGACCGCTACCCGCACATCACCAAGCGGCGCGCCGACGAGTACGCCGTGCGCTCGCAGGAGAAGGCGGCCAAGGCGTACGCGAACGGGAAGATCCAGCAGGACCTCGTCCCGATCTCGGTGCGCAACACCAACGCCGAGGTGGGCGAGACCGGCTGGGGCCTGGTCACCGCCGACGAGCCGATGCGCCCGGGCACCACGCTGGAGAGCCTGGCGGGCCTGAAGACGCCGTTCCGCGTCCACGGCAACGTCACCGCGGGCAACGCGGCCGGCCTCAACGACGGCGCCACCGCGTCGATCATCGCGTCCGAGGAGTTCGCGCGCGAGAACGGCCTGCCGGTCAAGATGCGCCTGGTCTCGTACGCCTTCGCGGGCGTCGAGCCCGAGGTGATGGGCTACGGCCCGATCCCGGCGACCGAGAAGGCGCTGGCCAAGGCCGGCCTGACGATCGACGACATCAACCTCTTCGAGATCAACGAGGCGTTCGCCGTCCAGGTCCTCTCGTTCCTGGACCACTACGGCATCGCCGACGACGACGCCCGCGTCAACCAGTACGGCGGCGCCATCGCGTACGGCCACCCGCTCGCGTCCTCCGGCGTACGCCTGATGACCCAGCTGGCGCGGCAGTTCGAGGAGCAGCCGGAGGTCCGCTACGGCCTCACCACCATGTGCGTCGGCTTCGGCATGGGCGCCACGGTCATCTGGGAGAACCCGCACCACAAGGACGCCGGAGGCAGCAAGTGAGCACCACCGCTGAGCTTTTGAAGGGTGCGGCCGAGCTGTTCCCGGACGAGGTCGTCACCTCGGCGCACGTGCGCCACCTCGACCTGCCGTTCGGGGCGGGCAAGTTCGCGCTGATCACGCTGGACAACGGCTTCGACCACACCAAGCCGACCACCTTCGGCCCCGGCTCGCTGGCGAACCTGAACGCGGCCATCGACCAGGTCGAGAAGGAGGCGGCCGAGGGCGCCATCGTCGGCGCCGGTGTCACTGGCAAGCCGTTCATCTTCGCGGTCGGCGCCGACCTCAAGGGCGTCGAGATCCTCAAGCAGCACGAGGACGCGCTCGCCATCGGCAAGAGCGGCCACGAGGTCTTCAAGCGCCTCGCCGCGCTGGCCGTGCCGACCTTCGCGTACTACAACGGCGCGGCCATGGGCGGCGGTGTCGAGGTCGGTCTGCACTGCACCTACCGCACCGTCTCCAAGGCCATCCCGGCCTTCTCGCTGCCCGAGGTCTTCCTCGGTCTGGTTCCGGGCTGGGGCGGCTGCGCCCTGCTCCCGAACCTGATCGGCGCGGAGCGCGCGGTCTCGGTCATCATCGAGAACTCGCTGAACCAGAACCGCCAGCTCAAGGGCAAGCAGGTCTTCGAACTCGGCATCGCGGACGCGATCTTCGAGGGCGCGGACTTCCTGGAGCAGTCGCTGATCTGGACCGCGAACGTCCTCAAGGGCGACGTCACGGTCGAGCGCCCGGAGATCGACCGCGGCGAGGCCTGGGACCAGGCCGTCGCCAAGGGCCGGTTCATCGCCGACTCCAAGGTGCACGGCGCGGCCCCGGCCGCCTACCGCGCGCTCGACATCATCGCGGCGGCCAAGGACGGCGACCTCCAGGCCGGTTTCGACGCCGAGGACAAGGCGCTCGCCGACCTGATCATGGGCGGCGAACTCCGCAGCGGCATCTACGCGTTCAACCTGGTGCAGAAGCGCGCCAAGCGTCCGGCGGGTGCGCCCGACAAGTCGCTGGCGCGCCCGGTCACCAAGGTCGGCGTGGTGGGCGCGGGCCTGATGGCCTCGCAGCTCGCGCTGCTGTTCCTGCGCCGTCTTGAGGTGCCGGTCGTCCTGACCGACATCGACCAGGAGCGCGTCGACAAGGGTGTGGGCTACGTCCACGCCGAGATCGACAAGCTGCTCGCCAAGTCCCGTATCAACCAGGACAAGGCCAACCGCCTCAAGGGCCTGGTCTCCGGTGTCCTGGACAAGGCCGAGGGCTTCTCCGACGCGGACTTCATCATCGAGGCCGTCTTCGAGGAGATCGGCGTCAAGCAGCAGGTGTTCGCGGAGGTCGAGGCGGTCGCCCCGGCGCACGCGATCCTCGCCACCAACACCTCCTCGCTGTCGGTCTCCGAGATGGCGTCGAAGCTGAAGCACCCCGAGCGGGTCGTCGGCTTCCACTTCTTCAACCCGGTCGCGATCCTCCCGCTCCTGGAGATCGTGCGCGGCGAGCAGACCGACGACGCCTCGCTGGCCACGGCCTTCGGCGTGGCGCGCAAGCTGAAGAAGACCGCGGTCCTGGTGAAGGACGCCCCGGCGTTCGTCGTCAACCGCATCCTGACCCGCTTCATGGGCGAGATCCAGAACGTCATCGACGAGGGCACCCCGGTCGAGGTCGCCGAGAAGGCGGTCGAGCCGCTGGGTCTGCCGATGTCGCCGCTGGTGCTCCTGGAGCTGGTCGGCCCGGCCATCGGTCTGCACGTCTCCGAGACGCTGAACCGTTCCTTCCCGGAGCGCTTCACGGTCTCCGAGAACCTGGCCGCGGTCGTCAAGGCCGGCAAGCGCGGCTTCTACGTGTACGACAGCGGGAAGCCCGAGCTGGACCCCGAGGTCGCCGCGCTCCTGAAGCAGGGCGATGTCGTCCTGACCGAGGAGCAGACCCGCGACCGCGTCCTGGACGCGGTGGCGCAGGAGATCGGTCTGATGCTTCAGGAGGGTGTCGTGGCCGAGGCCCAGGACATCGACCTCTGCCTCATCACCGGCGCCGGCTGGCCCTTCCACCTGGGCGGCATCACGCCGTACCTGGACCGTGAGGGTGTCTCGGAGCGCGTGAACGGGAAGAAGTTCCTGGCGCAGGGCGTGGCGAGCGTCCCGGCGTAACGCCCCTTGAGCAGCACGCAGGAGGCCCCCCGCAGTCGCGGGGGGCCTCCTGGCGTTTTCCGGGTCCTGTCGAGGGCGGACGACCCGTCAGACGGCCGTCCAGGGCTCCAGGGCCAGGCCCGGCTCGGTGGTCTTCTGGCGGGTGATCCGCAGCCGTCCGTCGGTGCCGAAGGCGGCGAGGACGACCCGACCTGCGGCGTCGGTGGCCAGCGCCGGTACGCCCGCGCAGACCTCGCCCGTGGAGGCCCACACCGCGCCGGCCGACTCGGCCTCGGTGGGGTAGGCGGCGAGCGCCGGGCGGCCGTCGGGGCCGCGCTGGGCCATCAGGGTGCAGTCGTGGCCGTCCACCGGCGTACGCAGCACGGCGACCGGGCCGCTCGCGGCGCCGCCGAGCGGCACGGCCGGGTCGTCGGCGCGGAAGGCGTGCACGTCACCGCCCTCGGACTCGCGCCAGAAGAAGGTGATCCGGCCCTCCCCGGTGTGCTGGGCGCTCACCGAGCCGTCCGCCACCTGGCGCTTGAGGTCGGGCACCTGCTCGTATTCGCCGCCGCCGGTGCTCCTCGCCCAGCGCATCACCCCGCGCCTGGCCGGGGCCAGCACCTCGACGCGGCCGTCCTCGGACGCTCCCGCGCAGATCGTGCCGTACGAGCCGGAGCCCTTGAGGTCCTTCCAGTTGCCCCACTTGCCGGAGGACAGCTGGCCACGGGCGCAGACGCCGCCCCCGGCGTTGCGGACGAAGACGTTCAGGTTGTCGGCGGAGTCGACGACGGCGGCCGGGTGGCCGACCTGCGCGGCCTTCTCCTGGTCGCGGTAGGGGGTGCCCATCGGGTACCAGTCCTTCACCGGGCGGCCCGACTGGTACTGGATGGCGTGGACGACGTCCGTCTTGGGCTCACCGGCGGGGGTCGTGGTGCGGCGCAGGGCGAGCAGGTGCACATAGCCGTCGCCGCCCTGGGCGAGCGACAGCCGCGGGTCGAGCCCGGTGGCCGCGGCGACCAGCTCGGGGCCGGTCCACTCGGGGCCGCCGGGGTGCGTCTCGGTCCAGCGGAGCACACCGCCCGCGCACGGCGCGTACGCGGTCAGCCGCCCGTCCTTGCCGCGCAGCAGCCAGCCGGTGACCGCCGGGGAGCCGTCGGGCAGGGCGGGAGCGGGGACGAGGCCGGGCACGGTGACGGCGGCGGGAGCGGCGGTGGGGGTCTCGTGCTCCCGGCCCGCCTGCCCCTTCGATGTACGCGCAGGCTTCAACGCCATGGCTCACCGACCACCTTTCACTACCAGATCCGCGATGAGCGGCAAGATGCGACACACCATGAGACTCCAGCGACAATAACACTCGCTCCGGGGCCCGGATTTCGCGGGATTTCCCCTGCCCGACGTGCGATTTTCCCGTGTCCCGTGGCACCGTGGCGGGATGGGGACGACCTCGCTGGTGATCGTGGACGCGGCCAATGTGGTGGGCTCGGTGCCGGACGGCTGGTGGCGCGACCGGCGCGGCGCCGCGGAGCGCCTGCGCGACCGCCTGGTGGGCTGCGCCGAGACCGGTCTGCCGGGCTTTCCCGGCCCCGTCGACCTGGTCCTGGTGGTCGAGGGCGCGGCCCGCGGGGTGGAGCCGGTGGCGGGTGTACGGGTGGACTCGGCGCCCGGCAGCGGCGACGACCGGATCGTGGAGCTGGCCGCCGGGCGCGCCCCGGACCGCCCCTGTCTGGTGGTGACGGCCGACCGCGAGCTGCGCCGCCGGGTGGAGGCGCACGGGGCGCGGTGCGTGGGGCCGCGGGCGGTGCGTCATCCCGCCGGGGGCGCGGCGGACGCGGACGGCTGAGTCCGTACGTACAGGACGGCCCCGTCGACCGTCCCGGCCAGTGGCTCGTAGCGGGCCGCGAGCAGACGGCGCAGGCTCGGGAGGCGTTCGGGGGCGTACGGCTCGCCCCGGGAGTCGTCGACGATCAGCACGGGCGGCCGCGCGGTCAGCTCCGCGCGGAAGACCGGCCAGGAGCCCTCCACGCCGTACTTCTCGCCCACCTGGGGGCCGTCGCGGCCGCCGCTGTAGTTGGTGAGGAGTCCGGCGGTCAGATAGCGGGTGGCGGGGGCGCGGCCGGAGAGCCAGTACGTCTCGGGGTGTATGCCCCACACCAGGACCGGGTCGTCCGGCGCCGAGCGCGCCCGTACGGCGGCGGCCAGGCGCTCGGCGTGGGCCAGTTCGGGGCGCGGGGCGAGCAGGCCCCAGGCGAGGAACAACGCGCAGGTGCAGGACGACGCGAGCAGCGCGCCGGGAAGCCTCTGCGGCGGCAGGATCTGCAGCGCGGCCGCCGCGAGCAGCACCAGCGGCGGGACGAGCTGGAGGTAGTAGTGGCCGAAGAAGTGGAAGCCGGCGAGGACGGCCCCGGCCGAGGAGGCGAGCCACAGCCACACGTCCGCGGCGCCGGTCCTGGCGATCCGCAGCACCCGCACCACCGGCGGGAGGAGCCCGGCGCAGGCGAACGCCAGGAGTGCGGTGTTGATCAGCCCCCGGGCCAGCACGTGGAGTTCGGAGCCGGTGAAGGAGGCGTAGGCGCCGGAGCCGGTGACCGTCCAGAACAGGAACCGGGCCGGGCCGGTGAGCAGCGCGCCGAGCAGCACCGGGCCGCAGAGGCCGGCGCCGGTGCGCAGCAGGGCGGCGCGGCGCGGCGGGGCCGTGCGCCACATCAGCCAGAGCACCGGGACGAGCGCCGCGCCGCCGGTCTGTTTGGTGAGGAAGGCCCCGGCGACGGCGAGCCCGGCGCGGGCCCACTGGCGCCGGTCGGCGCAGCGCACGGCGGCGACCGTGAACGGCAGCATGAACACCTCGAACGTGGCCGCCTGGGTGTCCTCGGGGTTGAGGCCGACGGAGACGAGCAGGTGCAGCACGCCCGCGACCCGGCCCGCCCGGTCGCCCCAGCGGCGGCGGGCGGTGGAGGCGAGGAGCACCGCGGTGAGCAGCTGCGCCCCGACCGCGGCGCCCCGCAGCGGGCCGAGCGAGGTGTCGCCGAACACCGCGAAGGCGGCCTCGTACAGCCAGGGCAGCAGGGGCGGCTTGCGGTCGACGACCGTGTCGTACAGCACTCCCCCGGCGGCGAGCTGGCGGGCCTGGACGGCGAGATAGCCCTCGTCGGGGTTCCACAGGGGGTGCCGGAAGGAGGGCAGCCGGGTCAGTACGGCCAGGGCGGCGAGCGCGGGCAGCAGCCGCGTCCAGTATCCGGCGCCGCGCCCGCGCACCGGCTCCGCACGCGGCCACGGCACCCGTGACGTGCGTACGGAGTGTGACGGGGCGAGGGAGTCGGTGGGCGTACGGTGCACGGGGTGCACGCTATCCGGCCCCGCAGTTCCCGCCGAAGCAGGACATACGGGGCCGCACGATCAACTCCGGGAACCGGTGGCGTCACTCCACGTTGATGCGGCTGTGGGACCGCCCGTACAGGAAGTAGACGACGAAGCCGATCACCATCCAGATCCCGAACCGCAGCCAGGTCTCGGCGGGCAGGTTGAGCATCAGCCACAGCGAGGCCGCCACCGACAGGATCGGCACCCAGGGCACCAGCGGGGTGCGGAAGGCGCGGTGCAGATCGGGCCGGGTGCGCCGCAGGATGATCACGCTCACCGCGACGATGACGAACGCGAAGAGGGTGCCGATGTTCACCAGCTCGGCGAGTTCGCTGAGGCTGGTGAAGCCCGCGAGGATCGCGATGAGCCCGCCGAGCAGGATGGTCGGGCGGTGCGGGGTGCGGTAGCGGGGGTGGACGCGTGAGAAGAAGCGGGGCAGCAGCCCGTCCCGGCTCATCGCGAAGAACACCCGGGTCTGGCCGAGCAGCAGGATCATGCAGACCGTGGTGAGGCCGACGGCCGCGCCGAAGCTGATGATGCCCGCGTAGAAGGGGTGTCCGGTGGCCTTGAAGGCGTCGGCGAGCGGGGCGTCGATGGAGAGCTCGGTGTAGTGCTGCATGCCGGTGACGACGATCGCGACGGCGACGTACAGGGCGGTGCAGATGAAGAGCGAGCCGAGGATGCCGCGCGGCATGTCCCGCTGCGGGTTCTTGGTCTCCTCGGCGGCCGTCGCCACGATGTCGAAGCCGATGAAGGCGAAGAAGACGACGGAGGCGGCGGTGAAGATGCCCATCACACCGAAGTTGGTGGGCGCGTACCCCGACATCAGCTCGATCAGCGGCGCCTTGAGGCTGCTCCCCGCGGGCTGCGGCTGCGCCTTCGGGATGAACGGCTTGTAGTTCTCGGACTTGATGAAGAAGGCGCCCGCGATGATCACGATCAGCACGACGGTGACCTTGATGGCCACGACGACCGAGGTCACGCGTGCGGAAAGCTTCATCCCCAGGACCAGGATGCCGGTCAGCACCAGGACGAGGGCGGCGGCGAGGATGTCGAAGCCGAAGCCGTCGGCGCCCTCGCGCCCGGACAGCGCGTCCGGCAGGTGCCAGCCCGCGTTGTCCATCAGCGAGCGTACGTACCCCGACCAGCCGACGGCCACCACCGCGGTGCCGAGGGCGAATTCGAGCACCAGGTCCCACCCGATGATCCAGGCGGGGAGCTCGCCGAGCGAGGCGTACGAGAACGTGTAGGCGGACCCGGCCACCGGGACCGTGGAGGCGAACTCCGCGTAGCAGAGCGCCGCCAGCGCGCAGACGACGCCGGCCGCCACGAACGCGAGGGAGACCGCCGGTCCCGCGTTCTCCTTGGCGACCTTGCCCGTGAGGACGAAGATGCCGGTGCCGATGATGACACCGACACCGAAGACCGTCAGATCGAGGACGGACAGCGACTTCTTGAGTGCGTGTTCCGGCTCCTCTGTGTCCGCGATGGACTTCTCAATTGATTTGGTCCGAAAGAGACCGGTACCAGCCACCTTGTGCACCTCCGCTAGCTCATGTCCCCGCCATGATCGGGACGAGTGGCGGTACGGGTACCGGGCGGCGGCCGTAATTCACGCGAACGGGCCGGTTCAACCACCCGTACAGAGCGATCGAACCGGCCCGTTGACCGATGTGCGGCGCGAGCGGAGGCCGCGTCCAGGAGGGGTCAGTCGCGCGCGGGCTCCACGGCGCTCTCGCTCTCCAGGCCGCCGAGCCTGGCGACCAGACCGGTGACCTGGCGCGCGATGTCCGGCGCGGTCAGCCCGATCTCGGCCATGACCTCCTTGCGGGAGGCGTGGTCGAGGAAGCGCGGCGGAATGCCGAAGTCGCGCAGCGGTACGTCGACGCCCGCGTCGCGCAGCGCCTGGGCGACTGCCGAGCCGACACCGCCGACGCGGCTGTTGTCCTCGACGGTGACGACGACCCGGTGGATCTCGGCGAGCGGCGCCAGCGCCTCGTCGACCGGCTTGACCCAGCGCGGGTCGACGACGGTGGTCGAGATGCCCTGGGCATCCAGCAGGTCGGCGATCTCCAGGCACATCGGGGCGAGCGCGCCTACCGAGACGAGGAGCACGTCCGGGCTCTCGGCCTCGGGGCGGCGCAGCACGTCCATGCCGCCGATCCGGCCGACCGCCTGGACCGCGGGGCCGACCGCGCCCTTGGAGAAGCGCACGACGGTCGGGGCGTCATCCACCTCGACGGCCTCGCGGAGCTGGGCGCGCACCTGGTCGGCGTCGCGCGGGGCCGCGATCCGCAGGTCGGGGACGACCTGGAGGATCGACATGTCCCACATGCCGTTGTGCGAGGCGCCGTCGGTGCCGGTGACCCCGGCCCGGTCCAGGACGAACGTCACCCCGCACTTGTGCAGGGCGACATCCATCAGGACCTGGTCGAAGGCGCGGTTGAGGAAGGTGGCGTAGACGGCGAAGACGGGGTGCAGCCCACCGGTGGCCAGGCCCGCCGCGGAGACCGCGGCGTGCTGCTCGGCGATGCCCACGTCGTAGACCCGCTCGGGGAAGGCCTTGGCGAACTTGTCGAGCCCGACCGGCTGGAGCATGGCCGCGGTGATCGCGACGATGTCCTCGCGCTCCTTGCCGAGCTTGACCATCTCCTCGCCGAAGACCGAGGTCCAGTCGAGGCCGGAGGTCGAGACCGGCAGCCCGGTGTCGGGGTGGATCTTGCCGACGGCGTGGAAGCGGTCGGCCTCGTCCGCCAGGGCGGGCTGGTAGCCGCGGCCCTTCTCGGTGAGGCAGTGGACGATGACCGGGCCGCCGAAGCGCTTGGCGCGCGTCAGGGCGGACTCCAGGGCCTCGATGTCGTGGCCGTCGATCGGGCCGACGTACTTCAGCCCCAGGTCCTCGAACATGCCCTGCGGGGCGATGAAGTCCTTGAGGCCCTTCTTGGCGCCGTGCAGCGTCTCGTACAGCGGCCTGCCGACGACCGGGGTGCGCTCCAGGAGGTCCTTGCCCTTGGCCAGGAAGCGCTCGTAGCCGTCGGTGGTGCGCAGGGTCGCCAGGTGGTTGGCGAGGCCGCCGATGGTCGGCGCGTAGGAGCGCTCGTTGTCGTTGACCACGATGACCAGCGGGCGGTCCTTGGCGGCGGCGATGTTGTTCAGCGCCTCCCAGGCCATGCCGCCGGTGAGCGCGCCGTCGCCGATGACCGCGACGACGTGGTCGTCCTTCTTCAGGACCTCGTTGGCCTTGGCCAGGCCGTCGGCCCAGCCCAGCACGGTGGAGGCGTGGCTGTTCTCGATGAAGTCGTGCTCGGACTCGGCGCGGGCCGGGTAGCCGGAGAGCCCGCCCTTCATCTTCAGCTTGGAGAAGTCCTGACGGCCGGTGAGGAGCTTGTGCACATAGCTCTGGTGGCCGGTGTCCCACAGGACCTTGTCCTTGGGCGACTCGAAGACGCGGTGCAGCGCGATCGTGAGCTCCACGACGCCCAGGTTGGGGCCGAGGTGCCCGCCGGTCTTGGCGACCGCGTCCACGAGAAAGGTCCGGATCTCAGCGGCCAGCTGGTCCAGCTGCTCCGGGCTGAGCCGGTCGAGATCGCGCGGTCCCCTGATACGGGTAAGCAGCGGCACCCGTGCCTCCTTGCATCCGTGCTGGTCGAGCATGCCGATTCCGCCGAGTCTAATGTTCCGTTCGCGACGGCGGTCATCGGGCGGTGCGTTCCGCGTCACGCGAATGGCTGGCATCCGCGCCCGCGCACAGACGTGCCCGGCGCCGCGAGGGCACCGGGCACGTCCGGGTTCCCCCTGCCCCGCAAGGAGCGCGAGGGGGTGTGGGCCGCGGGTCAGGCGCGGCCCGCGGACTTCTGGGTCTTGCGGGTGACCGCGTCGATCACGACGGTCGCGAGCAGTACGCCACCCGTGATCATGTACTGGATCGGCGAGGCGATGCCCTGCAGGGCCAGGCCGTACTGGATCGAGGTGATCACCAGCACACCGAGCAGCGCGTTCCAGGTGCGGCCGCGGCCGCCGAAGAGGCTGGTGCCGCCGATGACGGCCGCCGCGATGGCGTTCATCAGGAGCTCGCCGCTGCCCGCGCCCTGGTTGGCCGCGGTGATCTTCGACGCGAGGAAGAGACCGCCGATGGCCGCGAAGGTGCCGGAGATGGCGTAGATCGAGGTGCGGATCATCACCACGTTGATGCCGGCCCGGCGGGAGGCCTCGATGGAGCCGCCGAGCGCGAAGACCTTGCGGCCGTACGCGGTGCGCCGGAGCACGAAGTCGGTGAGCACCAGGACCGCCAGGAAGAGCACCACCGCGAGCGGGAGGCCCTTGTACTGGTTGTAGACGGCGGCGGCGCCGACGGCCGGGATCGCGAGCAGCACCGTGCGCAGCACGATCTCGCTGAGCGGCCGGGACGGCACCCCGGCCGCCTCACGGCGCCGGCTGTCGAGGAACGAGGTGAGGAAGAACGCCACCACCGCGACCGCGGCCAGGCCGTACGCGGCCGCCACATCGCTGAAGTAGTAGCTGGTCAGCTTGGCGACCAGGCCCTCGGGGTCCAGGTTGATCGTGCCGTTGCTGCCCAGGACCTGGAGCATGAAGCCGTTCCAGAACAGCAGACCGGCCAGGGTCACGGCGAACGCGGGGACGCCGATCTTGGCGAAGACGAAGCCGTGGATGGCGCCGGCGACCATACCGGTGAGGACGGCCAGGACCAGGGCCAGCCACTCGGCCATGCCGTGCGTGACGTTGAGCACCGCGAAGGTGGCGCCCGCGACACCGCTGACCGAGCCGACCGACAGGTCGATCTCGCCGAGCAGCAGCACGAAGACGATGCCGGTGGCGATCATGCCCGTACCGACCATGGCGACGCTGATGTCGGAGAGGTTGCCGGCGGTCAGGAAGTTCGAGTTCAGGCTCTGGAAGATCGCCATGATGGCGATCAGGCCGACGACGACCGGCAGCGACCCGAGGTCGCCCGCCTTCATCTTGCGCTTGAACTCGGACAGGTAGCCCGCGAAGCCCTGCTCGCGCACGAGCAGGCGCGGGTCGACGGCGGTGACCGCCTCGCCCGCGGCCGGCGGCGCGTCCACGGGGGCCTCGTGCGGCTTGTCGAGGTGGATGGGCGCGGTCGGGTCGGCCGCCGCGGCCTTGTCCACGTGGGAGGTCTTGTCGGTGCTCACTTCTGAACCTCCGCGTTGCGCGCCGCACGGCGGGTCACGGCGTTGTCCGTGGCGCCGGTGATGGCGGAGATGATCTCTTCCTGCGAGGTGTTCTTGACCTCGAAGACGCCGTTGTTGCGGCCGAGGCGCAGCACGGCGACCTTGTCCGCGACGGCCTTCACATCGGCCATGTTGTGGCTGATGAGGATGACCGCGTGGCCGCGCTCGCGCAGCCGCTCGACCAGGTCGAGGACCTGCGCGGTCTGCTCGACGCCGAGCGCCGCGGTCGGCTCGTCGAGGATGACGAGCTTGGGCTCGCCGAGCATCGAACGGGCGATGGCGACGGTCTGGCGCTGGCCTCCGGAGAGCGACGCGATCGGGATGCGGACGCTCGGGATGCGGATCGACAGCGTGGTGAGCAGCTCGCGCGAGCGGCGCTCCATCTCGACCTCGTCGAGGATGCCGCGCTTGCGCAGCTCCCGGCCGAGGTAGAGGTTGCCGACGACGTCGATGTTGTCGCACAGCGCGAGGTCCTGGTAGACGGTCGCGATGCCGAGGGACTGGGCGTCGTGCGGCTTGTTGATCTGTACGCCGCGGCCCTCCCACTCGATGACGCCGTCATCGATGGGGTGCACACCTGCGATCGTCTTGACCAGCGTGGACTTTCCGGCTCCGTTGTCGCCCACCAGGGCGACCACCTCACCGGCGTGGACCTCAAGCTCTACATCGGTGAGCGCCTGGACGGCACCGAATCGCTTGGAGACCCCGCGCAACGCCAGCACGGGCGTAGCGGACACGTGAACCATCTCCTTCGCCGCCTGACCGGCGGGGATGCCGCGCCCGAGGAGGTGGGCGCGGAGGTTGAGCAGAAGAGAACGAGGAGGAGAAGCGTTCCGTCCGGCGCCCCGCCCGATAGCGGGGGCTGAGAAGGAGGGCGGGGCGCCGGACAGGCTTCGGGGGCCGGGGCTCCCCGCGCACAGCGTGCGCGCGGGGGTTCCGGCGGGGTGACTACTTCAGGCCGAGCGCGTCGCAGGCGGCCTTGTAGTTCGAGGTGCAGATCTCGTCGACCGTGTAGATGCCGTCCTTGATGACGGTGTCCTTGATGTTGTCCTTGGTCAGCGACACGACCGGGAGGATCACCGACGGGACGCCCTTGGTGGTCGGGCTGTCGACCTTGGACTTCGCGATCGAGTCCAGCTTCTCACCCTTGGCCAGAGCGACGGCCATCTCGGCCGCGATCGGGCCTTCCTGGACGTAGGGCTTGTAGACGCTCATGAACTGCTCGCCCGCGACGATGCGCTGGACTCCGGCGAGTTCGGCGTCCTGGCCGGTGACCGGGGGAAGCTTGGCGAGGCCGGCCGCCTTGAGGGCGGTGATGATGCCGC
>NZ_JBVIHM010000049.1:0-23323 GCF_055570295.1 Streptomyces sp. NPDC031265
TCCCTCCTTTGTGGCGCCCCCCCCCCCCCCCCCCTCCGTGTCCCGCCCTTCGGGCGGACGACGCTACTTTCGAAACACGCCCTAGGACCGCCTCACCGGATCCGCAACCGTCCGCGTCGCGACTGAGGAGTGCGCCACGACCGGGAAACGGCGCTTTCTTGCTGAACGCTGCACCCAGGCCGCACGCATGCGCCGGGCCTGGGCCGGCTGCCGTCGCGTCAGCGGATCAGCACCGGCAGCCCCAACGATCGGGCATCCGGCGTGTCAGCCGGAGAAGACCCGGGTGTTCTGTGCGGCCGCGATCCGCCAGCGGCCGTTGTCCTTGGCGAGGACGTACATCGGGCGGCCTTCCGGCTGGTCCTCGATGGGCTGTCCGTCGAGGGTGACCGGCCGCTGGCGGACGTTGACCGCGGCGACGTCCGGGCGGACGAACAGGATCCGCACGACCTCGTAGGTGGCCGTCGACTGCTTCATCGCGCCGGGCAGCACCTGGCGGGTGAAGGCGTCGATCTCGTCCCAGCCCGACAGCCGCTTGCCGTGCGCGGTCGTCCACACCGGGTGCTGCTTGCGGAAGTTGCTCATGAACGCGTCGACGAGCTCCTTCTGCTGCGCGTACTGGACGCCCGCCACGAAGCGGACGATGGCCTCGACGTCGGCCTGCTGCCCGTCCTCCGCACCGAACACCTCGATGCTGTTCGTGTCCACCTGCGGGTACGAGAGTTGGCGGACGTCGGCGACCGCTCCCGCTCGCCGCGGCAGCCAGCCGAGGCTTGCGCGTGCCGCGTCCCCGCTGACGGTCTGGTCGAGGGCGAGCGCGTCGGCGAACGGTGCGCCGAGCTCCGCGCGGGCGTCCTCCAGAGGCCACGACCGCGGCTCGCCGTCGACCCCGGCCGCCGCTCCGGCCGCTGCCGCGAGGTCGCGTACCAGGACGGCGGATTCGGCGACACCATGCCACAGGCTGCCGGCGGGCGCTTTCTCGACGGTGGCGACGAACAGGTCGGCCAAGTCGTCGACGTGCACCATCGGCCAGTGCACGGCCTCCTCGCCGACATACGTCGGGGTCCCGTGCTTGCGAGCGAGGTCGACGAGCAGCGCGGGTATGCCGCCGCCGTTTCCGTGCACGATGCCGGGGCGGATCACCGTTGCCCGCACGCCGGCGTCAGCGGTGTCGAGCACCTGGCGCTCGATTGCCGGGCGGTATCCGACGATCGGCAGCGGGTTGACGGGGGCGTTCTCGTCGGCGGCGTCCGGGCCGGTGGCGCCGAGGACCCATACGCCGCTCGCGTACACGAACGCGCGCCCGGTGCCGCGCAGCGGGTCGGCGAGCGCGGTGATCGCTGCGGCGTCTACCGCGGCGTCGCCGGTCGGGGGCGCGAGGTTGACGACGGCGTCGATGTCGGAGGTGACTGCGCGGGTGAGTGAGGCGGGGTCGGTCAGGTCTCCGACGCGCTGCTCCTGTCCGGCGTCCGGGCGGTGGGCGTCACGTACCAGCGCGACCACCTGGTGTCCGGCGTCTGCGAGGTGCGCGGAGACGGCGGAGCCGATGTAGCCGGAAGCGCCGATGAGAAGGACCTTCACGGGGATCACCTTTCACGGAAGCCTGGCGCCCTGGTTGAGCGCTGGTCGAAAACTTCGATGTCGAAATATTAGACACGGGGCTATCGCGATGTCAAAAACTTCGACGTCGAAGTGTTAAGCTCCTGGCGAAGTCGGTTCGACGGCCGGGCGAGGCAGGACCCCACAAGGGAGGACACATGGCGGCAACCCCACCGGGCGACGGCGTGGACGCGATCATCCGGCAGTGGCAGCAGGTCCGGCCCGACCTCGACTGCTCGCCGATGGCCGTGATCGGCCGCCTGTCGCGTGCGTCCCGCCTGCTTGAGCGGGCCCTCAAAGAGCACTTCGCGCAGTACGGCGTCGAGCCGTGGGAGTTCGACGTCCTCGCGACGCTCTACCGCTCGGGCCCGCCGTACACCGTCAGCGCGGGAGAGCTCAGCACGGCCGCGATGGTCAGCTCGGCGGCGCTCACCAACCGCATCGACCGGCTCGTCGACAAGGGCCTCGTCGACCGGGAGCTCGACTCCACCCACCGGCGCCGCGTCCTCATCTCCCTGACGGACGCGGGCATCCGCGCCATCGAGGACCTCGTAGAACACCACTTGGCGAACGAGGAACGCCTCCTCGGCGGCCTGGCCCCCACCGAGCGCAAACAACTCGTGCGGCTCCTCCGCACCCTGCTGATCTCCCTCGGCGACCAACCGCGGACACCGACGACGCACTGAGGCGATCCGGGCCGCGGGGGTGCCCGCGGGACTCTGCCGGAACGGGTGCCCGGTGATGCGCCGCGACAGTTGTCGGACTCCTTCTGCTGGACATCGCCAGCGGGCTGCTGGTGCCGTCGGCGGGCGGGCCGGGCTCGACGGCAGCCCGGCGACCGCCCGGCGCGCGGCACTCGGCCGCTGACCCGACCTGACCCACCCGGGCCGGGCACCCCAAGGAGTGCCGGGCCCGAAGGTGTCAAGGGTTCTGCCGATTTCGGCCGTGCCGGTGGGGTGGGTGGTGGGGCTCTGGCCGGTGCGGGGTGAGTGGCCGTTTATTCTTCAGGGTGGCCGCGGGAGGGTGGGCGCTTCGCGGTACGCGGCACCTGCGCAACGGCCGGTCCGGCCGGTCGAGGACACCGGCCTGCGTCGGGGCCTCGGCCTGGACGAGGACCACATGATGCTGAGCACGAAGGCCGTAGGGGAGTCGGGTGACCCCGCTGGCGTGCGTCTCAGCGATGTGGGCCGCCCGCCCGCACACAGATGACCCCCGGGGAGAAGCGAGGTATGGCAGTGATCTGCGTCGGAGGCATGATCGGGATCGGTAAGACGAGCGTTGCCGAACTGCTCGCGAAGGAGCTGGGCAGCACGGTCTTCTACGAGAACGTGGAAGACAATCCGATCCTTCCGCTGTTCTACACGGCGAGCCCCGAGGAGATCCAGGCGAAGCGCTACCCCTTCCTGCTTCAGCTGTACTTCCTGCAGACGCGGTTCGCCTCGATCAAGGAGGCGTACAAGCAGGGTGACAACGTCCTGGACCGGTCCATCTACGAGGACTGGTATTTCGCCAAGGTCAATCACGATCTGGGCCGGATCAGCTCCCTCGAGATGCAGGTGTACGAGGGACTGCTCGCCGAGATGATGCGCGAGATCGACAGCCTGCCGTACCGCAAGGCACCCGATCTCATGGTCTACCTCAAGGCGGATTTCCAGACGGTACTGCACCGCATCGGGCTGCGGGGCCGCGATTTCGAGCAGGACGACACTCTCGTCGAGTACTACCGCACCCTGTGGTCCGGCTACGACGACTGGGTGCACCAGCACTACTCGGCCAGCGATGTCCTCGTCGTCGACATGAACCACACCGATGTGGTGAACAACCCTGAGGATGCAGCCCGTGTGGGGCGCGAGGTCAAGGAGGCCCTGGCTGCGGCCAGGCGCCGCATCTGAGCCCGTTCCGCGGGATCGGATATGCCTGGGACGGGACGAAACGCCCATTCGGCTCCCGTCCGCCGACCGCATCGCCATCGAAGTCGAGTGAGCGGTCACCGGACGTCCGCCGGCACCGGCTCATGCGACCCACCTGGCAGACGTCCGGCTTTACTGCTCCCGGCACTGCTGCGGACAAGGGCACCACAGGGTTGGTCCGGATCTGCTGTTCCCGGCGGGGTGGGTGCCCCGAGCCCTGGGTATACGGCTGTATACAGTGTGCGGTATGAAGACGACCCGATCTCTGCCCGCCCTGGCGCTGGGGGTGTCCGCACTGTTCGCGGGCGCTCCCGCCCCTGCCGTTGCCGATCCGGCGCCGCTCGTCACCACAGGCGCGGTGTTCAACAACCCGACGGGGGACGCGGCCGCCCAGGACGCGGTGTTCGGCCACATAGCCCGGCTCGTCGACGGGGCCCAGAGGGGCTCGGACATCAAGATGTCGATGTACGTGCTCGGCTCGGACTACCTCGCGGCCCGGCTGACCGCGGCGCACCAGCGCGGCGTGAACGTCCAGGTCGTCCTGGACAACGAGAGCCTGCTGCACTGGGCGGGCAAGGTCACGTACCCGAAGCTCGTCGAAGGCCTCAAGCCCGCGACGGGGTCCGGCACTTCCTGGGTGCGGGTCTGCGCGGAGAACCAGGCGTGCCTCGCCAAGGACCCGAACCCGGACGACTCCTTCCACGGCGTCAACCACAACAAGTTCGTGCTCTTCTCCCACACCACCGGCAGCGGCGCGGGCACGGTCCCGGTCGACGACGTGGTCGTGCAGACGTCCGCCAACCAGACCCCGTGGGACCGGCAGCACGCCTTCAACGACGCGCTTACCGTGGCTGGCAACACCGCGCTGTACGCCGCGTACACCGGCTACTTCAACGACCTCGCGGCTGCCCAGGCCGGGACGAAGGCGCAGGTCGCCGACTACCCGGCGGAGTATCCGGCGGGCAACGCGAAGGCGTACTTCTTCCCCCGGGCTGCCTCCGACCCGATCCTCAACATCCTCAACAGCGTCGACGACCCGGTGGACGGGCAGCCCGCCTGCTACGGGAATTCTCCGGGCCACGGCACCGAGGACGGCCGTACCGTCGTCCGGGTCGCGATGCACCAGATCACCCGGCCCGAGGTCGCCAAGAAGCTGTGGGAGCTCGACGACGCGGGCTGCTACGTCGACATCGTCTACCGCTACCTCGACGTCGAAGGGGCCGGTACGGCGATCGCCGACCAGCTGTCCAAGCCGACCAGGTTCGGCGGGATCGCCCTGCACCGCTTGGACGACGCGGACGACGGCGACGGCGACCCGAAGACGCGGAACGCGATGGCCACGCACTCCAAGTACCTTCTGATCGACGGGACCTACCTCGGCAAGGCCGACCAGAAGATCGTCTTCACTGGCAGCCACCCGTACACGAAGAGCGCGTTGACGACGAACGACGAGGCGCTCCTCAAGTACGACGACGCCGCGGTGCACGACGCCTACCGCGAGAACTTCCGCGCCCAGCGCGCGCTGGCCGACCAGCAGGTGGCCCGCGTCGGATCTCCCGGCTGACCCTCGACCACATCGAGGAGACCAACGAGACGGTCCGCATCCGCCTCGGCGCTGATCCGGTCGACTTGCCGTACCCATCGCTGACATCAGGGCCCCGGGGCCGTCCACATGATGATTCGGGGCCCGAAACGCTCGTGCCCCGCGTCTCTCCCAGGGGCGAACCCAGTTCCCACTGAACATCACGGACCTGGCCATCGCCCTCACCGGAAGCTGAGCCGTCCCGGAACACGCCTCCTCGTCGGCGTGCCGCTCGCGCCCCCGGCCCGCGGCGGGAAGCGTGCCCTTGTCCTCGGTCCTCGCCCGCATCCGGCGCCGTACGAGCCAGTGGCGCGAGCGGCACGCCGACGAGCAGAACACCGCCGTCGCCTTCGGCAACGGCTCTCCGTATCCACGGCACAGCGGCGGCTCCTCGTCGCCGTCCGCGGGACGCGCCGGTTGTAGGGGGCCAGCCAGCGGAACAGCCCGAGCCGGGTCTGCGCCTTGGAGGTCCAGCGGCGTCCGTGGAGCAACTCGCGTTTGAGGCCCTGGAAGAACGACTCGGCGACGGCGGTGTCGTAGCTCGAGGCGACCCTGCCCATGCTGCGGCGGATGTCGTGCCGGCGGCAGACGTCCGTGAAGGCCGCCGCGTTGTATTGCGCGCCCCTGTCCGTGTGAAAAATGACGTCGTCAACGCAGGTTGCGGTGCGGGTGCCGGCGCGGTGTCGCCTCGGACTGGTTGGAGCACAATCGGCTGCTGTTGGATCGCGCCCGCAAGGCCGTCGCGCCGCCCCGGTGAGGGTGGGCCCGCGCCTCATCTGCTGTTGCTGCCGTGCTCGGAAAGCTTGGGCCCGCGGACAGACGACTCACCGGCAGAGCGTCACACGGTCGTGCCGACCGACATCAGCGGGCTTTGAGTTGTGTCAGTTCGGTACTGGACTGGCGATGCGTTCGATGCGGGGCTCGGCGAGCCTGGTGTAGTCCGCGCCGGAGATGGCCAGCGAGCGGTCAAGGCGGGCGGCGTTGAAGTAGAGGCAGGGCTGGGCGATGACGTCTGGGTCTGCGACGAGTTCAAGTTCGGGGTCGAAGCTGAAGGGCAGGACGGTGCCGGGGACGGCGTGGGCCAGTCGCTCGGCCGTGGCTGCGTCACAGAAACCGACGTAGCGGGCGGCGAACAGTGTCCGGATGGCGTTGAGGTCCACACGCCGGTCACCGGGGACGACCGCGAGTACGTAGCGAGTGACTCGCCGGTCGATCTTGACGATGAGGATGAGGCATTTCGCTGCTTCCGACACCGGGTGTCCGCGCAGTGCGCTGACCGTTTCGGTTGTGCCTTCCGGTTCGTGGTCAATGAGCTTGTACACGGTTGCCGTGCTGTCGAGCAGGTTGATCAGACGCTGGTAGGTGTCGTTGTCCGGCATGGGGACTCCTTTTTGTGGGTGGTGCGGTGGGTGCGTTCGATGCCCTGTCCCCAGTACGTTCCGGTGACCATGAGCGCCGCCCCGAGGCCGGCAAGGGCGGTGACCTTTTCGCCGCCGAGGCCGATGCCGACCGCGACGGCCCAGACCGGTTCGGTGCCGAGTAGCAGACTGGCCCGGCTTGCGGAGCTGTTCTGTACCGCCCAGGTCTGGGCAAGGAAGGCGAACACGCTGCAGAACAGGGCCAGATAGACGAGCCGGCCCCAGACCCCGGGATCGACCTGAGTCAGCCTCGGCAGGCCGCTGGAGGCCGGCACGGCGAACAGCACCGAGCCGAGAACCGTCTGGACGGCCGTGAGCTGCAACGGCCGGACAACGCGGCCCTTCGTCAGTCGCCCCACGAGCGCAACGTGCACTGCGCGCACCACCGCGGCGGCGAGCATCAGCAGGTCGCCGATGCGGGGAGTGTGGAAGCCGCTGCCAGACATGAGCAGTGTGACGGCCAGCAGGCACAACCCTGCGGCGGCGAAGAAGCGCGCGGGCAGTGGGCCGTTGTCTGCCGTGCGGTCCAGCAGTGGGGTGAGGACGATGGTGAGGCTGATGATCAAGCCGGCGTTGGCCGCGCTGGTGTGCGCGACGCCGTACGTCTCGAGAACCAGGACCGCAGCCTGGGTGACCCCCAGGAAGGACCCGATACGCACCTCGTCTCGCGTGTAGCGCCCCTCTTGCCGGATGGCGACGAGGGCGAGGCAGGCGATCCCGGAGATCGCATACCGTGCGAACAGCACTACGAGGACGGGCAGGGCATAGGTGGCCGTCTTCGCGGCCAGGTAGCTGGAGCCCCAGACGATGGCGACAAGTAGAAGCACTGCGTCAGTGCGGCGGGCGTGGAACACCCCCCTACGCTGCATTGCTTCCACGCTGAAGCCAAGGGCGAAGTTCTTAAGAGATCTTGAAGTATCACTACACTGAGAGGGTGAATGAACGACAGCTGCAGATCCTGCGAGAGCTCGGCGAACTGGGAAGCGTCACCGCGACCGCCGAGGCGTTGTTGATGACTCCCTCGGCGGTCTCCCAGCAGCTACGACTGCTGCAACGCTCGATCCCCGTCCCGCTCACCGAGCGCGATGGACGGCGGCTGGTGCTCACTGACGCCGGGAACGCTCTGGCGAGCGCGGCCATCGAGGTGGAGACCGCGCTCGCCAGGGCACGGCACACCATCGAGGAATTCATCGACCGGCCGGACGCGGGTGTGTCGGTGGCGGCTTTCCACAGCGCGGCCGCCGCGTTCTTCCCGCTGTTGCTGCGTGGCCGGACCGGCTCTGGGCGCCCGCATCTGACGCTGGCCGACGAGGACGTCGCGCAAGACCACTTCCCGAGACTGACCCGGGACTACGATCTCGTACTCGCCCACCGCCTCGACCAGGCGCCACCCTGGCCGGCCTCGGTCGCCGCCAGCACGCTGCTGCGCGAACCGCTCGACATCGCTCTGCCGGCCGACCACCCCCTTGCCGCCAAACGACGCCTCACCCCGCGAGACGTCGCCGATCAACCCTGGATCACCGTTCACGACGGCTTTCCACTGATGGCGACCATCGACGCCATCGCGACCGCCGCAAACCGGCGGCTCAACATCGTCCATCGCATCAACGAATTCACGGTGGTCGCCGAAGCCGTAGCCGCCGGAGGCGGCCTGGCTCTGATGCCACGCTGGACCACTCGTCCGCACCCCGCACTGATTTTCCGGCCGCTCAGTGGCGTGCACACCCGACGCCATATCGATGTGCTCCACCGCCCGGAACGTTCCGCACGGCGAGCCGTACGGATGGTGCTCAACGAACTCGACCATGCAGCCGCAGCGATCCGGAACCGAGACGTCAACGCGGGTTCCGGTGAGAAAGAGACACTCCCTGCCGAAGCCTGAAGCGGCGAGTTGGCCATCTGAGTTCTGGTCACGAATTGCTGGCGTACGATGCCAACTATCTCGCTCGCACAATGAAACGCCATCCGCTCGTCGTGGCCCACGACATGCAGTCGAAGGCTGATGCAAGGATGGACACGAGCAGGTCCTGGACTGGTGCGACATTGTCGTGACCGACCACCGGCCGATGTTCGATCACAGCGGTCGGTACGGCGGGCACTCGCCTCAACTGATGTATTTAGTGCCCTGTGTTGACGGTTCGCCACCTTGTCCGCAGCAGGCCGAAGAGGCCGCGGCCCAGGCTGCCCGATACACCCCGTGACCGTCAGGGGGCGTCCGTCCGACGGCGCACTCCCGCGCACCCACGGGGACTTCCCCGAAAAGCGCTGGCCCGGGCCGGAGCTGGGCCGTAGCTTGCTGCGGTGACAAGCGACCCCCGTGAACCATCGGAGCCCCTTCCCACCCCCGGACTCTTCTCCCGTACCTATCTGGCAGTCACGGCGAGTTTCGCCGCGGTGATGTTCCTGACCGGGTTCGCGGCGCTGGCGGTGATGCCGTTGCTGCCGGTGGCCGCCCGAGACCTCGACGGAGTCGGTCTCTACCCGCTGGTGGCAGGGGCGTTCGTGGCGGCGAGCCTGCTCGGTGGTGTGCTGGGTGGGGCGTGGGCGGATCGTGGCGGGGCCCGGCGACCGCTGACAGCCGGGGTGGTCCTGACCGTCGCGACACTCCTCGTCTCCGCAACCAGTACCACCATCTGGCAACTGGTCCTGGGACGTTTCACCGACGGGATCGCGGCGGGCCTGGTGGCCGTGTCCGTCAACGCGGCCATCGGGCAGTCCTACCCGGATCACCTGCGCGCCCGCGCCCTTTCTCTCATGAGTGCGTGCTGGATCGTGCCGTCACTGGCCGGCCCCCCGCTCGCCGGGTTCGTGGCCGCGTCGTGGTCATGGCGAGTGGTGTTCTTCGGCGTCGCCGGGTTCACCCTGATCCCTGCCGCGGCCGCGGTGCTGCTCCTTCGCCCAGCAAAGCCAGCAGCATCGCAAGGACCTGGAAGTCCCGAGGCATCCGTGCGTAGGCCCGCCCTGGCCGCCACTGTGGCGGTGAGCGTAGCCGCGGCTCTCACCCAGTACGGTGTTTCCGCCTGGAACGCATGGCACGCGGCGTGCGCGTCGGTCGGTGTGGTGCTGCTCGTGGCGTTCGCCCCGAGGCTGCTGCCACCGCACACCTGGCGGGCCGGGGGCGGATTGCCCGCCACGGTGCTCCTGCGGGCGCTGACCTCTGGCGCGTTCTTCACGCTGGAAGCCTTCGTCCCCCTGATGCTCAGCACGGCGCGCCATGTGCCGGGCGTGGTCACGGGGTTCGCGTTCACCGGAGCGGCACTTGCCTGGGCCGGAGCCTCCTGGGTGCAGGGCCGCCTGCAGGACCGGGTGCCGCGGCACAGGCTGGTCGCCATCGGGGCCGCAATCATGGCGGCCGCGGTGGCGGTGGCGGCACTGTGCACCATGCCGGCGGTGCCCCCTGCCGCGGCGGTGTCCTCGATGGCGATGGCCGCCGTCGGCATGGGGCTCGCGACGCCGTCACTCACACTGCTGTCACTCGCGCACACTCCGGCTGACAGGCAGGGCTACGCAAGCGGCGCGATGCAGACCTCGCAGAGCCTCGGCCAGACCCTGGTCCTGGCCGTGACGTCGGCTCTGTTCACCGCGGTCTCAGCGGCGTCAACGAGCCGGCTCCCGGCGTTTGCCGGAGCCTACGCGCTCCTGATCCTGCCGATCGCGGCTGCCGCCTGCCTGGCAGGGCGGACGCGCGTCGCGGATGCGGGCCAACACGATGCCTCGGGACTGTGGGTCGCCACGGCCGAGGGACAGCTACGGTAGGCCGATGCCACCGACGCCGCACCGCGCCGCGCTCCTCGTCATCGATATGCAGCACGACATGGGGCCCATCATGCACCGCCTTGAGAGAACCGTCGGAACCATCGCGCAGCTCACCTCTCGGGCGCGTGCTGCGAACGTTCCCGTCATCACGGTTCAGCAGCAAGGATGCGGCGATGCCTTGCCCGGACTGGCACCGCACAATGGAGAGCCGGTGGTGACGAAGACCTGTGCGGACGCCTTCTTGGACACCGATCTCGACGAGACGTTGATCCGGCTCGGCGTGACCGAGGTCCTTGTCACCGGCTTTGCCACCGAGAACTGCGTTGAGACGACCGCCCGCCAGGCCCTCAGCCACGGCTACGACCTGGTGCTGGTGACGGACGGGCACACCACATCGGTCCGCTGCCAGCCGACGGACTTTGCCCCACCAGACCAGTCGATCGCCCATCACAACGAAATCTACCGGCACATCGACTTCCCTGATCGCAGCGTTCGGGTCCTGCCTGCCATAGAGGTTGACTTTATGGCGCCGGAGCTGAATGCACCTGCGGGGTAAGGCGAGGGAGGCTCGCCGCCGTACGGCCATGGCGGCGGGGCGACGGTCCCGGCCCGGTCCCGGACGGCCACCGGGCCGGAAGAACACCCGCCCCACTCCACGCCACGACGTGCACACACCCCGCAAACCGCGGCCACTCAAGCGGCAAACGAAGAAGTCAACCAACCCAGAACCCCGCCGCACAGGTTAGAGATCAAGCCAGCGAGTGAGCGCGCACCGGCTGCGCCTACGAGGGGCGCACATACCGCGCCCCTCGTCCAGCAGGCCGGACTCAGCCCGGAACAGGTCCGTTCGTTGCCCACACCCCCGTCCCGCCAGAAGGCTCCGGCGAGGGTGCCGGACGCGCGGACCAGCCCTGCCGGTGTGATTCGACGGGCTCGACGCCCTCGGTCTGCTGCGCCGTGCCCGTCTGCTGAGTTCGGCCCTGCTGACCCGCACCGACGGGTTCGTCACTGCTCTGGCTCTCATGGCTGACCGGCGTCCCCTGCACTTGCCCGGGCGCCGTGTTCGCCTGCGTCTTCTCCGTCCTCGGCCCCGGTGCGTTGTGGTAGGCGGGTGTGGCGGCTTGGCTCGGTGTCCCGACCTCGCCTGTTTGGTGGCGCGGCGATCGAGTCGCGGGAGCGGATGTCGGCGTGGTGTTGGCAGCCGATGGAGCCGAAGGGAGACGTGCGGGTTGCGAATCGCTCTGAGCCTCAGGCCGACAAACCTGGCCAAGCCGACCGGAGTTCATCGGATCCTGAAACCTGGCCGAAGCCGACTGGATCGTGATGCCGTAGTGCCCAGCAGGCTGGTAGCCATTGTGCTGGGTATGCGAGAACCAGTGCCTCTGCTGGTCCCCCGGAGTGGGGGTGGGGGGGAGCGGCGCCGCGGCATCGCCCGGGTTCGGCGTCCCGGCGTGTCCGCCGGTGTCGGGAAGCTGTGGGCTCGGATCGTCCGAGGGCAGCGGGGGTTGTGATGATGACGTGCCGGCACTGCTCAGCATCCAACCGACGACAACGAGGCTTCCTACCACGCCGATCCCGCAGGCTCCCGCAAGCTTGCCGGCCTTGCCCACGGGTCGTGTTGACCTGCTGAACTGACCTGAGGTCCGGCGCCGACTCGGCTGAGCCGGCGGAAGACCGTCCTCTTGCGGTGCGTGGCATTCGACCCCCCTGCCGGGAGCGGTGAGATTCTGGTGCTGGGTGTCGCTGCTCGATTGAGGCGTGTCCCTCCTTCGGTCCAACTGGACTGCCTCGCCTGTGGGAGGCATGTCCCAGGCCGACCGGAGAGGGACGGAACCTCGACGCGAGGACCAACTGCCCGGATCTGCCCCTCTCGTCCGGTCCGCGCGCTCGGGTTCTCCCACGGCAGCTGCAGAGATGGTGTCCTGAAGCTGCGTCCCACGTGCCCACAGGGGTTGTACGGGATTTGCTTCCGAAACGGTGGTGCGCTCCCCGGACGCCGGGCTCATCTCCTTCCGCGGCCGGAACGCATCCCAGGTCTCGACGCCGGAAGCGGATTCGCGCGACGACTCGGTGGCCGCGACATCGGGCAGAGACGGCGGGCGACTGCGGCCGTGGTCGTCCCGCCACACGGTGTGAGGCAGGGGCGGGGACTGCGGACTCGTCCCCAGCGAGGGCCCACTGAGGCTGTGTTGCAGAGAGACATCGGTTGTGCGCAGCTCGGCGCGTACGGCGTCCAGGGCGTCCAGAACGTCATGGAAAGCCTCCGTGATCGAACGGCCGACGTCGGGTTCCGAAAGGTATTCTCCCCGCGGTTCGATGGGGTCGGTTCGCATCACAGTCCTCCTCAGCCGACACGCCCGAAGTGACCGGGTACGGGCAACCGACGCGTCTCTGGCGATCAGATAGGCATCTGAACGATCGAGCATGTCCTTTCCTCGATGCCCCGGCGTACCGAGACCGCACAAGATCGATCAGTTGCCCAGTCATACGCATCCCGTCGGAACTTTTCTCATGTGACCTTCCTCGATACACGCCCTAGAGGCCCATGCCCGGCAGCAGCCGGCCTGTCAGATCCCGCGCCTAGGCTGTCCGCAGGGATTCGATCAAGGAGCAGGGCAGTGCGAATAGAGCGTCACCAGGTGGGCGGGCCCGTCGTGTCGGCAGCACGCGAGGACTTCACGAACCGCATCGGGGGCCGGGTGCGGTCCATGTCGCGGGCCGGCCGGATGACCACCTACGAGTGGCAGTCGATCGCCGAGGAGTTCCTCGACTACCTGGGCGCGCTCTCCGTCGAGACACCTGGCCTCGACACCTCGGAGGCCAAGGCCGCCCTCAAGGACGCCTCCGAGGCCGCGGCCGGCGCCGTCGCCTACGCGGCGTACCACCCGCACTGCAGTTTCCAGGTCTTCCTGGAGTACGTGAACTTCGGCATGAGCTACGACCCGGGTGAGGACGCCCCCGAAGAGAGCGTCACGCCCGCGGAGTGGATCGGGACCGGCGGCCGGACGCGGTGGCGGCGCTCGCCGCGAGCCCGCTGGTGGTGGAGCGGCCGGCCTTCGACTGGACGGTGAACCCGCAGATCGAGGCCATGTACGAGGAACACGCACGGGAGGCGTTCACCCCCGTCGACGCAGAACCCCTCGCTGTCTGGCGGCTCAACAGCGTCATGAGCGACCAGGAACGCCTCTTCAAGTGGCGCGCGGGGAACCCCGGCGGCGTCACAGACGTCCAGCTCGCGAACCTTCGGCTGGCCTCCCAGATGGGGGCGGCCCTGTTCCGCATCGCACTGGCGGAGCCGGGCACCGAGGTCGAGGTGACCATCGACGGCCGCACACTGCGCTACCCGGCCCAGCGGGACGAGAATGCCGGGGCCGGCAACTGGCAGAAGGCCACTGCATTCGCCCTCATCACCGGCGCACGCGGGGACCTCGCCCCGCTGGTCCTCACCGGCCCTGCCTTCGCACGCCCGGACGGCTCCGCCTTCGCCGCGTACCGCGAAGCCCTCCACGCCTACCTGAAGGGTACCGATCCCGAACCGGCCGCGCAGCGGGCCTTGCAGCAGGCAGAGAAGGCCAAGGACTGGGGTTTCGCCATGCCGCCGGCCGTGCTGCTGTCGCAGCTCGTGGAGGGCGACGAGGAGAGCTTCAATATGGCCCTGGCCGACGCGCTCGAAGCCCACCGCGACTACTACCAGGTCGCCGACCGCGCCGACGATCCGGATGCTTCCGTCGACCTCGATGTCCTCGGCCTGGCCTGCCACGCTCGCCGCCGCGGCTGGGACATCCGGGTCGAATCGGCCTACCTTCCGCAGGGTCTCCTGCGGGCCGCTGAGCCCTTCTAACGGCGGGTCCACAGCGGAACGCCCCTGCTGGGTCGTCCACCGCAAAGTCGAAGCACGGAATGGCGCCTGTGGCTGCCCAGGTTCTGCGACGGTGTGGCCGTCGAGCTGGGGGACGAGGCCGGGCAGCAAGGCGGATTCTGATCAGCCCATGGCCTTGTCAGGGGGGCTCCGGGGCGACGGGTGGGTCCGTGTCGGCGCGGGACCTGGTGCCACACCGGGCGCTTTCGTCCGGCTGTGCCTGGACCCCACCGGCACGGCCGACCGGGCGCATAGGAGCCGACTGCACCCGGACCGCGGTAGCTCGCCTCGCCACCCAGGCGCCGGGTGGGCGCGGGGACGGGAAGGAGGGAGGGGGAAGACGGAGGGCTGTGACAAAAACGAGAAAATGAAACAGACCAGTAACAGTGGGACAACCTTCGGAGTGGACCACGGGTCTGGACCGGCATGAGAATTCCCTTCACGGTTTTCGCCGCCGCCACACTGCTCACCCTGAGCGCAGTGGGCCAGGCGCACGCGGCGGACCAGTCCACAGACGGACGGCTGAAGTTCGGATGGAGCGACCTGCCGAAGAACAGTGCGCGTGACGTCGTCCAGCACGGTCGTTTCACCCTCGTCAACGAGGGCCAGAACACGGTCGACGGAGTCATCCTGCAATTCCGTACCACCCGGGGGATGGAGCTGACGCAACGTTTCTCCAACTGCGAGTACAGCACCACCCCGGAGGACGTCGCCAAGGTCGAGCCCTACCACGGCAAGGTGCTCTGCTTCGTGCCGGGCACGTACGAGCCCGGCACGGCGTACGACGTGGTGCCCAAGGTGGACGTGGTGGGCCGGGGTGTCGCGTACAAGGACTGGCTTCGGACCGAGGCCTACGCCGACACCCCGGCCACGCGCGCGCAGTTACGCGGCCAGTCTTCCGCGGTCAAGGGCACCGGGCCCGAGCTGAAGCTGGAGAAGCTGCCTCAAGGGCAGCCCGCGCCGAATCTGAACTCGGACGACGAGTTCCTCTACCCCAACACGGCGGATCTGTCCGTCAAGGGCACCCAGGTCGAGGGCGTTGCCGGGGCGAGCGTGCAGGCGGCCGTGGAATTCCGCAACCTCGGTCCCGCCTGGGTGAGTGAACTGTGGAGATTCCACCACGTCGCCTATGTCGACATCGACTTCCCCCAGGGTGTCAAGGTCGTCAAGGCGCCGAAGGGGTGCTTCGTGGCCGACCCGGACACGACCGCCCTGGACGCCCCGAAGCTGCAGCCCGGCGTCGACTACCGGTGCCCCACCGGCAGTTTCGTCCTGGAGAACGAGAAGACCACCTACCCTTTCGAGCTGCAGCTCGGCCCGCGTGCGGGAACCGCCAAGGGGGCCGTCTACGTGGGCAGCCCGTACATGTCCTACGACACCACGTTGCAGAACAACCGGGCAGACATCGTCGTGAAGACGACGGGCCAGGGCTCGACCACGGGAGGCAGCGGCGGGACGACGAGCGGGACGAGTACGTCCGGCACCTCGGGTGCCTCGGGCACGTCCGGCTCGGCGGGAACAGCAGGGACCTCCGGCTCCTCGGGCTCGTCGTCGGCAGGGACGGCTGCGGCGGGCGGGTCCACCGCGACCGGTGGAACGACCACGGGCGGCGGTACGACGTCCGGCTCGGGACAGGGCGGGAGCCTCGCCTCGACCGGATCGTCGGCCGCGGTGATCGGGTCTGGTGCGCTGGCTCTGCTGGCTGCGGGTGTGGGAGTACGGCGGGCCGTTCGCCGGCGGTAGTGCGGCCCAGGACAGCCCCTGGAACTGATGTAGTCCACGGGGCGATGCGGCAGCGCAGTGGGTGTTCGGACCGCGCATAGGTGAGGCAGACGCTCGGCTGGGGTGTCCCAGCCGGGCGTCCGTGGCGTTGCGGCAGGTCACCTCTGCGCGTCCGGCACGCGACGTGACCCGCGCGGGAAAGCCGTCGTCGTGTCCCGGCCAACTCGGTCGGTCTACGCTGGCGCCGGTTCGGGTGCTGCCAGACGGGGGTGCGCCTCGCCGACGCCCCCTCCCGGCGAGGCGTCCGCCACCCGTCCTGTACCTACGAAGGGCTCGCCCGGTACCGCAGACAACGGACACCGGAGGGTGCGTCGAACTGGTTCATCCGGGTTCGGTATCCGGCGGGCACGAAAGCGGCCTTCGTCCGGAACATGTACTCCGGCCAAGGAAGACACACGTTCAGCACGAAGGCCGTGAGGGTGAGTCTGGTGCGTGCCCAGGTCGCTGGTAGGCGAACACCGCCGTGCCATGGAGGCGGGTATGCCGCTGCCGGCCCGGGGATGCATCGATGCCGACCGGCTGCGAGGGGCACTGGCCGAAGCGCCAGGGCGGGCGGATCAGTGCATTCCGGCGAAGAGGTCGTTCTCGGGCACGGCCGCGCCGGTGGTGTCCTGGACACGTACGAAGGTCTCGACGCCCATCAACTCGGTGAACCTCTCCTGGCCCATCCTGAGGAAGAAGATGTTCTCGCCCTGGCTGGCGTGTGCGGCCAGCGCGTCGAACTTCTGGCCGCCGAACGCGGTGGTGTCCACCCAGGTGGTGATCTCCTCGTCGGGGAGTCCGATCTCGGCGAGCGCGGCGGCCTCAGCGGGATCCGGTTCCTGCCCGTCCGCACCGAACTCGCGCATGACCTCCCCGAACCGCTGCATCATCGAGCGGGGCGCCGTCGTCCAGTACACCTTCGGTGTCAGCCCGGTCATGGCCAGCGCCGCCATCGTGATGCGATTGGCCTGAATATGGTCGGGGTGGCCGTAGAAGCCGTTCTCGTCGTAGGTGACGACCACGTCGGGCTGGTAGCGCCGCAAGAGTTCCGCGAGTCGGGCAGCGCCCTCCTCGACGGGTGTCTGCCAGAAGGAGCGGGGGGCGTCATTGGTCGGCCAGCCCATCATCCCCGAGTCGGCGTAGTCCAGCATCTCCAGATGACTGACCTTCAGGATTTCGCAGCTGGCCTCGAGTTCTTGACGCCGCATCAAAGCGACGGCCGCTGGATCGTGTCCGGGATCGCCCGGCTTCACACCCCCCGGTCCGTCACCGCAACCGCCGTCGGTGCAGGTCACGAGGACCGTGCGAATGCCCTCCGCCGCGTACCGCGCGAGGACTCCTCCTGTTCCAGTGGCCTCATCGTCGGGGTGGGCGTGTACCGCCATGAGCGTCAAGGGCCTGCTATTCATGAAAAGTCCTCCAGTGTGAAAACGTCTCGGTCCGAGTCCGTGGCGAGCGCATGAGCGGCCGCCCCTCAACGTCGGATGACCGGGCGTACCGCGAACCCGAGGTGCCCCGTATCACAACAGGACGGCCCGTTGGTCTCTGTGTTCCCCGCCCGCGCGGCGCCGGTCTCTTCGCCGGTGCAACAGTGTTGGCCGTACCGGTTGTTCCCGCCGCACACCGGAAAACTCTGGGCCTTGGCTTTCGCGAGGGCGCGGGGCTTGCTGCATCGGCCCGGACCGCGCCAGGCCGATGCACGGATCGCGACCTCCTGACGGAAGGCCCGCGGCCGCCCCTGTGCGGGTTGAGGGACACGTCCGGCAGAATCCGGGGGCAGCGTGGCACGGGTGTCGGCATCGCATGGGAGATGCGCGAAAGCCCTGCGGCCGGCGGTGCTTCGGTGTCCGGGTACGCAGGTGGTGAAGCCGACGTGGATTCGCCGTACGCAACTACGGTCGCTCGGCGGCGGGTTCGACGAAGACCAGGACAGACGCCAGTTGTGCGCCGTGCGAGTCCTCGCCGTGCCGGCCGAACCCGTAGTGCGTCTCGACGCGGGTCACGGTCAGCGGGTTGCCGGTGGTCCACAGGGTCACGCTCTGGCCTACGGCGGGGATGGGCATGGGGCCCTCGAAGAGGCCGAGGTCGATGGCCTCGTCGCCCTGCTGGTAGAGGAAGGTCATGACCTGGCGGGTGTGGTCGTAGGGCCGTGCTTCGTTCACCTTGTTGAGGGCGGCGAGCGTCTGCTGGATAGCGGTGGGGAGTTCTTTGTCCATCGGGTCATCATGCCTTTCTTGGGCGGGGCTCGGGGATGCGGGAAGAGGGAGCCGGTTCCCAGCCGGAGCGGATGTTGGACCGCTTCTTCGGGCTGATCAGGCGGCTTGCGCCTTGGCCATGGAGTCAGGCTGCGTTTGCCGAGCGTGCTGGTGGTGTTGTGCCCAGCGGACAGCGGGTGGTGCTGCCAGGCCGGTCAGGGCGAACATGGCTCCGACGACATACCAGCCGGGGCGGCCCCAGGTGATGCAGAGCGCGATGAGCAGACCCGGCCCAAGGGCCTCGGCCAGTCCGGCGCCCAGGCCGAATACGCCCAGGTACTGGCCGGTGGCGTGTGGTGGGGCGAGGGTGAAGGACACCTCGAAGCCGGCGGCGGCTCGGCGCCCGCGCGGAGCCGAAGCACGGTGTGGAGCCTGTCGTCGGTGATGACGGGGGGCCCGCCGCCATGCTTGCCCTTGCGGGCTGCGGTGTCGAGCCCCACCAGCGTCGATTCGCGAAGAGCTGCACAGGGAGCCGCGCGGCCCGGGTACGGCGGGACAGACCGGCGAACGTTCGGAAGACGATCACGGGAGCGCGGCTGCGAGCGGGGTTTCCCTTCAGGGTAGATCCGGCCCGAACGCCGACGATGGCTCCGCAGGTCGGAGGTGTCTACTGTGGAGGAAGAACCAGATCCCTGGAGTGCGCCATGTTCGTCATCCTCGGGCTCATCATTCTGATCGCCGCACTCGTCATCGCTGTGGCCGGGGTATCCGCCAACGCCGGCAGCGCGCACGATCTCACGGGCGGATTCTCCGTCTTCGGCTACCACGTCACCGGCTCCACCGGCAACCTCTTCCTCTACGGCATCATCGTCGGCGCCGCCGCGCTCCTCGGCCTTGCCTTGCTCCTCGCCGGGGCCCGCCGCAGCGCAGCCCGCCACGGCCTGCGCCAGTCACGCCGAGAGCAGGCCGTGATCGACCGGGAACGCGACGACCTCATCGACCAACGCGACACCGCCCGCGCACAGGCAGGCGCGCAGGCAGACGCGCAGGGAACGGACGACCTGGCCCGAACCCGCACATCACGCCGAGGCAGGCACTGGTTCGGCCACCGCGCAGCCCACAGGTGACGCCCATCTGCACCCTGGGCCGTCCCTCCGGCAACGGGGGCTGAGCGGGCGGCTCAGCCCCCCGCGGGTAGGTCCCGGCGCGCTCTTGGCGAGCGGCCGGGTGAAGTGCGCGGCCGCCGCCCGCCCTGACGCTCGTTGGTGAGTCCGTGGTTCAGGATTTCCGGGTCGCGTGCCGCGCTGGTGGCGGGTGTCCGGGCCGCGGCGCCTCGCCAGAGGCAGCGCTGCCTCCCGTTGGGCTCCCGTAGGGGATGCCCGCCGCACGCTGATTGCGCCCGCGCGTTTCAGGACGGGGACCGCGCCGGTGAGATCCACGAATGGCGGGCACGCCATCAGCGGTCTGGCCCACCGACAACCAGCAGGGGCGCGGTCTGACCTGAGAAGTCAGTGCTTCCGGCGGCGAAAGTGCACCTGCTGGCGGCTACGGAACCGAGCATTCCCCGGTTCCGCGGCTCCCATCAGGCGGCGTGCTGGGGCTGTCGCAGTTCTGCCTGGCCGAAGAGGAGGGCGTAGCCGCCGGGGAGCTGCTGGAGGATGCGGGCGAGCAGGTCGGGCCCGGCCAGGTGTGAGACGACGGTGAGTACGGCGCCGGTGTCCCAGCGGGCGGTGGCCGGGGTGGTGCCGGTGCGGGCGGCCAGGTCCTTGACGAAGCCCCAGCCGGTGAGCTGTTCGGTGTCGGGGATCTGGGCAGTCAGGGTGAGGGCGGCCTCGACGGGGAGGCAGCGTGCGAGGTCGACGCGTTCGTCTCCGGTGATCTGCCGACCGAGTGCGGCGAGGACGTTGCGGACGGGTTCTGCGGCCCGTTCGCGGGTGGGGTAGGCACCTTCGTAGCGCACGCGTTCCAGCATCTGCTCGAACGTCATGGCCGTCAGGGACGGGTTCGGTCGAGGCTGGTCGTACATGGTGCTGCGGTTGCCTTTCTCTTCGAGGGTTCGGGTTCCGGCCGGCGTCGGTCAGGTGGGCTGGGGCTGGCCGAACAGGAGGTCGTAGCCGTGCGGGAGCTGGAGCAGGACCTCGCGGGTGAGGGTGTCGCCCGCGGCCGCGGCGACGGTGGAGAGGACTGCGCCGATGTCCCAGAGGGATGTCTTCTCGGTGGCGCCCTCGATCCAGGCCGCGGTCGCCCGGACGAAGCGTTCGGGTGAGAGCGGTTCGGCGGCCTGCAGCGGGTTGAGGAGGATCAGGGCGTACGTCTCGGGGAGTCGGGCGGCGAGTTCGGCCCGCACGGTGCCGACCAGGTGTGCGCCCAGCAGGGCCAGGACGACGCGGGCCGCCCGTTCGGCTTCCGCCGGGGTCTGGTACTCGCCGCGTTCCTGGATGTGGGACAAGAACGCTTCCCGGCGCATCGACATCACGTCACCTCCGGGGGAGGGGGAAGGGGTGAGGTATGCGGAGGACGGGGTGCCGGAGGGGGGATCGACTTCCCGTCCTCCGCCGCTGGTGCCGGGCTGGTCAGCCGGAGATCTGCTTGCGGCCGGACTCTCCGCCGATGGTGATCTTCCGCGGCTTGGCGCGCTCGGCGATCGGGATCCGCAGGGTCAGGACACCCGCGTCGTAGTCGGCTTCGATGTGCTCGGTGTCGAGGGTGTCGGCCAGCATGACCTGGCGGGAGAAGACGCCCAGGGGCCGCTCGGAGAGCTCCATCTGTACGCCGTCGGACTTCCCCGTGGGCCGGCGCTCGGCCTTCACGGTCAGCATGTTCCGCTCGACGTCGATGTCGATCGCCTCGGTGCTCACTCCGGGGAGGTCGAAGGCGATCACGTACGCATCGCCCTGGCGGTAGGCGTCCATCGGCATCACGGACGGCTTCGACCACGTGCCCGACGTGCCCGACAGTTGCTGGACGATCCGGTCCATCTCGCGGAACGGGTCGGTGCGCATCAACATCGCGAAACACCTCCAGTTGGTTCAGGCAGGAACTGCCAATGCGCTTCAACGTGCTCCCGTTGTAACATGTCATCGAAACGATGACAAGCAGGGAGTCATCTGGAGGATGACATAGTGACGGAGAGTGTCATGCACGCAGCCGCCGAGCCGACCGCACCAGTCCCCTTCCTTACAGCCGCAGCGGCACTGGAGACCATCCACCAGGCCGTAAGGGACGCACAGCAGCCCTCCGCAAGAATGCCGACGGCCCGAGCGACGCCCCCGCCGGACTCCGGCCCGCACCCGGCGCTGGCCGCACTGCTGATGCTGCGCAAGGTCCGCGAGCAGCTCGCCGGCTGGGAGAGCGGCCTGATCGAAACCGCCCGCGATCAGGGCGCCAGCTGGGCCGACCTCGCCGGCCCTCTCGGGGTCGCCAGCCGCCAGGCCGCAGAACGCCGCTATCTGCGTCTACGCCCCGGCACCGCCGGTAGCACCGGCGAGGAACGCATCCAGGCCACCCGCGACATGCGCGCCGCCGACCGCACCGTCACCGCCTGGGCCCGCGACAACGCAGCCGACCTGCGCCGACTCGCCGGCCAGATCACCTCCCTCACCGGCCTCCCCACCGGCGCCCAGGGCGCCATCGGCGACCTGAACCAGGCCCTCGCCGACAACGACGCCGCCCGTCTCCTCCGGCCCCTGACCAACACTCGGCCCCATCTGCGACCCCAGGACGCCGAGCTCACCGAACGCATCGACGCCATGACCCGGCACACCGACCGACTCCGCCAGGACACCCACGACCAGCGCAGCACGTGACCCGTAGCCTGTCCGAGGCAGTTGAGGGGCAGGCGGCGCCTCTCTGTTTGTGGGTTGATGGACGGCACCGGGGTGCGAGGCCGCGAGTGTGCGATGGGAGTGAGGACATCCGTTGCGGGAGGGTGCCTGCGCACTCGCTGGCGTGGTGAAGGCGGCTGTCCGAGCCGTGCCGGAACTGTCCTGAACGGAGACCAGGAGCCGGTGCGTTGATGCGAGAGGGTGCGTCTCGTGGCGGGCGGGGTCAAGGACATCCGGAGCTTGTTCTTCCGAATTCACCGCTCGTGATTCACCGCTCGTGCGCATGTCGGGTACGCACACCTTCCCAGCGAGGTATCTGCAGGGGGAAAGCCGGTACGAGAGAGGGCCTCCGCCGCCCGCCAACCGTCTCCAGCGGACCCGCATCCCATGGCCGCGTCCGGCCCTCACCAGAGTCCGCTACGGCCTCAACTCCTGGCGGTGGGGGCGGGAACGCGCCCGCGTCCCGCGCAGCCACTGGCAGGAGACCTACGCCGGGCCGTCCCTGGACCGGCCCTTCCCGGCGGTGCTGTTCGTCTTCGACCTACCCCGCGCCGTGCGGGCCCCGGCGGAGGGAGGCCGCCTTCCACGACCGCGCCCGTCGCATCGGCAGCGTGAACTACCGGATCACCGTGGCGACCACGACCCTCCCGCTGCTGAACCGGCACGGGTCCCACCGGCCGTTGTGGCGCGTCGTCGGCCACGGCGAGGACCGTCGGGATCTGGCCGCGCTGCCGAAGGCGTAGGCAGCTTGGTCCGGTCCTCGCAAGGGGCCGGGTGAGCGGCCGACAACGGGCAGCTGAACGCCTTCGGCCCCCACGGTCCTGGAGACCCGCTCTGAGGCTGGCGTCGCTGCCCGCCGGTGGGTTTCGTGGCGGCACAGCCCGGCGCCTCCGTGATCACCGCGCACCGGCAACCGCAAGGTCTTCGCGATCAATCCGCTCGCCGCCTCCCGCTACCGCGACCGGCACAGCGTCAGCGGCAAGAAGTCCGACCCCGGCGTGCCCTGGTCCTGGCGAACATCCTGCGCACCGACATGCACGCCCACCGGCCGCGGCCCGATCGACGGGTGGAGGTTCCCGACCTGTCAGTTCTCCGGCGCCTGCTGGTCAACGCCCTGGCCGTGCTGACGGCCGACGCCCCAAGTGCAGGCGTGCTGGGGTGATCGGCACAGTGTGATGGTCGACGAGATCGCTCTGGACTTTGACCATGCCTTCCGTACGGCCGGGAGGCTGATCGAGCACCAGCAGCTGAGCGCGGACGCCGTTACCGCTCTGAGATCGACGCACTCCTCGTAGACATGAGCGGCCAGGCGCAGGCCGACCGATGGACACGGGACGCGGGTGGGGGGGGGGGCGGGGGGGTGGGGGGAGCGGGGGGGGGGGGGGGGGGGGGGGGGGGGTGGGCCGATGGGGGGTCGCC
>NZ_JBVIHM010000049.1:23333-43630 GCF_055570295.1 Streptomyces sp. NPDC031265
GCCGACTCGGCTAGGCATCCCCCCCCGTCCGCGCCGGCCCCCCCCCCCCCCCCCCACACCCCCCCCCCCCCCCCCCCCCCCCCCCCCCCGCCCCCCCCCCCCCCCCCCCCCCCCCCCCCGCGGGCCGGGCTGAGCGGGTCTGCGGCGTACGGCAGAGGGCTGTTGACCCGCGGGCAGCCGGCCGATTCGGAGAGAGGCACGGGCCGAGACCGTGGGGTGGGTCTCGCCGGCCTCAACCGTCTCGACCTGCACCGCAGCCAGCTGTGGCAGCAGGTCCTCCGACTCGATGGCACACGCTGCCAGCGTGCCACTGTCAACACCCCCGAGCCACAGGTCAGTTCAGGCGATCAACGACTATGAAAGTGTTGGAAGAGCCATCTCCGGACACACCCTTGCCCGAGGGCTGGCAGGGCCTTGGCGCCGCGGCACCGTGAGTGTCACTCGTCCATGCCTCCGGAGTCGGGGAAGGGCACGTCGACCTGATCAACACGTTCAAGAGCCAGGGTTACGGCCCAGCCTCGTGCCCGGGGTGTGAAGCACCCGAATCCTCCTGTCGTCGGCTCGGTGTCGGCGTGGCCGGTCCGCCGCGCCTGCGGCCGGCCTTCGGCGGCCGTCGGTTGTCATGCCGCTGGCCGCTGTTCTGTCTGCTGCGGGCCGGGGGGCATCCGAGGCGGAAGCGCCTCGGGGCATGCGGTCATGTCTGGGTTGCCTTGGGAGGAGTCTTGAGCGATCCCCTGCTGTTCTGTGTCTCGTTGGCCTGCGCGCCTGTGAAGGCGGTAGTGGAGGGCCTCGTCGAGGGTGAGAACGGGGTGGAAGGTGTCGGTGAGCCGGGCCATGCGCAGGAGGCGCAGGGTTTGCGGACGGGGGCAGACCAGTTGCAGGTTTCCGTGGCGGGCGGTGACGCGGTGGTGGACGCGGCAGAGGAGTGTCAGGCCGGAGCAGTCGATGAAGGTGACGGGGGTGAGGTCGATGACGGCGAGGAGTTCGGGTGCAGTGGTTGCCGTGTCGAGTTGCGGGGTGATCTCGATGGCGGTGGCGAGATCGATGTCGCCGCGCAGTTCCAGGACGGCGTGTCCCTGGATGCGGTAGGTACGCAGGTGTCGGATGAAGGGCGTTGGGGTGTCCTGCAGCATGAGGTGCCACCTCGGTGGGGTGGGGCCGCCGCCTTGTGGGCGGCGGGCAGATGAGCAGCGGAGGGGGTCACCGAGGTCTGGGGCGACGGGGCGGAGGGTGTGGGGTGGGGGGAGACCCGCAGGAAGGAAAGAGGCGCAGGAACGATGCTCCCCTACCTCGATGCCCCTTTGGGTATGAGGCCCAACATGTTTACTTGGCGTATCTATGTACGAGTTTTATCGGTTGTTCCTGCTGATTGTGGCATGTGTAAGCGGATGGCGGAGAAATCCCTCGCCCTGGCCCCAGGGATGACGTAGCGTCTCCCGGGCCCCCTGGTCCCTGGGCATCTTGGTACGACGAGTGACCGCCAGGGTGCCGAACCGGCCCTGCTCCTGCGGCTCCGCCGTCGTCCTGGCCATGGACGCAAGGGGAGTCTCTGATGGGACGCAGCATCAACGTGGCGGGTCTGCCCCGCACCACATACGACGCCACCGTGCCGACCGTTCACGCGCAGGTCCGCATCTGGCGCTCTCCTTCGGGATCCAGCGCCTTCCCGACTGCGCCGACTGCGCCGACTGCGCCGACCGAAGCGGCCGGCGCGGTACTGCGCGCTGCTGCGGTCCCCGAATGGCGGGCACACCGACTGGGCGAAGCTGCCCGGCTCTCGGCCCGGTACGTCTGCGGACAGAGCGACGCGCCCTGTTACCGACTCCAGGTCACTTCGGACGACACCGGGATCACCGTGGCGGTCGCGGCTCACTGACCTGGTCCTACGGGTCGCCGTAAATAAGTCATGTGGCTGAAAGCGGCCTTACTGCTCTCTGGGGATTCCCGTGAGGGCAGCTCCGAAGGGGCGTACCGGGCGAGCGTGAGGGCAGGTCGTCTTACCCCGTAGCTGCCGTGCCCCCTGGAGTCGAACGCCCAGCTGGGGCCCGTTGCCGCCTCCTCCTCGTCCCCGCTCGTCACGGCAGCCCCAGGGGTGCGCTGAGGACTTCCAACTGCCGGGAATTGCTGCCGGTTTACCCGCGCTCCCTTCCCAAGCCATGTGACATGTGCAATTTTTCTGGCTGCGACCACCGCAAGTCGCGTTCATGCCAACGGATCAGCACGGCCCGTGGGTGATCGAAACCTGCACGGACACGCCCGTACGCACCAGGGCGGCCCGGAGGTCCCGGCAGCCCGCGGTACCCCCCCCCACCGCCGCGCGCGGCAGCGCGGCTTTCACTCCGCTGGGAGGCGGCACGTGAAGACCCCCTCAATACGACCAAGACGACGTCTCGGCGGCCTGCTCATACTCGCGCTCGCCCTGTGTCTGTCGATAGCCGTGCTCACCCCGGCCGGCCACGCCGCCGCGGTCGAGCGCCACGGGCCGGCCCCGCGGCCCGCGACAATGGCACACACCGCCCCGCCGCCGACCGGATCGGCGGCGATGGTGTCCGACCGCGCGGACGAACGCCGCACCCCGATCGACACCACCCACCGGCCTCCGCAGAACCCGGTCCCGTCCCGCACCGCCCCGACGAAGCCCAGCCGTACGGAGGGCCTGACCGCGGCCTCCTGCACCCCGGCCGACTTCGGCAGCCGCAGCGGATCGGCCCTCGTGACCTTCGTCCAGGCATCGACCACGGACTGCGTCAACACGCTGTTCGCCCTCACCGGTACCGACGCCCGCAACGCGTTCCGCGAAGCGCAGATGGTCACCATCGCCAACGCGTTCCAGAACACGGCACGGACCTACCCCGGGGACAACTCCACCCATGTGTGGCAGCTCGTACTGTTCCTGCGTGCCGGGTACTACGTGCAGTTCAACCACGCCTCCGACGTCGGACCGTACGGTGCGACCCTCTCCGCGGCGACCGAGGCCGCGCTGGACACCTTCTTCGCGTCCCCGCACTTCATGGACGTCAGCTCCGCCCACGGCGACGTCATGGGCGAGGTCATCATCCTGACGGACAGCGCCGACGAGCAGGCTCGCTATCTGAAGACGTATCAGAAGGTGCTCAACGGCTACAACGGCACCTACGACGCGTACTGGAGCATGGACACCGCCGTCAACGACGTGTTCACCCCGATCTTCCGCGGCCACTGGAACCCCGCCTTCCTCAAGGCCGTGACCGCTGACCCGAGCCTCATCGACACGCTGGGCGCCTTCGCGCACAACCACCGCGACAAGCTGAACGACACCTGGTTCTACCTCGCCTCCAACGCCGGTACCGAGACCGCGCGCTTCCTCGACACCCCCGCCCTGCAGGCCAAGGTCAGGCCACTGGCCAAGGGGCTGCTCGGCGACTCGGCCATCACCGGCGCGACAGCACCCCTGTGGGTCGGGGTCGCCGCCATGACCGACACCTACGACAAGGCCCAGTGCTCGTACTACGGGACCTGCGACTTCGTCGGCCGGCTGACGGCCGCCGCGCTGCCGATCACCTACCGCTGCGACGCCGCCCACACCTTCCGCGCCCAGTCGCTGACCAGTGCGGCTCTCACCGCGGCCTGTACCAGCCTCCAGGGCCAGGACGCGTACTTCCACAGCATCGTCAAGGACAGCGGGCCCGTCGCCAACGACCACAACACGAACATCGAGATCGTGACGTTCGCCAGCCCCAAGGACTACCGCACCTACTCCGGCTGGATCTTCGGCAACAGCACCGACAACGGAGGGGAGTACCTGGAGGGCAACCCCGCCGACCCGGCCAACCAGGCCCGCTTCCTCTCGTACGTGAAGAGCGTGGGCGACGGCTTCCCCGGCGACATCTGGAACCTCAACCACGAGTACACCCACTACCTCGACGGACGCTACGACATGGCCGGCGACTTCGGCGCCGGAGAGGCCGTACCGGACATCTGGTGGATCGAGGGCTTCGCCGAGTACGTCTCGTACAGCTACCGCGGCCTGCCCGACACCGAGGCCATCGCCGACGCGGCCCAGCACACCTACGCACTGAGCACCCTGTGGGAGAGCACCTACGCCAACTCGGACCTGACCCGCACCTACCCGTGGGGCTACCTGGCCACCCGCTACATGATCGAGAAGCACCCCGCCGACGTGCAGAACATGCTGGCCAAGTTCCGTGCCGGTGACTACGCCGGGGGGTACGCGGTCTACCACACCGGCATCGGCACCCGCTACGACGCCGACTTCACCACCTGGCTCGACGCCTGTGCCGCCGGAGCCTGCGGCAGTATGGGCAACGGGCCCATCGCCGCCTTCGACGCGACCGTCTCCGGTCTGACGGTGAACCTCACGGACAGGTCCACCGATACCGGCAGCACCATCACCGCGCGCTCGTGGAACTTCGGCGACGGCACCACGTCCACGGCGGCCAACCCGTCCAAGACCTACACCGCCCCCGGCACGTACACGATCTCCCTGGCCGTGACCGACGCCAAGGGTCTGACCTCCACCAGCACCAAGTCCGTGACCCTCAACGGCAACCTGCCGACCTGCACGAACGCCGACATCCGCGTCCTGGGCCGCAACTGCTCCCGCTCCGGCCGCTCGGCCAAGGCGGGGGACCTGGACTACCTGTACCTGTACATGCCGGCCGGCACCGTCACGCTGCGGATCACCACCGCCGGAGGCACGGGCAACGCGGACCTCTACTACAACCCCACCACCTGGGCGGGCCCTTCGGCGTACACCGCGCGCTCGACGAACACCGCAAACGCCGAGAGCATCACCGTCACCAACACCACGGCCGGATACCGGTACGTCAGCCTGTACGCGCAGACGGCGTTCAGCGGCGTCACGGTCACCACGGCCTACTGACCCCGTCTCAACGCGGCCCGGCCCGCTGACCCCTCCTCGCCCGTCCGCCTGCGCGGGCGGCCGGGCGCAAGGACGGCTCTGCGCGCCCGTTTCCGGCGGACTTCGGTTCGCCGGAGACGGGCGCGCCCTCTTGCCGGTGTTCGCCCCTCAGCGCTGGGCCGCCAACGGTCCGTACCTACTGGTATGTACGATCGGATCGCGATCTTGTCGATCCCGTATCTGGAGGATGTATGCCGCTCGTACGCATCGATGTGCTGGGCCGTGACACCGGGCGGCTGACGGCCTTGGGGCGGGCGGTGCACGAGGCGTTGGGGGAGGTGATGGGCTTCCCGGACGAGGACCGGTTCCAGATCCTGACGGCACACGACGGCCAGAGCGGCGTCCTGCGGCACGGCACCTATCTCGGCGTGCAACGGGACGACGGCATCGTCTACGTGGCGATCACCCTGCGGGAGGGCCGTCCGGCCGCGCAGAAGCAGGCGCTGTACCGGCGCATCGCCGAACTCGCCCAGGAATACGCCGGAACGGAACCCCGCAACGTGTTCGTGGTGCTGACCGAGAACGCCGACGCCGACTGGTCGCTGGGCAACGGCGAGGCCCAGTACCTCGCCTGACGCCCGGTCGGCCGGGCCGCGGATCCAACGGGGCCCAGCGGGACGGCCTCGGTCAGGCAGTCGCCGGTGGTCGGGGATCCTTGGAGAGGCCGGTTCCGCTGAGCACCAGCACACCGCCGCTGCTCAAAGCGTGGGCGACCGGTCCCGGATCCGTGGTGCCGGGCGGCAGGCTCGCGTCGGGGGTCCAGCTAAGCGTGGGCCACATGCGCATGCGGCCGGCGTACGAGACGGGCGGGGCACAGGCACGGAGCGGTTCTGTCCGGGCGGCCCGGCCACGCCGCCCACCTCGCAGAGCGACGCGAAGGGGACCCGGCCGAGGCCGGACGAGGGCATGAGCAATCCGGCCGCACTGATCAGGGCGGCTCCGGGCAGGAGCAGCCCGATCTCCGCGGTCGCCTTCAGGGCACGGTGGGCCGGCGGGGGGTCGCAGGCGCCCAGGATCACGTAGGGCTCCAGCGTGACGCCGATCTTCTGCGCCACTGCCGCCCGCGGGGGGTCTCGCGAAGGGAGGCGCTTATCGCTCCCGCGCGCCCCAGAAGCGGTCCGCGCGCCCCCGGTCGGTATGCTGCGCGCGTGATGATCAACGGGGTGGCGATGCGTGAGGTCTCACCTGGGGACGCGGCGGGTCTGGCGGAGACGTTGCGCCGCAACCGGGTGTCGCTGCGGCCCTTCGAGCCGTACCGGCCCGAGGAGTTCTACACCGAGCACGGCCAGCGCGAGAGGATCAGCGGACTGCTCGCGGAGCGTGAGGCAGGGCGGCTACGACCGTACGTCCTGATCGAGACGGCTACCGGCACGCCTGTCGGGGCCGTCAACCTCGGCAGTATCGCCCTCGGGCCGTTCCGCAGCGGCGGCCTCGGCTACTGGGTGGACCAGGCGTGGGCGGGCAGGGGACTGGCGACGGCCGCGGTGAAGGAGGTCTGCCGCATCGCCCGCGAGGAACTCGGTCTGCACCGTGTGGAGGCCGGCACCCTGGTCGACAACACCGCCTCGCAGCGCGTGCTCGCCAAGGCGGGGTTCGAGCAGTACGGCACCGCGCCCAAGTACCTGCACATCAACGGTGCTTGGCGCGACCACCGCCTCTTCCAGCGGTTGCTGCACGACGACCCGCCCCCCGGCTGACGGGGCGGGGGCCGCGGCCGAGCGGGGCCCGGGCCGCTCACGGTCCGTCCGGCATACCCGGCTAGCCCGCCTCGCGAGGAGCGGCGCGGCCCAGGGTGCGGATCGCCGGGACCGCGAACAGTGCCGCACAGCCCGCCAGGCAGGTGCCCGCCGGCACCAGCAGCAGCCGCCCCGGGGCGACCGGTGCGGTGGCCGGCCCCGCCAGTATCTGGCCGAGCGCCATCCCGGACACCGAGCCGGCCTGCTCGTACGCCGTGACGCGGTTGAGCACCGCGGGCGGGGTGTGGGTCTGCACACTGGTCGCCCACATCACCGACCAGAACGCCCAGGCGCCGCCGCCCAGGACGTGGCCCGCGAGTAGTACGGGCAGGTCGGCGCCCAGTGCCACGCAGAGCGGCAGTCCGGTGTACAGCACCATCGCCGCCGCACCGGCGGCCAACGGCCGGGCAGGGCGAAGCCGCAGGGCCAGCAGGCCGCCGACACCGTTCCGACGCCGCCTGCCGGCTCACAGCTGGGCAGCCGGAGCGTGCCTCCAGGGTGCAGTCCGCGCGCCCTGGCGGCACGTTCACACGTCCCGGCGCCTCACGACGAGCACGGCGAGTGCGACCGTGATCAGCGGCCAGAGCGCGTACACCATCCAGGAGCCGGGGACCGTGGCGGTGTAGCCCAGGGATCCGGGGTCCGGCTCCCAGTTCTGGGCCAGGCGCTTCCAGGCGGCCGACACCAGCGTGTGTTTGATGTCCGCCGACCAGCGGTTGCTCTCCGAGAACATGGTGGGCAGCATCAGCAGGGTGAAGACGCTGGTGACCGTGGCTGCGGCGGCGTGCCGGAGCAGAACGCCGAGGCCCAGACCGACCAGGGCACAGACCGGGGCCAGCAGCGCGGATGCCACCAGCGCTCGGAACACCCCGGGATGGGTGATCGGAACGGCGGCATGGCGCCCGTTCAGTATGGCCTGGGAGACCAGGAAGGAGCCGGTGGAGGCGGCCGTGCCGACCGCGGTCCACAGCACGGCGGTGACGGCTGCCTTGGCCAGTACCAGCTGGCCGCGGGCGGGGACGGCCACGGTGGTGGTGCGGATCAGGCCGCTGCTGTACTCGCTGACGACGGTGAGGGCGCCCATGCTGGCGGCGACGAGTATCAGCGTCCAGGAGCCGGCCGGAGGGTAGGCGTCGAAGGGCAGGAAATCAGCGGGGCCGGAGCCGGAGCCCGCGGCGCTGTCCGACAGCGTGGCCGCGGCGGCGGACCCGATGACGAACAGGACGGTCAGGACGATCGTCCACGGGGTGGAGCGCAGGGACCGCGTCTTGATCCACTCGGAGGCGAGCAGGTCGCGGAAGCGGACGGGCGGCCCGGCGACGGAGGTGGCCGGGGACACGGGGGCGTGTGTGGTCATCGGGGCTGTCCTGCCTGGTATTCGACGCTCTCGGCGGTGAGTTCCATGAAGGCCGCCTCCAGTGAGGCTGTGCGGGTGGTCAACTCGTCCAGCCGGATACGGTTCTCGAAGGCGAGCGCTCCGATCCGGTCCGCCGGGAGCCCGGTCACAGCGAGCTTCTCGGCGCCCGCCGAGCCCTCCGGCTCGACCGAGGCACCCGCCGCGCTCAGCACGGCTGCCAGCTCGGCGGCCTGTGGTGTCCCGACCACGACGCTGCGACGGGTGCCGCGGGCCGCGAAGTCCCGTACCGACTCGGCGGCGATGAGGCGGCCCAGGCCGATGACGACCAGCTGGTCGGCGGTGTTCTCCATCTCCGACATCAGGTGACTGGAGAGGAAGACCGTGCGCCCCTCGGCGGCCAGACGCCGGAAGAGCCGGCGTACCCAGAGCACGCCCTCCGGGTCCATGCCGTTGATCGGCTCGTCGAACATGAGCACGGGCGGGTCGCCGAGCAGGGCGGTGGCGATGCCCAGCCGTTGCTTCATGCCGAGGGAGAATCCGCCGATGCGGCGGGTCGCCGCATCGGCCAGCCCCACTTCCTGCAGCACCTCGTCCACTCGGCGCCGCGGGATGCCGTTGCTGCGGGCCAGGCCGGACAGGTGGGCGGCGGCGCTGCGGCCGCCGTGGACCTGGCCGGCGTCGAGGAGGGCGCCGACGTGCCGCAGTCCGCGCGGGTGGCGGTGGAAGGGGACGCCGCTGACGGTGGCGGCGCCGGTGGTGGGCGCGTCCAGGCCGAGGATCATCCGCAGGGTGGTGGACTTGCCGGCTCCGTTGGGGCCGAGGAATCCGGTGACCTGGCCCGGCCGCACGGTGAAGGACAGATGGTCGACGGCCGTCTTGCTGCCGTAGCGCTTGGTGAGTTCGTTGACTTCGATCACGGCACCCACACTGCCGAGCGGACCCCCGTGCGGACATGGGGCCGTGGGCGGCAATCGTGCTTGCCGGGTTGGCCCGTGGGCGTACGTCCCCGGGCTGATGCCGCGCGGGCGGTGACCGGCTAGTCTCTCGGCGTGAACCCCGAAACGATCACCACGTTGCCCGCGCCCGTTGCGCACCGCGGTCTTGTTCCCGAGACGGCACACCGCCGATGACGAGAACGAAGGCCGTGGCCTGGGCGGGGGGTGCCACCTACCTTCTCATCGTGGGGCTGCTCGTGGGAGGCGCGCCGCGTGCGTCGGGCTCGGTCCACGCTGTCGGGTCACTGCTGGCCGTGAGCCTGCTCATCGGCGTGGTGCGACGGATGCCGCTGCTGGCTCTGGCGATGGCACTCTTTGGATCCACCGCCGTGGTGGTGGGCACTCCAAGCTCCGTCCATGCGGACCTGTCGGTGGGGTATCAGGGCCAGTTCCTGTCGTATCTGGCGGTGGACCTCGTCCTGGGCTTCATCGTCGCCACCTGCATACGGCGGCCTTCGATCGTGGCCGTGGCCGTGTCCTTCACCGTGCAACTCCTGGTGATCGGCGGCTTTGCGCACGGGGACAACCTGACTGTCAACGGGGTGATCGCCCTCTTGGCGATGGCCGCGTCCTGCATGGCCGGTCTGGTGAGTCGCGAGCGCCGCGAGCACGCGGTGGCGCTGCGTTCGCAGGAGGTGGCCGAGGCCGTGACCGCCGAACGGCTGCGGATCGCACGGGAGCTGCACGACGTGGTCGCGCACAGTATCGGCATCATCGCCATTCAGGCCGGTGTGGGGAGCCGGGTCATCCAGACCCAGCCGGCGGAGGCACGCGAGGCGCTGCGCGCCATCGAGGCCACCAGCCGAGAGACGCTGTCGGGCCTTCGGCGCACGCTGGTGTCGCTCCGTCAGGCCGACCGGGGCGCGAGCGCCTCGGAGCAGTCGCCGCTCGGGCCCTCGCCAGGGCTGGCGGACGTCGAACGGCTGGCGGCAGCGACCGCGGACGCGGGAGTACGCGTCGACGTGCGCCGCAGTGGGGAGCAGCGTGCCGTGCCGGCCGACATCGACCTGTCCGCCTACCGCATCGTGCAGGAGGCGCTGACCAACGTGGTGCGCCACGCGGGCACCGGACGTTGCCAGGTGGCCATCGACTACAAAGACGAGGAGCTGTCCGTGGAGGTCGTCGACGACGGGCGCGGCGCTACTGAGAACAGCCCGGCCCATGGCTTCGGCATCGTGGGCATGCGGGAGCGGGTCGGCCTGCTCAGCGGTCACCTGAGCGCCGGGCCGCGTCCCGAGGGCGGCTTTCGGGTAGCAGCGCGGCTGCCACTGCCCGCACCCGTCAAAGTTCCCGTGGAGGCCCGATGACCGTCCGGGTGGTGCTCGCCGACGACCAGCCGCTGGTGCGGTCCGGTCTGCGTGTACTCATGGCCGATCACCCCGACCTGGATGTCGTCGGTGAAGCCTCCACCGGCGCCGAGGCGGTCCAACTGGTCAGGGATATCAGCCCCGACGTCGTGGTGATGGATATCCGGATGCCCGGCATGGACGGGATCGAGGCCACCCGCCTGATCACGGCCGGTCCGGCAACGACCCGCGTCCTCATCCTGACCACCTTCGACGAGGACGACCACGTCTACGGCGCGCTCCGGGCCGGCGCCAGCGGCTTCGTGGTCAAGGACATGGCCCTTGACGACATCCTCGCGGCGATCCGCGTGGTCGCCGCCGGCGACGCACTGATCGCACCGGGCGTGACGCGCCGTCTGATCGCGGACTTCGCCCGGCGCCCCGAAGCTGCCCCGAAGCGCTCCCCCCGGCCGGTCGAGGGCATCACCGAGCGGGAACAGGAAGTGCTGGCCCTGGTCGGACGCGGCCGGTCGAACACCGAGATCGCGGAGGACCTCTTCATCACCGTGGCCACCGCCAAGTCGCACGTGTCACGACTGCTCACCAAACTGGGCGCCCGGGACCGGGTCCAGCTCGTGATCACCGCCTACGAGATGGGGCTCGCCACGCTGCCTCGCTGATGGCGTCCCCCGTCCTCGGGCTCGTACACCTCGGCCCCATCGCCGTGCGCTTCGGTTCCGAGGCTCGCTCAGGCTCGGTGCCTTCGTGTCCAGCCCGTACCGGGCCAGCGGCGCGGAGGCCCGCTCAGGTTCGGTGCCTTCGTGTCCAGCCCGTACCGGGCCAGCGGCGCCAGCCGGTTTGGCGGGACCTTGTTCGGCTTCACCCGCCCCAGCTGCAACGCAGCGATCTCATCCACCCGCTGCGACGCGTTCGTCATCGCGCGGTGCCCATGGTCCGCGTCGGCGGTCGGCGCAGCTGCTCGAGGTCCGAGTACCGCTTGTCCTGCGGCGTCTTCAGCGTAGCCACCAGGTCGCCGGGCGGAGTTGGGTGCGCGCGGCGGGCGGCCTTCGTGAGCGTGGCGTGCAGCCGCTCTCCGCGACCGCACGGACCTCTGCCACCTTCCGCACGGTGGTCCGGTCCGGCTCAGAAGCTGGCCCTCGACCACGCCACCCACACCCCTCACCTCAGCCTCGGCGTCATCACCATGGGCCAGCGCCACGCCGACCGCGTCACCCTCGCCCTGCGCCACGCCTCCAAGACGGCCCGAACTCCAAGAGTTCTTCAGCCCCGATGCCGGCCCCCGACGGCGTTTTTCACCAAGAACCTCGAACAGGTCCAGGGCGACGAACGCGGCGCCGTCATCCACAGCATCGGCTACCGCAAAGGCGCCAACGGCCGGCTGTCCATGGCCTTCGGGCCGTGCAACCAACGACGGGGGAGAGCGCCGTCTGAACGTCGCCATCCCCCGCGCCCGCGAGACGGTGACGGTCGTCAGCTCCTTCACCCACCACGACTTCGACGGCATGACAGCGAGCGCGTCTGCTCAAACGTCAGGTCCTTCATGGGTGTCTCCGATCCGGATGCGGCCTGGGTGTCGGCCCGCACCTTGGGGCCATGCCCTGGTTCACCGCTCCGATGGACTGGGAGCGGTGCACAGTGCCCTGATCACGAAGCCGTTGATCGCGATCAGAACGATGGCCCAGAACGGCGCGTAGGGGATCCACAGGAAGTTCGCGAGCATGGCCAGGCCGGCCAGCCCCACGCCGACGATCCTGGCCCAGGTGGCGCCCTTGAACAAGGCGGCACCTGCGAGAGTGACGAGGATGCCCATGAGCAGATGGATCCAGCCCCATCCGGTGAGATCGAACTTGTACACATAGTTGCGCGTGTTGACGAACACGTCGTCGTTGGCGATGGCGGCGATGCCCGTGAAGATCATCATCAGGCCGCCGAAGATCATCAGGACGGCGGCGAACACCAGCCAGCCGCTGCCGATGCCGGTCCTTTCCGAACTCCGCACCGCCGCACCCGAGTGGGTGTCACTCATATGACTGGTCATCGTCGGCTCCTTCGTGTCGGACGGCCCCGCGCAACCGCGCGTTCGCGTTCGGCCGGTCGGGCTACTTCCAATCTCGGCCCAGCGGGATCACTCCGCATCTCGGGGTGCCTGAGCGGGGGTGCTTGATGAGAAGTTCAGGGCCCATATGTGCAGGGCAGAGCGATTTCGTCTATGTGCAGGGCAGAGCCGTTTCGTCGCGCATACGGCAACCACGTACCGATCACGGCAACCGGGCTCTCGTATCTGTGGATGGCATCCCATCCGGCGTTTCCTGCAAGTCGGCGCGGACGAAATGAGTGCCGGGAAGGGCATGGCAACTCGCGCCGCAGACGCTGAAACGAGCCGGATCTGCCGGAGAGGTCCACGGGCACCGTCAACCCGGCTGACTGGGTCTTCATGCAGGCCGGACCCTCGCCGGACGACCCGCCTGTCCCCATGGTGCGGCGGAGCAGGCGCCCCCATGCGCGAGGTCGGGAAGGGGTTTAGGGTTGAGGGGAGCTTCAGCCTCGCGGAAGTCGGTTCTCTCCGGCTCATATATCCCTCGGGCTCGGAAACTCGCCAGGAGGGCATGCGACATGTCCACTGCATCTGAAACGCCTGTCCTGGACACCTCGCCGCCATGACGGTCGACTCGATCGAGCGAACGGGTTGGCCCCGGACATGCTCAAACTCACGCGCATCGCGGCGCTCGCCGCCTCGGATGCTCCGCCGATCTCCTACGTGCCCATATCGACCCGCCCTGAAGAGCGGCCTGACCGCCGACCAGCCACAGGACGTCCTGGTCGATAGCGCGCCCATCGTGGCACCGCCCGCGTCATGACTGCAGCGGGCAACATCGCCGCGGCACTCGGCACTCGGCATCGCCGTCGTCGTCGCCGATACCAAGATCGAGTCTCAGGGCTGAGAGCGTATGCCCATCCGGCATCGATGATCCGCGCGGCCGACATCGGAGAAGGTCACGGAGCCCTCTTGTCCGATGTGCCCTGTGCCGTGCGTCCCAACGGCCGCAGGACCAGGCAGGAGGGCTTTGCGATGACCCAGAAGGCGATCACGGCGATGCGCGCGGTACCCAACACCACGCCCGAGGAACGCGGGGCTTTCGGCAAGGAGGCGCGGCGCCGCTCACCCCGGTCGGGCCACGCCGTGTACAAGCCGTCTCCCGGCCGGCCGGACCCGCTGGCGATCCTGGAGGCGCAGTCCGCTGCACGGGTGCCCGAACTCGTCCCGATCCGCTACGGCCGGATGATGGAGTCCCCGTTCCGCTTCTACCGGGGAGCCGCCGCAATCATGGCGTCCGACCTGGCCGACAGCCCGACCTCGGGATTCACGGCCCAACTGTGCGGGGACGCGCACATGCTGAACTTTCGTCTGCTCGGCTCGCCGGAGCGACAGTTGATGTTCGACATCAACGACTTCGACGAGACGCTGCCGGGCCCCTGGGAATGGGACGTCAAACGGCTGTCGGCGAGTCTCGTCATTGCGGGCAGGGCGAACGGCTTCGACGACGCCGAGCGCGCCCGCATCGTGAGCGCCACGGTCCGTGCGTACCGCGAGGCGATGCTCCGCTTCGCAAAGACAGGCAACCTCGACGTCTGGTACGCGAAGATCGACGCGGACCTCCTTGAGTCCCTGGCCGCAGGCCGACTCCGCGGAACGAAGAGCGGTCGGAAGAGGCTGGTCCGTGCCATGGCGAAGGCCCGTACCCGCGACAGCCTGCAGGCTTTCGACAAGCTCACCGAGACGGTGGACGGCCGGCCCAGGATCGTGGCGGATCCCCCGCTGCTCATCCCGGCCGGCCACCTGCTGCCGGACGTCGAACGCAGCGCTCTGGAGCGCCAGTTCCGCGGCCTGATCGAGCGGTACGGCAGCACTCTCGCTTCCGACCGGCGCACCCTCCTGGAGGACTACCGACTGGCGGACGTCGCCCGCAAGGTGGTCGGTGTCGGCAGCGTCGGCACCCGGTGCTGGATCTTCCTCCTGCTCGGCCGGGACGGCCAGGACCCGCTCTTCCTCCAGGCCAAGGAGGCCGACACGTCCGTACTCGCCGATCACGTCGGAGCGAGCCGGTACGCCAACCAGGGCGAGCGAGTGGTCTCGGGACAGCGGTTGATGCAGGCCACGAGTGACATCTTCCTCGGCTGGGAGCGGGTGGACGGGATCGACGGCAAGCAGCGCGACTTCTACGTCCGCCAGTTGCGCGACTGGAAGGGCATCGCCATGCCGGAGAGGATGCAGCCGAAGGACATGCAGGCGTTCGGCGAACTGTGCGGGGTCACCCTGTCTCGTGCGCACGCGCGGTCCGGCGACCGCATCGCGATCGCCGCGTACCTGGGGAGCGGCGACTCGTTCGACCGAGCACTCGCCGCATTCGCGGAGTCCTACGCCGACCAGAACGAGCGCGACCACCAGGCCCTGGTCGACGCGGTGCGCGCAGGCCGACTTCCCGCGGAGGAGCTGCCGGCGGCCTGACCCGGAGAGGCGTGTGCGCGGGGCGGGCGGGGTCGTGCCGGCGGAGTCGAGCGGCGGTGCCACGCGCTCTTGGTGAGGCGCTCGGCATGCCAGGCCTCGTCCGCTCGGACGGGGCTCGCCTGTGCACCGCGGAATTGCCACCGCGTGGTGACGCCCTCCGGGAAGTCGAAGCCTGCCCGGGTCAGGGCGGCCTCGCTCGGGCTGCGGATTTCGTACTCGGTCGCGGGTTCGGCCGAACACCGAAGGTGAGGCGGGGCTGAAAGTCGAGTAGAGGCAGTCGATGCGGTGGTGAGCGTTCGAGTTCTGCCCGAGTGCGGACGACGACACGCACATCTGCCAGTGTTTGAGGCTGCCCCTTGCACTCCTCTCGCGCCATGACGATTCCCGCCCGAAGTGACTCCGCCGGCCTCGGCCCGCCAATCGGTTGACCTCCGTGGCGGGTCGCGGATCACCCTCCGGGGCAGCTGGGACGATTCGCCCATGGCACCCAGGACAACCACTGCTGAGAGCTCGGCAACGGCGCGAATCGTCCTGCTGACACTCGCGGCCGGTCAGTTCCTGATGGCGCTCGACAGCTCGGTCATGAACGTCTCGATCGCGACGGTGGCCGAGGACGTGGGTACGACAGTGACGGGTGTCCAGGGCGCCATCACGGCCTACACCCTCGTGATGGCGATGTTCATGATTCCCGGCGGCAAGGTCGGGGCAGTGATCGGCCGTAAACGCGCGTTCATGATCGGCTGCGTCATCTACGGCTGCGGCTCCCTCACCACTGCGCTCGCGCCGAACCTGCCCGTACTGCTGCTCGGCTGGTCGTTCCTTGAGGGGATCGGGGCGGCACTCATCCTGCCCGCGATCGTGGCGCTCGTGGCGAGCAACTTCGCCGCTGAACGCCGTCCCGCCGCTTACGGCCTCGTCGCGGCCGCAGGGGCCGCGGCGATCGCGGTCGGGCCGCTCATCGGGGGTGTTGCCACGACGTACTTCTCCTGGCGGTGGATCTTCGCCGGTGAGGTCGTGATGGTGCTCGGCATCCTGGTGCTTGCCGGCCGCACCGCTGACGCGCCGATCGGTGAACGCCCTCGCATCGATCTCCCAGGCGCCGCACTGTCCGCGCTCGGGCTCGGGATCTTCGTCTACGGCGTACTCCGCTCGGACGAATGGGGCTGGTTCCAGCCCAAGCCCGACGCGCCCTCGTGGCTCGGGGTTTCGCTGGTCGTGTGGCTGATGCTGGCGGGGCTGCTGCTGGTCTGGCTCTTCCTCCGCTGGGAGGCCCGCATGGTGGAGCAGCGCAGGGAGCCGCTCGTCGACCCGGGCATGCTGCACAACAAGCAGCTCACCGGCGGGCTGACGATGTTCTTCTTCCAGTACCTCGTTCAGATGGGCGTGTTCTTCGTCGTACCGCTCTATCTGTCGGTTGCCCTGGGCCTGTCCGCGCTCACGACCGGCGCCCGCATCCTGCCGCTCTCGGTGACGCTGCTGGCGGCCGCCGTCCTGATCCCCCGCTTCTTCCCCGATGTCTCGCCGCGGCGGGTGGTGCGGCTCGGGATCCTCGCGTTGCTCGTCGGCGCGGTGGTCCTGATGGCCGCGCTCGACGCGGAAGCCGGCGCGGAAATCGTCACCATCCCCCTCCTTTTGATCGGGCTCGGCATGGGCGCACTGGCGTCCCAGCTCGGTTCGGTCACCGTGTCCGCAGTGCCCGAAGCACAGAGCGCCGAGGTCGGCGGCGTCCAGAACGCCGTCACCAACCTCGGGGCCTCGATCGGTACGGCACTCGCCGGCTCGATCATGATCGCCGCGCTGACGACTTCCTTCCTCGCCGGCGTGGAGCGGAATCCGGCGGTCCCGGCCGAGGTCAAGAGCCAGGCGACTGCCGAACTCCAAAGCGGCGCCCCGTTCCTGTCGGACGACCAGCTCAAGTCCGCCCTCGACAAGGCGGGCACGAGCACGGAGGTGACTCAGGCGGCACTTGACGCGAACGCCGACGCCAGGATCGACGGTCTGCGTGCCGCGCTCGCGATCCTCGCCTTCACCGCGCTCCTCGCGATGTTCTTCACCTCACGGATCCCGGAAACCCAGCCCCGTTCGGCGGAGTCATAGTCACAGGACGGCCGGAACAAGCCGTTCTTGCTGCCCCGCCCCGAGGGGCTGGGAAAGGCGCACAGCGCCCATAAAGGCCGTGCACGCGTACGCGGCCTGCATCGGCAAGGACCCCGTCGCGCAGTGCAGGACCACGGGCCCGGGTGATTGACCGCCACTCGCCCGTACGGCCCACCTGGGCGGGCCGTCTCAGCATAAAGCGGCGGAAATGGAGGCAGGCAGTCCCCCCAGACCCCGGAGCCCCCATGACCAGCCCGCACGAGCCATCCGAGCCCGATGCCGCCCCGGGGGGCGGCGCGGGTGACTCGGCGGGCAGTGAGCCCAAGCACGGCTCGGCGGCCCTGAGGATCACGCGGAACACCGCCTCGGCAGTGCTCATCGTCCTCACCTGCATCCTGGTGCCGGTCGCACTGCTCACGGTCTGGGTGCACGACATCGCTCTCGACACCGGCCGCTACGTGGCAACGGTCTCGCCGCTGGCCTCGGATCCGGCGATCGAGGACGCGGCGGTCAAGCGCATCACGCATGCCGCCGACGTGCGGGTGGACGGCAGCCAGGCCGCCGCGGACATCGCCGCCTGGCTGCAATCCCGGGGACTGCCGCCCCGCGCCGCGCAGTCCCTGAAGGGGCTGGGCCCGCAACTCGACTCCGCGGTCAACGACACGGTCGAGAAGGTGGCCACCCGTTTCGTGCGCAGCGACCGCTTCGAGCGGATCTGGACGAACGCCAACCGGGCAGCCCACACCACCGTCGTGCACGCGCTCACCGGCGAGGGCCGTGGCACCGTGGGCGTGGACGGTGGGACGGTCACCCTCGACGTCGGCGAAGCCGTCGACCAGGTCAAACAGGCACTTGTCGACGCCGGGCTCTCCGCGGCCTCCAAGATCCCCGAGGTCGACAAGCAGATGGTGCTCTTCCAGTCCGACCAGCTGGAGAAGATCCGCAAGGGCGCCCATCTGCTGGACCTGATCGGGAACTGGTTTCCCGTACTCGTCGTGGTGATCGGCGCGGCAGGTGTGCTGCTGGCACACCGGCGCCGCCGGGCCCTGGCCCGTACGGCTCTCGGCGCGGCCTTCGCATGCCTGATCGTGGCCATCGCCCTGGTCATCGCCCGCCACTACTACCTGGATCATCTCCCACCCCAGGTTCAGTCGGAGGCCGCCGCGGCAGCCGTGTTCGACACGCTGCTGCGCTTCTTGAGGGTCAGCCTGCGCACGGCGATCGTGCTCGGTGTGGTCATCGCGCTGGGCGCCTACCTGATCGGCCCAGGAAGGCTGCCGCGCGCTGTCCGGGGCACATCCGAGCGCGCCGCGGGCTCCGTGGCTCAGTGGGCATACGCCCACCAGGTCCGCACCGGCCGGGCGGGTACCTGGGCCCAGTCCCACCGCCGGTGGATCGCCCTGGCCGCCGTGCTGATCGTGGCCCTGGTCTTCGCGCTCTGGAACCATCCGACAGTTCTGACCATCCTGCTGCTGGTCATCATCCTGCTGGCCGTCCTCGCACTGCTCGCCCTCCTCGCTGCCACCGGCCGCACCGCGACCATCGAAGCCGAGCGGGTGGCGCCACCCCGCCCGGAGAGCGGCGAGTGACGCTCTACCAGTGCTGTCACCCGCCCTCCTCGGCGGCCCGGTCGATCCGCGCGAGCACATTCGTGCAGACCTCCTGTGACTCGATGTTCCCTTCAACCACCTGTGTATCGGCTGTGTGCTTCACGCACATTCCCGCGGGGGGATTTCAGCGTGTCTCCGTACGGCCACACATGGCCAGGCGTCCACGGCGACGCGCCAGGTGCGGGCCCGCGAGGAATGCTTCCGCGCGCTCCCTCGCCGCATGAGCCGTGACGAATCCGCTCCGCTTTCACCCGCATATTCCCAGGGGGGAATTTTGTCTTCTGCGTGCACCTTGCGTGCTGGCCATGTCGTGGCCTGCACCGCTCTTGCCCTGTCGGCCGGCATGATGCTGGCCGGGACAGCCGTGGCCGATCAGGCGCCCACCGCCGCCACGCACGAGTGCCCCCCTCACCCCGCGAACCCAGTTCGCCGGCTGCCGGGGCACTCCCATATCGGGACGCCCGGGCGTGCTCCGGACCTCACTGTTGCAAGCCAGCCACTGTGACAGGTGCGGTCCTGGCGCAGGAACCCCGGACCGCGCGGGAACCTGTGGGTCGCTTGCCAGGCGGAGCAGGAACGGCAGCACCATCGGCATGGCCATGTTCATCTCGCTGATGCTGTTGAGAACGGAGTTGGTGAGCACTCGCTTTGCCTCGGACGCGGCGGCCTGGTCAAGAAGACCGTGCAGCAGCACGGGGATCGCGGCGGGGCACTCCGAGAACTCGGACCAGCGGACATCCTCACATCCTCCCGTCACACCCGCCAGCACGAGCACCGCTGTTACCCCGGCTGCCGCTGTCAACTGATTCCTCACGGACATCCCACCCCGTCTGTGTGTCCCCTGTGGCGACGACGCCAGATGCCGGAATCTAACCGAGCGCACTGACAACACCACTGGCGAACCCATCAACTCCCTGCACTTCAAGGTGCTTTGGCCAAAATCGTCCGGCGGCGGGGCCCGTCTCCTTCTCCAGCGCCGTCCCACCAGCTCCGCCGCGACGTGGGAGGCGAGACGGCCGCGTACCTCCGCGTCATCCCACCCCCACACGGCCGCCTCGCCCCGCAGCCCGGGCGGCACCCTTGCCAGGACGTACCGCAAGGAGCGGTCCCCGAGTACCTCCAGAGCGGGCCCATCCACTACACCAAGTGCGGTCCGCATCTCAGCGACGGCATCGCTGCCCCCCTCCGCCGCAACGGCCGTAGCCCGCCGTGCGTCCAGGATTGAGGGGCCTCGCGTTTTGCCGGACAGGTGTCTGCCCTTGAATTCAAGCGGCAGTCCACAACTTCTGATGCGCGGTGTGGACTTCGCGTGGAGGCCGGTGAAGGTTGTCCCGTAACGGCGGGGTGCAAGTGAGATGATCTCTCATGCCGTCAGTGTGCTCGCGACCACTGACAACGCCCGCGGCGGCCCAGTAACGCGCATCTGGACCTGCCCCGGGCGTGCGTCGACCACCGGCGGGTGCTGGCGGTGCTGAGATTCCGGGAGGAAACGGCTGACCTGACGCTCGCCGAAGGCCCGGCCGACGCCGGGGCGGCGAAAAGGTTGGTGTGCGGGGCCGACGGAAGCAGGTAAGGTCTTTGTCATGTTCTTCCAGACGCCGATTTACGAGTGAGAGCGTGATGGGCCTCTGCTGGCGTCCTTCGACGTCGCCGCCCGTCCTCCACCGATGAATCCGTAGATCACTTCACATCATTACCGGGAGAACCCGTGACCGTGAGCAAGAACATCAACAACCCCGTGGGCATGGGCGGTGGCCAGCGCAAGAA